>NZ_JPGM01000015.1:0-155898 GCF_000731655.1 Burkholderia sp. MSh2 | reverse complement strand
ACTGCAGCACACCACCAGCTTCGCTTCCCCTTCCGCGCCGTGTTTCCGTTAGCGCGAAAGAGGCGTGATTGTAGGCACCTGCCTCGAATCGCGCAAGGGGTGCGACGCAACTTTTTTACGAAAGCAGCGATATGGCCTGCCGACCACGTCTCGGCACGAGACCGCTTATGGTGCAAAGAACGGACTAGAATGTGAGGTTCTTCGCCTCTTTCTATATACGTGTTTAATATGCGCCAGCGAATCGCCAAACGCCTCCCCCCCGATGCCGACAAACTGGTCGGTCTGTCGCTTGCGCTCTTCGCCTCGGGCAGCCGCATCGAGGATCGCTTCTGGGAAGCGAAGCTCGATGCGCTGCTCGCCAAGATCGTCCGCAACGGTAACCAGACCACGCTCGACGCCGCGCTCGACCATCTCCAGCAGAATCACCCCGATGCCTACGGCGCACTCGCCGACATGGCCGAGACGCACAGCGAGTCGATGGTGATCGAGCACGACGGACAGCCGTTCGATGCCCTGCTGGTCGCCGTCCCGGTTCTCGCATGGACGCGCTACATGATTCCGTCGGGCCCGCTCAAGAGCGATGTTGCCGACGCCCTGCGAACGCATCTGCAGGCTCACGTACTGGCGAACGGCACGCTCGTCGGGCTCGCGCCGTTTCTCTACAGCATCGATCAGTTGCCGCGCCACCATGTCGAGACCTACCGGCTTGCGCAGCAGCTCGCACACGGGGCAATCAGCCAGCATACGCCCAAGCTCAGCTTCGGCGACCTGCCTGAAACCTCGCCGATCCTGGCCGACCCGCGCTTCCTGCTCGCCGTCGTCGCCGCCCCCGCCGGCGCGCCGCTGTTCCGCTGGCAGGAAGAGGAAAACGGCAGCCGGATCGAACGCGGCCAGTGCCTCGAACAATGGACGGCCCAGGGCGGCCCGAACCTTTCGATCGCCCTGCCCGGCTGCGAATTCGAGTGCCTCCTTCCGGACGCGTACTATTCGGCCTGCCGCGATGCAGACGAGCGCATCCGTCCGCACACGGTTCGAACCGCCATTCGTTATCTATTCGACACACTTGGTGCAGCACCGCAAGAGCTGCGCGCGGTGGTCGCCGGCTTCGGCGAACGCCGTATCGACGAGTATCGTGTCGGCTTCACGCGACGCGCGAGCAACGACGTGATCTACGGCGTCGTGTGGCCGCTCTACGGCCGCGAAAACGGCGACGTGTCGATCGACAACGCGACGCTCGAAGGCGAAGCGCCGATCGAAGGGCCGCTCGAGGAAATCGTGAGCCTGCTGAAGGAGTGCGGCGTAACCGACGTCCGCCGGCACGCGGGCCGCTTCGAGCCTGAATACTGCGACGACTGCGGCGTGCCGCTCTACGCCGATCCGCTGGGTGAAATCGTCCATGCGGAAATGCCGGAAGACGCATCGCCGGCCCAGCCTCACTTCCACTGACCCGCCTCGCAGGCCCGTCAGGCCTGCCCGCGCCAAGCCGCTCCCGGTTCCCGCCGGAGCGGCTTTTTTCATGTCCTGCATTCCGTCGCCCGAAATTTCAGACTTTTCCTAAGCCTTTCAGCCAAGCAGACATCGTGTAAGGTCTTTGTCATCATCGAACCCAAGGCATGCCCGACGGCAGATCAATGACTCACATCACGGAGGTTGAATATGCGGTTCCTGGTGCTCAATTCAGACGCCGAGCGGCGTGACGGACTGAAGGCCCTGTTGCGGCAGATCGACCGTCACGCCAGCATCAACGATGCGCCCGACAGTTTCCAGGCGCGCCGGCTGTTGCGCACCCAGCGTTTCGACCTCGTCGCGATCGACTGGCTGGACGTCGGCCGCCTCAGCGAACTTCAGGCGCTTTGCAGCGCGTGCTCGCCGGCCCCCGCCGCCGTCCTCGTCGACGAAACCTCGCCGGAGGCCATCCAGCGCTTCTTCAACTACGGCGTCGCCGGCGTGATCCCGCATTCCACGCGACCGCACCTGATCGTCCGCGCGCTCGAGATGGTGCTGCTCGGCGGACACTTCATCCCGCCGCTCGCGCTCAGCCTGCTGCCCTCCACCGCCGCGGCACGCCATGACGCGCATTTCCAGTCGCTTGCCGGCTCGCTCCCGCGCCGCCCGCCGAGCGGCCTCCTGTCGCCGCGGCAGGCGCAGATCATGCGCTTCGTCCACATGGGCAGCACGAACAAGATGATCGCCCGCACGCTCGGCATCAGCGAAGGCACCGTAAAAATCCATCTCGCCAGCATCTTCCAGCAGCTGGGCGCCGCGAACCGCGCCGCCGCGGTCGCGATCTACAACGGGTGGCTGTCGCCGCACCTCGAGGTACTGCTGGCGAACCGCAATCGCACGCGCAAGCCCGCCATCGCCGAACACGGCACGGTCACGCTGCGTACGCAACGGAACGACCGTCCGTACCCGTCGCCGGCCGCCGCTGCCAGTGCGCAAGACCTGCTGCTCGCCGCCGAACCGCCGGCGAGGTTCCGGCGCGAACGCTAGGCAAACAGTCTCGATATTGCGACGTTCGGTATGTGCGGATTCCCACCTTTGATGCTCAACGAGTAATATGAACGCATGGGTTTTCTTTTCACACCGCTTCCGCTCTGGGTTGGCATCGGTGGCTGGATCGCCGCCGCGGTCCTGCTCGCGCTCGCGATCTGGAAGCGCCCCTTCGTGCGCTTGCAGGACGCCACGCTCCAGCACGTGTGGCTCGCGCTCGTCACCGCGATTGCGGTCCTCTGGGCGTCGAACGCATGGCTCGAAGACGGCATCGTCATGCATCTGCTCGGCGCAACGCTGCTCGTCACATTGTTCGACTGGACGCTCGCACTGATCGCGATGGGCGCCGTCACGGCCGTTGCCGCGATCATCTTCGACGCGCCGTGGCAGGGCATTGGCCTGACTTATCTGATCTACGGCGCGCTGCCGGTCGCCGTATCGGCACTGCTGCAGCGCGCCGCACTCGCATGGCTGCCGCACAACCTCGCGTCGTTCATCACCGGCCAGGGATTCCTGTCACCGGCCATCGCGATCGTTGCGGTTGCCGCTGCCGCGGCCGGGGTGCAGCTCTCGCTCGCCGATGGCGTGCCGGTCGTGATTCCGGCCGGCTATCTGCTGAACACGGCGCTGCTGGCACTTGGCGAAGCGTGGTTCACCGGCATGGCCACGGTACTCATCGCGGTCTATCGCCCCGCATGGGTCACGACCTTCGACGTCCGGCGCTATCGCCTCGGCGGCCCGCGCGCCTGATTTCCCGCGCCCGTCCGCGACACTGTCGGCCCGTGCCGGCAGCACCTTCCGCAACGCGGCAGAATGCGACATCTACTGCCGCACAACTTTTTTACGCTAAGATTGAACTCCGGTTCTTCATCGGGCATCTATACGTGCCCGATGTCTCATTCGCTCCTCACCAATAACCAGATGGACAGCTCTCCTGCGTCGCTCCGGATTTTCCGGGCGCTCGGCAAGCTGGCAGCCTGTATCGCGGGCCTGTCGCTTGCGCTTCCGACACCGGCACTCGCCGACCTGCTCGACCAGCGCTCCGAGTTGATCAACAAATTCGTCAACGAAATGCATGCCGACCCGCTCGCCGCCGATTGCGCGGCGCACGGCAGCTTCATCGCGAGCACGTCGTCCGCCTTCGACCGCGTCGACTTCGCACCGAATGCATTCGACAGCGGCAACACAACGATCACCCCGTGGAACGACTCGTTCGACCAGGGCAAGCAACGCGTGAAGGTCGACAACATCGTCACCGTCGACGGGCTCGGCATCCACAACGACGGCAGCGACCCGACGCCGCTGAAATTCCGATGCGGTTACGTCGGCCAGCAAATGCTCGCGTTCAGCTGGAACGATCCGGTTCCGCCGCTGAAGCCGCGCGTCGAACGCTCCACGTCCTCGACGAAGAAATTCAAGGGCAAGTCGCATCGCGGCAAAGCCAAGGCGAAGGCATCGGGCCGCACCGGCAGCAAGAAGGCCGTCGCAACGAAAAAGTCGAGCGGCCAGAAGAAAGCCGTGAAGAAGAAAACCGCGAAGAAGTCCTGATTCGACGGAGCGACAACGACGGAAGAAAAAAGCCGGGGCATCGTGAGATGCCCCGGCTTTTTTCATGCGGCGACGCTACGCTTACGCGAACGCCTCGACGTGCACGAGGATCGCGGCCAACATCGCCGCGCCGAGCGCCGCGCTGCGCTCACCGTTCCAGCCGACACGCTCGTCAGGCAGGTTCGCGTTGTCCTTGAACGGCATCTCGAGCGTCAGCGACAGGCAGCCGAACTGGTGGCCGATGTATTTCGACGCGAGCTTGAGCGCATCTTCCTTGTACTTGCTCGCCGCGTAGCCATGTTCGGTCTGGAAGTCGGGACTCGCGACCTTGAACGCGTCGATGAATGCGCGCTGCTCCTTGCCCTGCTGCTCGGTAAAGCTCGGCAGCATTTCCGAACCTGCGACGAACACGTACGGCAGATCCTCATCGCCGTGGATGTCGAAGAACATGTCGCAGCCGGTCGCGTGGATCGCATCGCGCACGGCCAGCACCTCGGGGCTGCGTTCGCCATCGGGCTCCATCCACTCGCGATTCAGGTTCGCGCCCGCCGCATTGGTGCGCAGGTTGCCATGCACGCTGCCGTCCGGGTTCATGTTCGGGACGATGTGGAACGTCACGCGATCGTAGAGTTTGCGCGCGACCGGATCGCCGGCCCAGTCGCCCCATCCGGCCAGTCGCTTGACGAGGCCCTCGACGAACCATTCGGCCATCGTCTCGCCCGGATGCTGGCGCGCGATGATCCAGACCTTCTTCTTCGACACGCCGTCGGTTTCCGGCGTACCGAGCGTCAGCAGCGACATCGGGCGGCCTTCGACCGTGCGGCCGAGCTCGACGACACCCGCCTGGGGCAACTGCTGAACCGCGCCGAGAAACGCCGCATGACGCTCTTCCGAATACGGCTCGAAATACGCGTAATAGATGCTGTCGAATTCGGGCACGTGATCGATGGTCATCGTCTTGCCATCGAACGTCGTCGGCACGCGAAACCAGTCGACACGGTCATAGCTCGCCACCGCGCTGTAGTTGCGCCAGCCTGACGGATAGGCGCACTCGGCCGCGTTCTCGAACGTCATCACGCATCGCTCGCCACGTGCGCCCGTGAGGCGGTAGTAAAACCATTGCGCGAATTCCGAGTGGCTGTCGCCGCGTACGCGCAGCCGAATCGCATCGGGGCTGTCGCACGACACGACGTCGATTGCGCCTGCGTCGAAATTGCTGGTGATCGAAAGGGTCATCTGTCTCTCCTCTGGTGCGACCGGAACCGGCGGTGTACCGCTTGCCCGGACTCATGCATGCGCCGGCCGTCTCGTGAACGGCCGGCATGGTCACTCGCCGACTCGCCGGCGATATACGTAAGTCGTATCGTTCGAAGCGGCCGCATCGAACGCGTAGCCTTCCGTCGCGAACGCTTTCAGCGCCTTCGGTTCGGCGATGCGGTTCTCGACGATGAAACGCGCCATCAGGCCGCGCGCGCGCTTCGCGTGGAAGCTGATGATCTTGTAACGGCCGCCTTTCCAGTCCTCGAACACCGGCGTGATGACGGGAGCGGCCAGCAATTTCGGCTTGACCGACTTGAAGTACTCGGTCGACGCGCAGTTGACCAGCACGCGCGCGGCGCCGCTGCGCGTTTCGAGCTGTTCGTTCAGCGCGCGCGTGATGCGGTCGCCCCAGAATGCGTACAGGTCCTTGCCGCGCGCGTTCGCGAATCGCGTCCCCATCTCGAGCCGGTACGGCTGCAGCAGGTCGAGCGGGCGCAACAGCCCGTACAGGCCCGACAGCACGCGCACGTGTTGCTGCGCATAGTCGAGATCGGTGGCGGACAGCGATTTCGCGTCGAATCCTTCGTAGACGTCGCCGTTGAACGCGAGTACGGCCTGCTTCGCATTGTCCGGCGTAAAGGTCGGCGACCAGTCCGCGTAGCGCTGGAAGTTAAGGCGCGCGAGCGGATCGGAAATATCCATCAACGTCGCGATGTCTTGCGGCGAAAGCTTGCGCAGGCCGTCGATCAGCTCCGACGCGTCGTCGACGAATGCAGGCTTCGTGTAAGACTGGACGTGCGCGGGCGTATCGTAGTCGAGGGATTTGGCAGGAGAGAGAACGATTATCATAGAGGCTCGCTGGCACGCCGTGCCTTGCGGTCAGACGAAAACCACCGATTGTAACGAATGACCCGCTCTCTCGCCCCGCACGCCGCGCATCGCGTCGTGCTCGACTCGAACGTCTGGATCGATATCCTCGTATTCGACGACCCCGCTACCCGCCCGATCCGCGCGGCACTGGAGCGCGGCGCGCTTGCCGCTGTGATCGACGGCCGCTGCCTGACCGAGCTCGAATACGTGCTCGACTATCCGCAGTTCCAGGCTCGCGCGGTCGACAAGGCGGCCGCGCTCGCGACCGTCGCCCGCCTGGCGAGCCTGGTCGAGCCGCCGCCGCTCGCCGCCGATGCGCCGCCGCTGCCGAAGTGCAAGGATCGCGACGACCAGAAGTTTCTCGAACTCGCCCGCGCCGCACAGGCCGAATGGCTGGTCTCGAAAGACCGCGCGCTGCTGAAGCTCGCGAAGCGCACCGCACGCGACTTCGGTTTCCGGATCGCACAACCCGCACCTTTTGCCGAGGCTTGCGCGCTCGACGTCGCGCCGGCCGTCACCGTCACGCCGGCCTGACGCATCCGGCACCAACCGATTCCGACCGTATCGATAAACGCTCCTTCAGACATGCCAACGACTCCCGTTTTCCCCTCACGCCTGCCGAACGTCGGCACGACGATCTTCACGGTCATGAGCGCGCTTGCCGCGGAAAAAGGCGCCGTGAATCTCGGCCAGGGCTTTCCGGATTTCGACTGCGATCCGCGCATCGTCGAGGCGGTTGCGGCCGCGATGCGCAACGGACACAACCAGTACCCGCCGATGGCCGGTGTCGCGCCGCTGCGCGACGCGATCGCCGACAAGATCGCACAGGTCTATGGCCGGCGTTACGACCCGGCCACCGAAATCACCGTCACGGCCGGCGCGACGCAGGCGCTGCTCACGGCGATCCTGTGTTCGGTGCATCCCGGCGATGAAGTGATCGTCGTCGAACCGACCTACGACAGCTACCTGCCGTCGATCGAGCTCGCGGGCGGCAAGCCCGTATTCGTCACGCTGGAGGCCCCCGATTACGCGATCCCGTTCGATCGCCTGGCGGCCGCGATCACGCCGAAAACGCGCATGATCCTGATCAACACGCCACATAACCCGACGGGCACCGTGTGGCGCGAGTCGGACATGCGCAAGCTCGAGGAGATCGTGCGCGGCACCAACGTGCTGATCCTGTCCGACGAGGTCTACGAGCACATGGTCTACGACGGCGCGCGCCACGAGAGCGTCGCGCGCTACCCGGAACTCGCCGCGCGCAGCTTCATCGTGTCGAGTTTCGGCAAGACCTATCACGTGACGGGCTGGAAGGTCGGCTACGTGGCGGCGCCTGCCGCGCTGACCGCGGAATTCCGCAAGGTCCATCAGTTCAACGTATTCACGGTGAACACGCCGATGCAGATCGGGCTCGCCGACTATCTGCGCGACCCGGCGCCATACCTGACGCTCCCCGATTTCTACCAGAAGAAGCGCGACTTCTTCCGGGCCGGCCTCGAACGCACGCGCTTCAAGCTGCTGCCGTGCACCGGCACCTACTTCCAGTGCGTCGATTATTCGGCGATCAGCGACCTGCCGGAAGCGGAATTCTCGAAGTGGCTGACGTCGGAGATCGGCGTGGCCGCCATTCCGGTGTCGGCGTTCTATCACGAGCCGCACGAATCGGGCGTCGTACGATTCTGCTTCGCGAAACAGGAAAGCACGCTCGCCTCCGCCCTCGAACGGCTCGCGAGGCTGTAAGGCTGTAGACCGGCACGGGCGGCATCGGGCCGCCGTGCCGAACCCGCGCGTTACGAACGCGCGCCGCTCGTCGCTTCGACATAAGCCTTGCGATCGGCCGCCACGCGCTGCGCGGCCGCGCGTTCGCCGACCTGCTTCGCGTGCGCCTTCCAGTCGATACCCGCATCGAGCAGGAAGTCGCGTCCGAACACCGCCTTCGTCGCCATCCCGATGATCGGCAGATGGATCGATGCGGCAATGTCCGCCAAGGTGAACGACTCGCCGAGCACATAGGGCGAAAATTGCGTCATCTGCTTGAACGCCTCGATCGCGCGCGGCAGGCGCTTCTCGACGTGCGCTTTCATCCCGTCGCTGACCTTGCCGCCGAAAAACGCTTCGGTATAGACCTCGCGCGCCATCCATTCGAGATACAGCTCGAGCGTCCCGACCAGTTCGCGCACCTTCGCAGCCGCGAACGGGCTCGCCGGGAAGATGCCTTTTCCGGGATAGCGCGCCGCCAGGTATTCGACGATCGCCTGCGACTCGAACAGCGCGCCCTCTTCGGTCTTCAGGAACGGGATCTTGCCGAACGGCGAATCGACAAGCCGGGCCGGATCGCTGATCGGCAAGCCGCACACCGACTCTTCGAACGGGATGTCGTGCTCGAGCAGAACGAACTTCACCTTGTTGTAATAGTTGGACAACGGAATACCGCACAGCTGTAGCATCGGAGTCTCCTTCCTGGCTGGAACGCAGCCGCAACGGTGCCGGCCGCATCGGGATTCGTCGCGCTGAAAAGCACGTTCGTGCTAGTCTAAAGCAAGTTTTGCGTTCGTCACGACAACATTACATCCGCTGCGGCAGCGTATGCATCCGCGTGCGCTTCGCGTGCGGCGCCGCAGCCCCGCCCTACGATGGAGACACGCTCGCATGAGTGCTGAACTGCTGGCCTCGCGTCCGCCCGAGAGCGAATCGACGCTCGTCCTCACGCTGTCCAATCCGGGCGCGCGCAACGCGCTGCATCCCGACATGTACGCGGCCGGCGTCGAAGCGCTCGCCACGGCCGAGCGCGATCCGGGGATTCGCGCCGTCGTCCTGACCGGTGCCGATCGCTTCTTCTGCGCAGGCGGCAACCTGAACCGGTTGCTCGAGAACCGCTCGAAGGATCCGTCCTTTCAGGCGGACAGCATCGACCAGCTCGCCGCATGGGTGACGGCGATCCACGCATCGACGAAACCGGTGATCGCGGCAGTCGAGGGCGCCGCGGCAGGCGCGGGCTTCTCGCTCGCCCTCGCGTGCGACCTGATCGTCGCCGCGCATGACGCGAAATTCGTGATGTCGTATGCGCGCGTCGGCCTGACGCCCGACGGCGGCGGTTCGTGGTTCATCGCCCGCGCACTGCCGCGTGCGATCGCGGCCGAGATCCTGTTCGAAGGCAAGCCGGTGACCGCCGAACGGCTGCAAGCGCTCGGCGTCGTGAATCGGCTCGCCGCCCCCGGGGCGGCACTGAGCGATGCGCTGGAATGGGCGGATGCGCTCGCCGGCATCTCGCCAAACGCACTCACGCGCATCAAGTCGCTGCTCGACGAAGCGACGACGCAGCCGCTCGACGCGCATCTCGGTACCGAGCGCGATCATTTCGTCGCGTCGCTGCATCACGCTGACGGGCTCGAAGGCATCACGGCATTCCTCGAAAAGCGCCAGCCCCGCTACAAGCGCTGATCCGCCTCGCCGTCCCCGCGGTCATCGCATCGCCGCCACATCGATCCGTCCCAACACGGCGACGCTACCCGCTTCACCCGAGCGGGACGTCAGGCCGCCGCCCGACGCGCGCGACCGCACGCACGCGCATGCGCTGGCACGCCCGTTTCCGCCGCCAGCAGCCTGCGTCGATCCATGCTCTAATGACCGCCTTGCCGCGGCGCTGCCTGCGCCGTTTTCGCGCATGCCATAAAGGAGTTGACGATGATCGACGTCTACAGCTGGGCGACCCCGAACGGTCACAAGGTGCACATCCTGCTCGAGGAAACGGGCCTCGCCTATCGTGTGCATCCGATCGATATCGGCGCGGGCGACCAGTTCGCGCCCGAGTTCCTGAAGATCAGCCCGAACAACAAGATCCCCGCGATCGTCGATCCGGACGGCCCCGGCGGCCGGCCGATCTCGCTGTTCGAATCGGGCGCGATCCTGATCTACCTCGCGGAGAAGACCGGCAAGTTCCTGCCGACCGATCCGGCCGCGCGCTATGCGACGCTCGAGTGGCTGATGTTCCAGATGGGCGGCGTCGGCCCGATGCTCGGGCAGGCGCACCATTTCCGCCTGTATGCTCCGGAGAAGATCGAGTACGCGGTCAACCGCTATACGAACGAGGCAAAGCGCCTGTACAACGTGATGGACAGGCGCCTCGGCGAATCCGGATATCTCGCGGGCGACACGTACACGATCGCGGATATTGCGACGTTCCCGTGGACGCGCTCGTGGCAGAACCAGGGCATCGTGCTCGACGAATTTCCGAACGTGAAGCGCTGGTACGACACGATCGCCGCACGGCCGGCGGTGCAGCGCGGCGTCGAAGTACTCGCGTCGATGCGCAAGGCGCTGCAGGACGACAAGGCGCGCGAGGTGTTGTTCGGCGCGACGCAGTACGCGAAGCACTGACGCGCAGGTGACGAACGGGGCGGCATCCGTGCATGCCGCCCCGCGCTTCAGAAGTAATGCAGCGTGATGAATTCCGCCATGCACACCGGCAGCGGCGCATCGGGGTGCTCGGCCTGCACCGACACCGACCACGTCACCTGCACGCCGCCCCGCGCGGCCTCGGCGGTTTCCTTTACCGCGAACAGCGCGCGCACGCGCGAACCGACCGGCACCGGCTTCAGGAACCGCACGCGGTTCAACCCATAGTTCACGCCCATCTTCTGTTCGAGACGCATCGCATCGGTCATCAACGCGGGAATCAGCGACAGCGTCAGAAACCCGTGTGCGATCGGTCCGCCGAACGGCGACTCGCGCCGCGCGCGCTCGGGATCGACGTGAATCCATTGACGATCGCCGGTCGCATCGGCGAAGCGGTCGACGCGCTGCTGGTCGACCGGAATCCAGCTGCTCTCGAGCGGCTCCCCACCGACGAGCGCCTGCAGGGCTTGTGCCGATGCGAGCAGCGGCAATGTCGCATCAGTCATGCGTGCCTCCCGGATGACGCAGCCCGAAAATCACCTTGGAATGCACGGTGATCACCGTCTCGCCGCCGCCGTTCACGCCGATCCATTCCGTCGACACGATGCCGCGGTCGGGCTTGCTCTCCGACACGCGCTTGTCGTGGATCTTCTGGTACATCGTGATCGTGTCGCCGGCGCGCACCGGCTTGAGCCAGCGGATCGAGTCGATGCCGGGCGAGCCCATGCTGGTCGAGTCCGACCCGAGCTTCTTGATGAGCAGGCTCATGAACACCGAACACGTATGCCAGCCGCTCGCGACGAGACCGCCGAACGGCGACGCCTTCCCCGCCTCCTCGTCGAGGTGGAACGGCTGAGGGTCGTAGCGTTGCGCGAACGCCTTGATGTCGTCGGGTTCGAACGTGTAGCGGCCCACTTCGCTCGTGCTGCCGACTACCAGGTCTTCGTAACTGATGCCCACTGTATGTCTCCTTGTCTGGCGCGCTCACGCGTCGCCGTCATGCCGCATCGGCCTGCGCGAAATCGGGCAGCCCCGCGATGCGGGCAAGATGATGATCGGTGTCGCCGAGCGTCGTCTCGATGATCGACAGCCGCTTGAACAGATGCGCGGCGGCGACCTCGTCGGTCACGCCCATGCCGCCGTGCAGCTGCACGGCCTGCTGGCCGACGAAGCGTGCGGCGGCACCGACGCGCGCTTTCGCGGCCGACACGGCCTTGCGCCGTGCATCCGCGTCGCCGCTCGCGTAACGCACGGCCGCCAGATAGGTCAGCGACCGCGCCTGCTCGGCGTGGATCAGCATGTCGACCATCCGGTGCTGCAGCGCCTGGAAGCGCGCGATCGGCACGCCGAACTGCTCGCGCGTCTTCGTGTATTCGACCGTGGCGCGATTCAGTTCGTCGAGCGCACCGACCGCTTCCGCGCACAGCAGGAACGTCGCGTAATCGGCGATCTGCTCGAGCGCGGCCGCGTCGCGCGCCCCGCCCGTCAGCAGCCGGGCCGGCGTGTCATCGAACGCGAGCGTCGCGGCACGCTGGCCGTCGATGGTCCGGTAGTCGAGCACCTTCGCATTCGCGGCGTCGCGTTCGACCACAAAGAGGCCGATGCCGCCGCTGTCGACGCGCGCGGGCACGATCCACGCATGCGCCTGTGCGCCGTGCTGGACGACCGACTTGGTACCGGTCAGCCGGTACGCGCCGCCCTGCTCGCGCGCGTGCGTGTCGAGTTCGAACAGGTCGTAGCGCGCATGCGGCTCGTGGAACGCCACCGCCACGCGCTTCTGCCCCTGTGCGATCGCCTCGAGCAGCGCGGCATCCTCGCCCGCGCCGGAACCGGCGATCCGCAATGCCTCGACGCCGACCGCCGTCGCCCAGTACGGCTCGATCACGAGCGCGCGGCCGAGCGCCTGCATCGCAACCAGCATGTCGACCGGGCCGCCGCCCAGGCCGCCGTGTACATCCGGCACCGGCAGTGCGGTCAATCCGAGCTCGGCAAACGCGCTCCATTGCGCATCCGACACGCCCGCGTCGCTGCGCACGATCGCCTGGCGGGCATCGAAACCGTATCGCTCGCCGAGATAACGGCGCAGTGCGTCGGCGAATTGCTGCTGCTCATCGGTAAAGCTGAAGTCCATGGTTGTCTCCGCTCCCGTTCCGTGATCACAGACCCAGAATCATCTGCGCGATGATGTTCTTCTGGATCTCGTTCGAACCGCCGTAGATCGACGTTTTCCGGTAATTGAAGTAATACGCGGCAAGCGGCGCCGCATCGTCGTCGCCCGCCACGCTGTGCTCGCGCCGGCCGTCGAGGAACGATACGTCGAACGGGGCGGCCAGCGGGCCGATCGCCTCGAACATCAGCTCCGTAAGGGCCTGCTGCACTTCGGTGCCCTTGATCTTCAGCATCGACGCCTCGGGGCCCGGCCCCTTGCCGCTCGTCTCGCGGCTGACGACGCGCAGCACCGTCACCTCGAGCGCCATCAGTTCGACTTCGAGCGCCGCGACTTTCGCGGCGAATACCGGATCGGCGAGCAACGGCTTGCCGTTCTTGCGCTGGTTCGACGCCACCCGCTTCAGGAAAACAAGCTCGCGCTTCGACGCGCCGACGCGCGCAATGCCGGTGCGCTCGTGGCCGAGCAGGTATTTCGCGTAGGTCCAGCCGCGGTTCTCGTCGCCGACGAGATTCCCGACCGGCACCTTCACGTCCTCGAAGAACACCTCGTTGACCTCGTGGTCCTCATCGAGCGTGATGATCGGACGCACCGTGATGCCGGGCGTCTTCATGTCGATGAGCAGGAACGAGATGCCCTCCTGTTTCTTCGCATCCGGATCGGTGCGCACGAGGCAGAACATCATGTCGGCGTACTGGCCGAGCGTCGTCCAGGTCTTCTGGCCGTTCACGACATAGTGGTCGCCGTGACGCTCGGCGCGCGTACGCAACGAGGCGAGATCGGATCCGGAGCCGGGCTCGGAGTAGCCCTGGCACCACCAGTCCGAGCCGTCGAGAATGCGCGGCAGATAGTGACGCTTCTGCGCTTCGCTGCCGTACTTCATCAGCACCGGCGCGACCATCGATACGCCGAACGGCAGCACCGTCGGCGCACCGATCCGCGCGCACTCCTCATCCCAGATGTGCCGCTGCGTCGCATTCCAGCCGGGGCCGCCGTATTCGGTCGGCCAGGCGGGCGCGGACCAGCCGCGCCGGCCGAGTGTCCGGTGCCAGCTCGCGAAATCCTCGCGATCGAGTCGTTTGTGATCGAGTACCTTGGCGCGCAGTGCGTGAGGCAGGTTGGCCTCGAGCCAGGCGCGGATGTCGGCGCGAAATGCGTCGTCGGCGGGGGAATAGTCCAGATCCATGCGCAGGGTCTCCTGTCGATCGGCGCGAGCGCTTCAGCGCTGACTCCGATCCCATGCTTCGCTATCGACCGGAGCGGGCGCTGCAGCGCTTGCCCCGGTCCCATGCTTCGCCATCGATCGGAGCGGGCGCTGCGGCGCTTACCCCGGCCTGTGCCCGGCGGCCGACCCGGGATGAGCGCTGTCGCGCCTGCTCGGGTCGCACGCAAGGCTTGCCGCGGCCATCCGACCCGGCAAGCCCCCCTGCATCCGTTATTGCAGTGGTTCTTTCAGCGCGGCAGGAATCGGCAGCGGCATCACGTCGATGCCTTCTTCGGCCAGGGATTGCGCATCTTCGGGCGTCGTGACGCCACGAATGCTGCGAGCCGGCGCCTCGTTGTAATGGATGCGCCGCGCTTCCTCGGCGAAGCGCTCGCCCACGTTCTCGGTCTTCTCCAGCACCTCGCGCAACGCGCGCATCACCTGCGCCTGCAGCGCACGCGGATCGGCCGGCTGTGCCTGCGTCGCGCCGGACAAATTCAGGCGCGGCGCCGACGGCAGACGGCTGACCTCGTTCGTCCCGCACACCGGGCATTCGACCAGCTTGCGGGACAACTGCGCTTCGAATTCATCGGCGGAAGCGAACCAGCCTTCGAACCGATGACCGTGCGGACACTGTAAATCGAGGACCTTCATGCTGAATCAGGGCGTGAGACGAGTGTAGCGCAAAAAGCGCTTTTGTGAACGATCGTGCTAAATACCGATCGTGAGACGCGACGGCATCGCGTCACCGGATTGTAACGCGGCACCCCACCCGTCGCTGACGCCGCGCTCAAGGCGTCAGGATCGGCCCGAGCGGCCACGTGCCGGACAGCACCTTGTCGAGCCACATCGTGCCGATGATCGTCTTGACGTCGGAGATCTGGCCCGTGCGCACCCATTCCTGCAGGTCGGCCTGGGTGGCGATGAAGGTTTCGAGGAATTCGCCTTCGTCGAGCTTGCGCTCGCCCGCCGTCAGCCCGCGTGCAAGGTAGAGATCGATGAATTCGGTCGAGTAGGAAATGATCGGGTGAATCCGCGCCAGGAACACGTATTCGCGCGCCGTGTAACCCGTTTCCTCGCGCAGTTCGCGCACCGCGCACGCGAGCGCGCCCTCGTCCGGATCGAGCTTGCCGGCCGGGAATTCGGCCATCACCTTGCCGATCGGGTAACGGAACTGGCTTTCCATCAGCACGCGGCCGTCGTCGAACAGCGGGATCACCATCACGGCGCCCGGGTGCTGGACGTATTCGCGCAGGGCCTTGTTACCGTCCGGCAGGCGGACGGTATCGCGCTTGAGCTTGAGGAACGCGCCGTCGAAGATCGCCTCGCTTTCGAGGCAGGTTTCGGTCAGTGCGGCGTCGTGATTGGGTAGTTCGGCCATCGGCGGCTCCAAAATTGAGCGCGACGGCCAAGGGCCCGTCCGCGCTAACAACGAGCTTGCGCTGGCCGCCGGAAGGGCCGGGCGCAAGGCTTGCGACGAAGCGGATACTCAACGGTTTCGCAAGGAGCATGGCGCCGCGATCGGCGCTTCCGGCGGCCAGCCCCACGCGTGATTTTTTCGGTCAGGGGAGCGCGCCGCCCGCCGCATTGCGGCGTCGATCGTCGACTGTCTGGCACGGCCGAACGACGCTACCCTCCCCTGCATTGCGGCCGGCAAGGCGCGTTCGCACGCTCGCTGTCGGCGCGGACAGGCCCTGGTCAGCGCCGTTTGACGAGATACTGGAACGTGAAGCCGGGAAACGCGAACACGACGAAAAGACTGAACGTGATCGCGTAAAACTGCCAGCCCTGTTCGAAGCGGTTGCCGGCGCGCGACTCGAGCCAGAAGCCAAGCGCACCGACGACGAAGTACAGCACGATCAGCTCGCCGATCCGCACCCACGCACTCTTCTTCGCCACGCCGAACGGCACGACGGCGAAGAGGCGTTGGTTCAGGAACGGCAGGTTGGCGCACACGAGCGCCAACAGCACGATGAACCAGCCGGCTGCCGACATTACAGCGGAAGCGTGTGACGAATTGCCTGCAGGCAGGCCGTCAGCAGCGGGCTCGGGATCAGGCCGAGCACGACGACCGCCAGGCCGTTCAGCACGAGGATCGTACGCTTGCAGAAGTCGCCCGAGATCGGCGTTGCATCCTGCGGTGCATCGAAGTACATCAGCTTCACGATGCGCAGGTAGTAGAACGCGCCGAACAGCGACGTGATCACGGCCAACACGGCCAGCCACGTGAGGCCCGCGTTGACGGTCGCCTCGAGCACGGCAAGCTTCGCGTAGAAGCCGACGGTCGGCGGGATGCCGGCCAGCGAGAACATCATCACCATCATCACGAACGCGAACACCGGGCTGCGCTTGTTGAGGCCCTTGAAGTCGTCGATCGATTCGGCTTCGAAATCGCGGCGCGCGAGCAGCATCACCACGCCGAACGAGCCGAGCGTCGTGATCAGGTAGACGATCGCGTAGAACATCGCCGAGCTGTATGCATTCGCCGGTGCCGCCGCGTCGCCCTTCACGATGCCCGCGAGCAGGCCGAGCAACACGAAGCCCATGTTCGAGATCGCCGAGTACGCGAGCATCCGCTTGATGTTGCGCTGGACGATACCGGTGATGTTGCCGACGATCAGCGACAGCGCGGCGAGGATCACGAGCGCGGTCTGCCAGTTCTGTGCGAGCGGCAGCAGGCCCATCACCAGGAAACGCAGGCCCCACGCAAACGCGGCAACCTTCGGGCCGCCGCCGACGAACAGCGTCATCGCGGTCGGTGCGCCCTGGTAGACGTCCGGCACCCACATGTGGAACGGCACGGCGCCGAGCTTGAATGCGATACCGGCGACGATGAAGACCACGCCGAACATCAGCACGGCCGCGTCGGTGTTGCCGCCGACCGCCTTGTACACCTCGCCCAGCTCGAGCGAGCCGGTCGCACCGTACAGCATCGAGATGCCGTACAGCACGAAGCCCGACGCGAGCGCGCCCAGCACGTAGTACTTCATCGCGGCTTCGCTCGACTGCGCGGCGTCGCGGCGCAGCGCGATGACCGCGTACAGCGACAGCGACATCAGCTCGAGGCCGAGGTACAGCGTCAGGAAGTTGTTGCCCGACACCATGACCAGCTGGCCGAGCAGCGAGAACATGCCGAGCAGGAACACGTCGCCGCGGAACATGTCGCGATCTTCGAGGTACTTGCGCGAATAGACGAGCGAGACCGCGAAACCGAACGACACGACAGCCTTCATCGTGCTCGCGAACGAGTCGACGACGACCATCTTCGAGAAGAAGTAGTACTGCTGCGGGTCGAGTGCCTGCACCGCGAACCACACGCCGGCGACGACCGACGATACGACCGCGATCAGATAGGTCAGGCGGCGGCCGGAAGCACCGGTAAAGGTGTCGTTCAGCCATGCGACGACGATGGCGGCCATCACCAGCGCGTCAGGCAACAGGACATTCATAGGAGCGTTCATGATCTTGATTTCCTCCGCTCGCGATTACTGCGCCAGCGGCAGCTTGGACTGCGCGACATGGGAGAGGAGGTTTTCCACGGAAACGTGCATCACGTCGGTGAAAGGCTTCGGATACAGGCCCATCAGCAGCGTGAACGCGGCGAGCACACCCAGCATCAGGAATTCGCGACGGCCGATATCCTTCAGCTTGGCAACGTGATCGTTCGCGACGGCACCGAAGTACACGCGCTTGTACATCCACAGCGTGTAGGCCGCGCCGAGGATCAGCGTGAACGCCGCGCCGAATGCGATCCAGAAGTTGTACTGGACGGCAGCGAGAATCACCATGAACTCGCCGACGAAACCCGAGGTACCCGGCAGGCCGCAGTTGGCCATCGAGAACAGCATCGCGAATGCGGCGAACTTCGGCATCACGTTCACGACGCCACCGTAATCGGCGATCTGGCGCGAGTGCACGCGGTCGTACAGCACGCCGATGCAGAGGAACATCGCGCCCGACACGAAGCCGTGCGAGATCATCTGGATGATCGCGCCTTCGACGCCGAGCTGGTTGAAGATGAAGAAGCCGAGCGTGACGAAGCCCATGTGCGCGATCGACGAATACGCGACCAGCTTCTTCATGTCGGCCTGCACCATCGCGACGAGACCGATGTAGATCACCGCGATCAGCGACAGCGTGATCACGACGGGCGCCAGGAAGTGGCTCGCGTCAGGCGTGATCGGCAGCGAGAAGCGCAGGAAACCGTAGGCGCCGAGCTTCAGCATGATCGCCGCCAGCACGACCGAGCCGCCCGTCGGCGCTTCCACGTGGGCGTCCGGCAGCCAGGTGTGCACCGGCCACATCGGCACCTTCACCGCGAACGCGAGGAAGAATGCGATGAACAGCAGGATCTGCGGCGTCATCGCGATCTTCGCGTTCTGCCACGTCGCGAGGTCGAACGAGTGCGTTTCCGTGTACAGGTAGATCAGCGCGACCAGCATCAGCAGCGAGCCGGCCAGCGTGTACAGGAAGAACTTGAACGCCGCATACACGCGGTTCGGGCCACCCCACACGCCGATGATGATGTACATCGGGATCAGGGTCGCTTCGAAGAACACGTAGAACAGCAGGCCGTCGGCCGCCGAGAACACGCCGATCATGATCCCGGACAGGATCAGGAACGCCGCGAGGTACTGCGCGACGTTCTCGGTGATCACTTCCCAGGCGGCGATCACGACGATCACCGTAATCAGCGCGGTCAGCACGACGAACCACATCGAAATGCCGTCGACGCCGAGGTGGTACGCAATGTCGAAGCGCTCGATCCAGGTCGACTTCTCGACGAACTGCAGCGCGGCCGTGCTCGAATCGAAGCCCGTGATCAGCGGGATCGTGACCGCCAGGCCGAGCAGCGAACCGATCAGCGCGATCCAGCGGGCCGTCCCCGGATTTTTGTCGTTACCCACCGCAAGCACGAGGAGGCCGAAAACGATCGGCAGCCAGATCGCGGTACTGAGAATCGGAAAAGCGTGCATTAAGTTGTCCCCCGCCTTATTTGCCGCCGAGCGTTACAAACAGGGTCAGGAGCCCCAGCATGCCGATGATCATGGCGAACGCGTAGTGATAGATGTAACCGGATTGGAGGAAGCGGATCACGCTGGCGAACCAGCCGATGAACCGGGCGCTGCCGTTGACGAGGCCGTCGATCACGACGACGTCACCTTCCTTCCACAGGCCGCGGCCGATCGCCACCGAACCACGGGCGAACACCACTTCGTTGATCTTGTCCATGTAGTACTTGTTGTCCAGCAGCGTATAGATCGGGCCGAACGCGCGGCGGATCGACGCCGGCAGCTCCGGACGCTTCAGGTACAGGAACCAGGCGACAACGACACCAGCGAGCGCGAGCCAGACCGGCAGGCCCGATATCGAGTGCAGACCCATGCTCGCCCAGTTGGTGAACTCGTGGCCCATTTCCTCGAGCGCCGGATGGTTTTCGCCGATGAAGATCACCTTGTCGAACGCCACGCCGTGCGAGAAGAAGTCGCCGAACAGCATCGGGCCGACCGCGATCGCACCAATGATCAGCGACGGGATCGCCAGCAGGACCAGCGGCACCCACACGACCCACGGGGTCTCGTGCGGTTCGTGCGCGTGGTCGTCATGACCGTGGCCATGGCCGTGGTCGTCGTGGCCGTGCGCAGCCGCCATGCCCATCGGCGATTCCGGATGCTTCGGCTTGCGGAAACGCTCTTCGCCGTGGAACACCAGGAAGTACATGCGGAACGAGTACAGCGCCGTGACGAACACGCTCGCGACGACTGCGAAGTACGCGAAGCCCGAACCCGGCAGGTGCGACAGCTTCACCGCGTCGATGATCGAGTCCTTCGAGTAGAAGCCCGAGAAGAACGGCGTACCGATCAGTGCGAGCGAACCGACGAGCGACGTGATCCACGTGATCGGCATGTACTTGCGCAGGCCGCCCATGTTGCGGATGTCCTGGTCGTGGTGCATGCCCATGATCACCGAGCCCGCGCCGAGGAACAGCAGCGCCTTGAAGAACGCGTGCGTCATCAGGTGGAACAACGCGACCGGGTAAGCGGACACGCCGAGCGCGACGGTCATGTAGCCGAGCTGCGACAGCGTCGAATACGCGACCACGCGCTTGATGTCGTTCTGGATGATGCCGAGGAAGCCCATGAAGAGCGCCGTGATCGCGCCGATCACCGTGATGAACGACAGCGCGGTGTCCGACAGCTCGAACAGCGGCGACATGCGCGACACCATGAAGATGCCGGCCGTGACCATGGTCGCCGCGTGAATCAGCGCCGAGATCGGGGTCGGGCCTTCCATCGAGTCCGGCAGCCACACGTGCAGCGGGAACTGTGCCGACTTGCCCATCGCGCCGATGAACAGGCAGATACAGGCAACGGTCAGCAGGCCCCAGTCGGTGCCCGGGAAGTGCAGGCTCGCGAGTTCCGCGCGCTTCGCGAACACTTCGCCGTAGTTCATCGAGCCGGCGAACGCGAGCAGCAGGCCGATGCCGAGCAGGAAGCCGAAGTCGCCCACGCGGTTCACGAGGAACGCCTTCATGTTCGCGTAGATCGCGCTCTCACGCGTGAAGTAGAAGCCGATCAGCAGGTACGACACCAGACCCACCGCTTCCCAGCCGAAGAACAGCTGCAGGAAGTTGTTGCTCATCACGAGCATCAGCATCGAGAACGTGAACAGCGAGATGTACGAGAAGAAGCGCTGGTAGCCGTCTTCCTCCGCCATGTAGCCGATCGTGTACACGTGCACCATCAGCGAGACGAAGGTCACGACGACCATCATCATCGCGGTCAGCGAATCGACGAGGAAGCCGATCTCGAGCTTCAGCGAACCGACGTTCATCCATTCGTAGACGGTCGCGTTGAAGCTTGCGCCGCCCATCACGTCGAGGAAGACTTTCGCCGACAGGAGGAACGCGATCATGACGCCGAGGATCGTGATCCGGTGTGCGCCCTTGCGTCCGACTGCGTTCCCGAACAGCCCCGCAATCAGCGAGCCGGCCAGCGGAGCGAGCGGAATCGCCAGCAGCAGGTTTTCATTGAGTGTCGTTGACATAACAGCGTAGCCTGAGATTAACCTTTGAGCTGATCGAGATCCTCGACATTGATCGTGTCGAGCTTGCGGAACAGGGTCACCAGAATCGCGAGACCGATCGCGGCTTCCGCTGCGGCAACAGTCAGCACGAAGAACACGAAGATCTGGCCGTGTATATCGCCGAGGTAATGCGAAAACGCGACGAAGTTGGTATTCACCGCCAGCAGCATCAGTTCGATCGACATCAGGATGATGATGACGTTGCGGCGGTTCAGGAAGATCCCGACGATCGCGATCGCAAAGAGGATCGCGCCGAGCACGAGGTAATGAGCAAGAGTCAGCATGGTTTTCGTTTTCTCCGCTTAGCCGTTGGTGCTCGGACCGGCTTCGCTCTGCGCCGTTTCCGGCTGCGGCTTTTCCGCGTCCATCTTCACGAGGCGCACGCGATCGTTGCGGCGCACCTTGACCTGATCCGACACGCGCTGGCGCTTGCTGTCCTTGCCCTTGCGCTCGGTCAGCCCGATCGCGGCAATGATCGCGACCAGCAGCACGAGGCCGGCGATTTCAAACGCGAAGATGTAGTCGGTGTAGATCACCTTGCCGATCAGTCGCGTGTTCGACCAGTTGGCCATCTCGCCCGTCGCCATCGCGTGCACCGTCTGCGTGTCGCCGTAGCCGCGCCACAGGATCAGCGCGGTTTCGATCACGATGATCGCGCCGACCACGGTCGCCATCGGCACGAAGCGCTTGAAGTCTCGGCGCAGGTAGTCGATGTTGATGTCCAGCATCATCACGACGAACAGGAACAGCACCATCACCGCGCCCACGTAGACCAGCACGAGCAGGATCGCGAGGAACTCCGCTTCCAGCAGCATCCAGATCGCGGCGGCGTTGAAGAACGCCAGCACAAGGAAAAGCGCAGACGCCACCGGGTTGCGCGAAGTGATCACCTTCAGCCCTGATACCACCAGGAGCAGCGCGAAGATGTAGAACAGTACGGTCGTGAATTCCATGATTACCGGTTCATCGTTAGGCCATAGTCAGGCGCGGCTTGCGGGACGCTCTCGCGTGCCGCACCCGTCGCGGCGGCTCGGCCCTGGCTTCGGGCCGGCACTGCAAACACAATCAACGATACGGCGCGTCGGCAGCCTTCGCCGCGGCGATGTCCTTCTCGTAGCGATCGCCCACCGCGAGCAGCATTTCCTTCGTGAAATACAGGTCGCCGCGCTTTTCGCCGTGGTATTCGAGAATCTGCGTCTCGACGATCGAATCGACCGGGCAGCTCTCTTCGCAGAAGCCGCAGAAGATGCACTTCGTCAGGTCGATGTCGTAGCGCGTCGTGCGGCGCGTGTTGTCCGCGCGCGTTTCCGATTCGATCGTGATCGCCATCGCGGGGCACACGGCCTCGCACAGCTTGCACGCGATGCAGCGCTCTTCGCCGTTTTCGTAGCGGCGCAGCGCATGCAGCCCGCGGAAACGCGGAGAAATCGGGGTCTTCTCTTCCGGGAACTGCACGGTGAACTTGCGCTTGAACGTGTAACGACCGGTCAGCGCGAGCCCCTTCAGCAGCTCGGTCAGGAAGAAGGTCTTAAAGAAGTGTTGGATAGCCGTCATGATTTCGTCCTTACTTCACCCAGATGTTCAGCGGCGACATCATCCAGAAGCCGACCACGACCACCCAGACCACCGTGACGGGCAGGAACACCTTCCAGCCCAGACGCATGATCTGGTCGTAACGGTAGCGCGGGAACGTCGCACGGACCCAGATGAACACCGACAGCAGCGCGAAGACCTTCAGCACCAGCCAGAAGATGCCCGGGATGAACGACAGGAATTCGAACGGTGCATCCCAGCCACCGAGGAACAGCGTCGCAGCCAGCGCCGAGATCACGATCATGTTGATGTACTCGGCGAGGAAGAACAGCGCGAACGCCATGCCCGAGTAGTCGATCATGTGACCTGCAACGATTTCCGACTCCCCTTCCACCACGTCGAACGGATGGCGGTTCGTTTCGGCGATGCCCGAAATGAAGTAGACGACGAACGCCGGCAGCAGCGGCAGCCAGTTCCACGACAGGAAGTTCACGCCGTGGCCGGCAAAGAAGCCGTGCTGCTGCGAGTTGACGATTTCCGACATGTTCAGGCTGCCGGCCGTCATCAGCACGAGCACCAGCGCGAAGCCCATCGAGATTTCGTACGAGACCATCTGCGCCGCGGCGCGCATCGCGCCGAGGAACGCGTACTTCGAGTTCGACGCCCAGCCCGCGAGGATCACCGCGTACACGCCGATCGACGAAATCGCCATCGCGTACAGCAGGCCCGCGTTGATGTTCGCGAGCACGGCCTGTGCCTGGAACGGGATCACCGCCCACACCGCGAATGCCGGCACGACGGTCATGACCGGCGCGATCAGGTACAGCCAGCGGCTGGCGGCGCTCGGCTGAATGACTTCCTTCAGCAGCAGCTTCAGCACGTCGGCGATCGGCTGCAGCAGGCCGCCGGGGCCGACGCGGTTCGGGCCGAGACGCACGTGCATCCAGCCGATCAGCTTGCGTTCCCACAGAATCAGGTACGCGACGCACAGCAGGATCACGACGGCGACGACGAGGATGCGCACGATTGCCCATACCGTCGGCCACGCGACGCCGAGAAGCTGGGCTCCGCCCGCGTTGATCGTATCGAACAAGCTCATTTACGCCTTCTCCACCACCAGTTCACCGGACAGGCTGCCGAGCGCTGCGCCGGCAGGCGTTGCTGCCGACACGCGAACGACCGTCTCCGCAAGATTCGCGTCGCGTACGGCCGGCAACTGCACCGCACGCTCGCCCTGGCGCACGCGCACGGCGTCGCCTTCCTTCAAGCCCAGCTTGTCGAACAGCGCGGCCGGCAAGGCTGCGGCATTCGCTGCCTTCGCGGCGGTCGTCAGATGCAGCGCACCTGCACGGCGCACGAGCGCGTCGGCGTGATAGATCGGCACATCGGCCAGGCGTTCGAAGCCGCCGTTCGCGGCATTCGCCGCGGTGCGCACCGGCGCAACCGACGTCTGGTTCGACAGGCGGCCCGCCACGCCGGCGTCGCCGAGCGCGGCGAGACGCACCTCGTCCGCCGTCTCGTATTCGAAGTTCGGCAGGCCGAGCAGGCTGCCGAGCACGCGCAGCACCTTCCAGCCCGGGCGCGTGTCGCCGAGCGGACGCACGACGCCGTTGAAGCTCTGCACGGTGCCTTCCGCGTTGACGAACGTACCGGCCGTTTCCGTGAACGGCGCAACCGGCAGCAGCACGTCGGCGTAGTCGAGGCCGTGCTTGAACGGCGACATCACGACGACCATCTCCGCCTGGTTCAGCGCGGCGAGCGCCTGTGCCGGATCGGCGGTGTCGAATTCCGGTTCGACGTTCAGCAGCACGTAACCCTTGCGCGGCTGTGCGAACGCTTCGCGGGCGTTCAGGCCGCCCGCGCCCGGCAGCGCGCCGACGACGTGCGCGCCGACCGTGTTCGCCGCTTCCGTCAGGAAGCCGAACGTGGCGCCGGTGTTGTCGGCGATCCACTGCGCGACGGCGTGCAGCTTCGCGAATTCCGGGTGGCGGACCGCGACGTTGCCGAGCAGCACCGCGCGGCGTTCGCCGTTCGACAGCGACTGGGCCACGGCCTGCGCGGCCGGCGATGCGGTGACGCCCGCGAGCGTGTCGGGCAGCGCGACGCCGCGCAGCTGCGCGACGGCCGCGGCGATGCCGGCCAGTTCGTCGAGCCATGCCGACGGAGCGGCAACGATGCGCTGCGCGGTCGGGATCAGTGCGTCGTCACCGGTCGCGTGCAGGAAGTGCAGCTTCGCGCCGCCCTTCGCGGCCTGGCGCAGACGCGACGCGAACAGCGGGTGGTCGCGGCGCAGGAACGAACCGACGACGAACGCGGCGTCCACGTTCGACAGATCGGCGATCGGCATGCCGAGCCACGGCGCGCCCTGGACCGGCGCCGAGAAATCCTGCTGGCGCAGACGGAAATCGACGTTCGGCGTCTTCAGTTCGCTGGCGAGCTGCTTCACGAGGAACAGCTCTTCCGCGGTGCTGTGCGCGCTCGCGAGCATCGCCAGCGCGTTCGCGCCGTGATCCGCGGCGATCCCCTTCAGGCCCTTCGCGACATATTCGAGCGCGGTCTGCCAGTCGGTCTCGATCCACTGGCCGCCCTGCTTCAGCATCGGCTTCGTCAGGCGCTCTTCGCTGTTGAGGCCTTCGTACGAGAAGCGGTCCTTGTCCGAGATCCAGCATTCGTTGATCGCTTCGTTCTCGAACGGCAGCACGCGCATCACGCGGTTGTTCTTCACCTGCACGACGAGGTTCGCGCCGACGGAATCGTGCGGGCTCACCGACTTGCGGCGCGACAGCTCCCACGTACGGGCGCTGTAGCGGAACGGCTTGCTGGTCAGCGCGCCAACCGGGCACAGGTCGATCATGTTGCCCGACATCTCGGAGTCGACCGTCTTGCCGACGAACGTCGTGATTTCCGAGTGCTCGCCGCGGCCCAGCATGCCGAACTCCATCACGCCGGCGACTTCCTGGCCGAAGCGGACGCAGCGCGTGCAGTGAATGCAGCGCGACATCTCTTCCATCGAGATCAGCGGGCCCACGTTCTTGTGGAACACCACGCGCTTCTCTTCCGAGTAGCGCGACGACGACTTGCCGTAGCCGACCGCCAGATCCTGCAGCTGGCATTCACCGCCCTGATCGCAGATCGGGCAGTCGAGCGGGTGGTTGATGAGGAGGAATTCCATCACCGACTGCTGCGCCTTCACGGCCTTGTCCGATTGCGTATGGACGATCATGCCGGCCGACACGGGCGTCGCACAGGCAGGCACGGCCTTCGGCATCTTCTCGACTTCGACGAGACACATCCGGCAGTTGGCCGCAACCGACAGTTTCTTGTGATAGCAGAAGTGAGGAATGTACTTGTCCGCCTTGTGCGCAGCCTGGATCACCATGCTGCCTTCGGGCACCTCGACCTTCTTGCCGTCTATTTCAAGTTCAACCATGATGGTGAATGGTCCTTAACCTATTTCCGCTCGTTCGCGCCTTCGCCCGACCGTGCGCTCAAATTCCGCAACCGGGTGCGCTTCAGGCTGCCGCCGCGTGCGCGTGGCCGCCGACCATGCAGTGCTTGTGCTCAACGTGGTACGCGAATTCGTCCCAGTAGTGCTTGAGCATCCCGCGTACCGGCATCGCCGCCGCATCGCCGAGCGCGCAGATCGTACGGCCCATGATGTTCTCGGCAACCGAGTTCAGCAGGTCCAGATCTTCCTGACGGCCTTCGCCGTGCTCGATACGGTTCACGACGCGATACAGCCAGCCGGTGCCTTCACGGCACGGCGTGCACTGGCCGCACGATTCCTCGTAGTAGAAGTACGACAGGCGCAGCAGCGAGCGCACCATGCAGCGCGTCTCGTCCATCACGATGACCGCGCCCGAACCGAGCATCGAGCCGGCCTTCGCGATCGAATCGTAGTCGAGATCCGTCTGCATCATGATGTCGCCCGGGATCACCGGCGCGGACGAACCGCCCGGAATCACGGCCTTGATCTTCTTGCCGCCGCGCATCCCGCCGGCGAGCTCCATCAGCGTCGCGAACGGCGTGCCGAGCGGCACTTCGTAGTTGCCCGGACGCTCGACGTCGCCCGACACCGAGAAAATCTTCGTGCCGCCGTTGTTCGGCTTGCCGATCTCGAGGTAATTCTGCGGCCCGATGGACAGCAGGAACGGCACCGCGGCGAACGTCTCGGTGTTGTTGATCGTGGTCGGCTTGCCGTACACGCCGAAGCTCGCCGGGAACGGCGGCTTGAAGCGCGGCTGGCCCTTCTTGCCTTCGAGCGACTCGAGCAGCGCCGTTTCCTCGCCGCAGATGTACGCGCCGTAACCATGGTGCGCATGCAGCTGGAACGAGAATTCCGAGCCCATGATGTTGTCGCCGAGGAACCCGGCGGCGCGCGCTTCATCAAGCGCGGCCTCGAAGCGTCGATACACTTCGAAGATTTCACCGTGGATGTAGTTGTAGCCGACGGTGATGCCCATCGCGTATGCGCCGATGGCCATGCCCTCGATCAGCGCGTGCGGGTTCCAGCGCAGGATGTCGCGATCCTTGAACGTGCCCGGCTCGCCTTCGTCCGAGTTGCAGACGAGGTACTTCTGCCCCGGGAACTGGCGCGGCATGAAGCTCCACTTCAGGCCGGTCGGGAAGCCCGCACCGCCACGGCCGCGCAGGCCCGACGCCTTGACGTCGGCGATCACCTGCTCGGGCGGAATCTTTTCTTCGAGAATGCGGCGCAGCTGCTTGTAGCCGCCGCGCGCAACGTAATCTTCGAGATGCCAGTTCTCGCCGTTCAGACCAGCGAGGATCAGCGGTTTGATGTGACGGTCGTGGAGGGACGTCATTTCGAGAGCTCCTCAAGCAGCTGGTCGATCTTGTCGCGGCTCATGAAGCTGCACATTCTGTGATTGTTCACCAGCAGCACCGGCGCATCGCCGCACGAGCCCATGCATTCGCCTTCCTTCAGCGTGAACTTGCCGTCGGGCGTGGTCTCGCCGAAGCCGATGCCCAGCTTCTGTTTCAGGTAGTCGGCAGTCGCTTCCGCGCCGCCGTCCGGGCCGAGCTGGCACGGCAGGTTCGTGCAGAGCGTGATCTTGTGCTTGCCGACCGGTTTGAGCTCGTACATCGTGTAGAACGTCGCGACTTCCTGCACGGCAACGGCCGGCATGCCGAGATAGTCCGCAACGAACTGCATCAGTTCGGGCGACAGCCAGCCGTGCTCTTCCTGAGCAACGGCCAACGCCGACATCACGGCGGACTGTTTCTGATCGGCGGGATACTTCGTCAACGCTCGATCGATTTCCTTCAGGCCTTCAGCTGAGATCATTTTCAGACACGACTCTTTCAATTCCTACCGAACGAACAACCTGCCGCACACTGTGGGTGCATGGACGGCAGACCTGGCGCTCACTCTGTTGACAGCTTGCGAAGCCGCGCCGGTTCAGCGCGCATCGCGTATGACTTGCTGCTCGCCGCCCGCTCGCGCGGGCGGCGCAACCATTAGCGGTCGATTTCGCCGAACACGATGTCCTGCGTACCGATGATCGTGACGGCGTCGGCGATCATGTGACCGCGTGCCATTTCGTCGAGCGACGCCAGGTGCGCGAAACCCGGTGCGCGAATCTTGAGGCGATACGGCTTGTTGGCGCCGTCGGACACGAGGTAGATGCCGAACTCACCCTTCGGATGCTCGACCGCCGCGTACGCTTCGCCTTCCGGCACATGGAAACCTTCGGTGAAGAGCTTGAAGTGGTGAATCAAGTCTTCCATGTTGGTCTTCATGCCGACGCGCGACGGCGGTGCAACCTTGTGATTCTCGGTCATCACCGGGCCCTGATTCTTGCGGAGCCACTCAATACACTGTTTCGCGATACGTACCGACTGACGCATTTCCTCGACGCGCACCAGATAGCGGTCGTAGCAATCGCCGTTCACGCCGACCGGCACGTCGAAATCCATGCGATCGTACACTTCGTACGGCTGCTTCTTGCGCAGGTCCCACGCGATGCCCGAGCCGCGCAGCATCGGGCCCGTCAGGCCCATCTGCAGCGCGCGTTCCGGGCTGACCACGCCGATCCCGACCAGACGCTGCTTCCAGATCCGGTTGTCGGTCAGCAGCGTTTCGTATTCGTCGATGCACTTCGGGAAGCGCGTGAAGAAGTCGTCGATGAAGTCGAGCACCGAGCCGCTGCGCGCTTCGTTCATCTTCGCGAGCGCCTTCTCGTTGCGAATCTTCGACGCCTTGTATTGCGGCATTGCGTCAGGCAGATCGCGGTAGACGCCGCCCGGGCGGTAGTACGCCGCGTGCATCCGGGCGCCGGACACCGCTTCGTACACGTCCATCAGATCTTCGCGTTCGCGGAAAGCGTACAGGAACACCGCCATCGCACCGACGTCGAGTGCGTGCGCGCCGATCCACATCAGGTGGTTCAGCACGCGCGTGACTTCGTCGAACAGCACGCGGATGTATTGCGCGCGCTCCGGCACGTCGATGCCGAGCAGCTTTTCGATCGCGAGCACGTAGCCGTGCTCGTTGACCATCATCGACACGTAGTCGAGACGGTCCATGTACGGCACGGACTGAATGAAGGTCTTGGATTCCGCGAGCTTTTCCGTCGCGCGGTGCAGCAGGCCGATGTGCGGATCGGCGCGCTGGATGACTTCGCCGTCGAGCTCGAGCACGAGGCGCAGCACACCGTGCGCTGCCGGGTGCTGCGGGCCGAAGTTGAGCGTGTAGTTCTTGATTTCTGCCATGACGCCCCCTTAATGTTTCAGACCGCCATAGCGATCCTCGCGGATCACGCGCGGCGTGATTTCGCGCGGCTCGATCGTCACCGGCTGGTAGACGACCCGCTTCTCTTCCGGGTCGTAACGCATTTCGACGTAGCCCGACACCGGGAAGTCCTTGCGGAACGGGTGGCCGATGAAGCCGTAGTCGGTGAGGATGCGGCGCAGGTCGGGGTGGCCTTCGAACACGATGCCGTACAGGTCGAACGCTTCGCGCTCGTACCAGTTCGCGGAGGTCCAGATGTCGACCAGCGACGCCACGATCGGCAGGTCGTCGTCGGGCGCGAATGCGCGCAGGCGCAGGCGCCAGTTGTTCGTGACGGACAGCAGGTGCGACACGGCCGCGAAGCGCGGGCCGTCGTAGGCGCCGTCGCCGAAGGTCTGGTAGTCGACGCCGCAGAGGTCGATCAGCTGCTCGAAACGGAGCTTCGGATCGTCGCGCAGCATCGTTGCGACTTCGAGGTAATCGCTCGCCTTCACGACGAGCGTCAGTTCACCGATCGCTTCGGTGAGGCTCACCACGCGCGCGCCGAGCGCGGCTTCGAGGTTGGCCTTGAGGGTCTCGATTTTGCTTGCCATATTGAGGGGACGCTCGGGGCTTTATTGACGGGCGATGGTATTGGTGCGGCGGATCTTCGCCTGCAGCTGGATCACGCCGTAGACCAGCGCCTCGGCCGTGGGCGGACAGCCCGGCACGTAGACGTCGACCGGCACGATCCGGTCGCAGCCGCGAACCACCGAATACGAGTAGTGGTAGTAGCCGCCGCCGTTCGCGCAAGACCCCATCGAAATCACCCAGCGGGGCTCGGCCATCTGGTCGTACACGCGACGCAGCGCGGGCGCCATCTTGTTGCAGAGCGTGCCGGCGACGATCATCACGTCCGACTGACGCGGACTCGGACGGAACACGACGCCGAACCGGTCCAGATCGTAACGGGCCGCGCCCGCATGCATCATTTCGACGGCGCAACACGCGAGCCCGAACGTCATCGGCCACAGCGAGCCGGTACGCGTCCAGTTGATCAGCTTGTCAGCCGTCGTGGTGACAAACCCTTCCTTCAAGACCCCTTCGATACTCATTTGCTTTCCACTCCAGACGAGCGACCGAGCGTGGCCGCCCATGCAAACCGGCGATTAACCCATCACTCCCAATCGAGGCCGCCTTTCTTCCAGATATAGGCAAAGCCCAGCAGGAATTCGAGCAGAAAAATCATCATTGCGATGAAACCCGGCCAGCCGATATCCCGGAGCGCGACGCCCCACGGAAACAGGAATGCGGTTTCGAGATCGAAGATGATGAACAGGATGGCGACGAGGTAGTACCGGACGTCGAACTTCATCCGGGCGTCTTCAAAGGCTTCGAAGCCGCACTCGTACGGTGCGTTCTTCTCGACGTCCGGCTTGTTGGGACCAAGGAGCTTGCCGATGCTGACCAGCGCTATACCTAAACCAGTGCCCACGAGGAGGAACAACAAGACGGGGTAATAGGCTGCGAGGTTCAAGGCAATCCTCTATCGGTTGGTTCTGAGCGTCCGGAGAATACCACTTCCGGCGGAAGGAATCATTTCGGAGTGCGTTCGATCGCAAGACAACCGCAAGCACACCCCAGAAATGAAAAATGCCAGCCACTAGAAGCGGCTGGCATTGAGTAACTTTGGTGCCGACGGCGAGACTCGAACTCGCACAGCTTTCGCCACTACCCCCTCAAGATAGCGTGTCTACCAATTTCACCACGTCGGCACTGCATGCAACCGGGGTTGTAACTACTTGTTTCCCGCGAATCGCTTCAAGAATTAAATTCTAACCCGAGTTCCAGAATTGTTCAACGCACAATCGCAAATATTTTAACTTTTTATTTCGGGACGTCCTGGCCCGGTGCGCTTGCGGCCGAGCCTGCAGCAGCGGATGCCGCGACGGCCGGCGCAGACGCCGCGGGCGCCGATGCCGGCGCGGTCGCCACTGCGCCGAGCACGCCCGCCGACGGCGTCGACTTGTACGAACCGAGGTACGTCAGCGCGAGCGTCGCGACAAAGAAGATCGTTGCCAGAATGCCCGTCGTACGCGACAGGAAGTTCGCCGAGCCCGTCGCGCCGAACAGGCTGCCCGACGCGCCGCTGCCGAAGGCGGCGCCCATGTCGGCGCCCTTGCCGTGCTGCAGCAGCACGAGACCAATCACACCCAGCGCAGACAGCACCTGCACCACAATAATCAGCGTTTTGAATAACAGCATCACACCCACCCGAATGGATCGGGCGACCGGACCGACCGGCCGCCGTCATGGTTCAATTCGATCGCGGACCGCTCAACGCGCGGCCCGGCAGATCGCCAGGAAATCTTCCGCCTTCAGCGACGCGCCGCCGATCAGGCCGCCGTCGATATCCGGCTGCGCGAACAGCTCTTCCGCGTTGTCCGGCTTCACGCTGCCGCCGTACAGCACGGACACGTCCGCCGCGCCCTTTGCCGCGAGACGCGCGCGCAGGAACGCATGCACGTCCTGCGCCTGCGCCGACGTCGCGCTCCTGCCCGTGCCGATCGCCCAGACCGGCTCGTAGGCCACGACGATGCGCGCCGCCTCGTCGGCCGTCAGCACGGCCAGCACCGCGTCGAGCTGCGTACCGACCACCTGCTCGGTCGCACCCGACTCGCGCTCGTCGAGCGTCTCGCCGACGCACACGACGGGCGTGAGGCCCGCCGCGAGCGCGCGCTGCGCCTTCGCCGCGACCGTCTCGTTGCGTTCGCCGTGATACGCGCGACGCTCCGAGTGACCGACGATCGCATAGCGTGCGCCGAACTCCGCGACCATCGCAGCCGCCACTTCGCCGGTGAATGCACCCTGCTCGTGCGCCGACACGTCCTGCGCGCCCCACGCGACACGGCCGCCGTCGAGCTGCGCCTGAACCTGCGCGAGATACGGGAACGGCACGCACACGCCGACCGACGTTTCGGCCGCCACCGCGCCCACACCCTGCACCACTTCGTTCAGCAACGCCTGGTTGCCGGCCAGCCGGCCGTGCATCTTCCAGTTGCCGATCACCCGCTTAGTTCTCTGTTTCGACATCGTGTCTGTCTCGTCATCGACGCACCGGAAACCGGCCGTCAGGTTTGATCTGGCGAAGCAAACCCGCGATTTTACTGCGCACGGCTTGAACCGGTCAAACCGCCCATGTCAAGCCTGGCCGCACGGACCGTCAGGCGTTCGTACCCCAATCGAGGACGATCTTGCCGGTGTGCTCGCTGCTCTCCATCAGCGCATGCGCCTGCGCGGCATCCGCGGCCGGCAGCACGCGGTAAATCACCGGCTTGATGCGGCCGTCGGCGATCAGCGGCCACACGCGCGCCTTCAGCTGCGCGGCGATGCGCGCCTTGAACTCGACCGGGCGCGGGCGCAGCGTCGAACCCGTGATCGTGAGCCGGCGGCGCAGGATCTCGCCCAGGTTGATGTCGGTCTTCGCGCCGCCGAGCAGCGCGATCAGCACGAGACGGCCGCCGTCCGCGAGTGCGGACAGCTCACGCGGCACGTACGAGCCGGCCACCATGTCGAGGATCACGTCGACGCCGCGATCGTGCGTCAGCGACTTCACGACTTCGACGAAATCCTCGGTCTTGTAGTTGATCGCGCGCTCGGCGCCGAGCGCCTCGCATGCACGGCACTTGTCGGCCGTGCCGGCGGTCGCGAACACGCGAAAGCCGAGGGCGTGCGCGATCTGGATCGCCGTCACGCCGATGCCGCTCGAGCCGCCCTGCACGAGCAGCGTCTCCTGCTCGCCGCCCTCGCCCGCCCCGAGTTGCGCGCGATCGAACACGTTGCTCCACACGGTGAAGAACGTCTCGGGCAGCGACGCGGCCTCGATATCGGTGAGCCCGCCGGGCACCGGCAGGCATTGCGGCAGCGGCGCGACCGCATATTCGGCATAGCCGCCGCCCGCGAGCAGCGCGCAGACGCGATCGCCGAGCTTCAGGCCGAACGGGTTCAGCGCAGCATCGGACAGGTCGCCGCCGACGATCTCGCCCGCGACCTCGAGGCCCGGCAGATCCGACGCGCCCGGCGGCGGCGCGTAGGCGCCCTTGCGCTGGAATACGTCGGGCCGGTTCACGCCGGAGGCCGCCACCTTGATCAGCACCTCGCCGCGCTTCGGCTCCGGACGCGGACGCTCCGCGAGCTTCAGCACGTCGGGGGCGCCGAATTCGGTGATTTCAATGGCTTTCATGGTGAGGGTCGCTCCAGGATCGGAATCTGATGGTGCGCCCGCGCGCGGCACGGACGCCCGACCGGCGCTGCTGCGCCGCACAACGATGCTACAGAAAAAACGGCCGGCGCGCTTTCGCGCTGCCGGCCGTTGATCCGCCCTTCCGCTTACTGCTGCGGCGGCGTGTCCGACTGCGCGGCCGCCGCTGCTTCATTCAGCAGCGCCTTGGCCGACAGGCGCACGCGACCCTTCTCGTCCGTCTGGATCACCTTGACCTTGACCTGCTGACCTTCCTTCAGGTAGTCGTTGATGTCCTTCACGCGCTCGTTGACGATTTCCGAGATGTGCAGCAGGCCGTCCTTGCCCGGCAGCAGGTTCACGATCGCACCGAAATCGAGCAGCTTGAGGACCGTGCCCTCGTACACCTGGCCGACTTCGATCTCGGCCGTGATGTTCTCGATGCGCTTCTTCGCTTCGGCCATGCCTTCGCTGCTCGTGCTGGCAATCGTCACGACGCCGTCGTCCGAGATGTCGATGGTCGTGCCCGTTTCTTCCGTCAGCGCACGGATCACCGAACCGCCCTTGCCGATCACGTCGCGGATCTTTTCCGGGTTGATCTTGATCGTGATCATGCGCGGCGCGAATTCCGACAGTTGCGTGTTCGCACCCGAGACCGCCGACGTCATCTTGCCGAGGATATGCATGCGGCCTTCCTTCGCCTGCGCGAGCGCGACCTGCATGATTTCCTTCGTGATGCCCTGGATCTTGATGTCCATCTGCAGCGCCGTCACGCCTTGTTCCGTGCCGGCCACCTTGAAGTCCATGTCGCCGAGGTGATCTTCGTCGCCGAGGATGTCGGTCAGCACCGCGAACTTGTTGCCTTCGAGGATCAGGCCCATCGCGATGCCCGCGACGTGTGCCTTCATCGGCACGCCTGCGTCCATCAGCGCGAGGCAGCCGCCGCACACCGACGCCATCGACGACGAACCGTTCGATTCGGTGATTTCCGACACGACGCGGATCGAGTAGCCGAATTCGTCGGCGCTCGGCAGGCACTTGACCAGCGCACGCTTCGCGAGGCGGCCGTGACCGATTTCGCGGCGCTTCGGCGAGCCGACGCGGCCCGTTTCGCCGGTCGCGAACGGAGGCATGTTGTAGTGGAGCATGAAGCGCTCGCGGTACTCGCCTTCGAGCGCGTCGATGATCTGCTCGTCACCCTTCGTGCCGAGCGTCGCCACCACCAGCGCCTGCGTCTCGCCGCGCGTGAACAGCGCCGAGCCGTGGGTACGCGGCAGCACGCCGGTGCGGATTTCGATCGGACGCACGGTGCGCGTGTCGCGACCGTCGATGCGCGGCTCGCCGTTCAGGATCTGCGAACGGACGATCTTGGCTTCGATGTCGAACAGCACGTTGCCGACGGTCGCCTTGTCGGCTGCTGCCGTACCGGCCGCCTGAGCGTCTTCCTCGAGCTTCGCCGAGGTCGCCGAGTAGACTTCCTTCAGCTTCGCCGAGCGCGCCTGCTTGTCGCGGAGCTGGTAAGCGGCGAGCAGGTCGTTCTGCGCCAGCTCGGTCACGCGCGCGATCAGCGCCTCGTTCTTCGGCGCCGGCTGCCAGTCCCACTCGGGCTTGCCGCCTTCGCGGACCAGTTCGTGGATCGCATCGATCGCGACCTGCATCTGCTCGTGGCCGAACACCACGGCGCCCAGCATCACGTCTTCCGACAGCTGGTCGGCTTCCGATTCCACCATCAGCACCGCGCGTTCCGTACCGGCGACGACGAGGTCGAGGCTCGACGCCTTGATCTGGTCACGCGTCGGGTTCAGCACGTACGCATTGTCGATGTACGCAACGCGAGCGGCACCGACCGGGCCGTTGAACGGCAGGCCCGACACGGCGAGCGCAGCCGATGCGCCGATCAGCGCGGGGATGTCCGCCGGAATTTCCGGGTTCACGGACAGCACGTGGATCACGACCTGGACTTCGTTGTAGAAGCCTTCCGGGAACAGCGGGCGCAGCGGACGATCGATCAGGCGCGACGTCAGCGTCTCGTGCTCCGACGGACGGCCTTCGCGGCGGAAGAAGCCGCCCGGGATCTTGCCGGCCGAGTAGGTCTTTTCGAGGTAGTCGACGGTCAGCGGGAAGAAATCCTGACCCGGCTTCGCCGACTTCGCGCCGACGACGGTTGCCAGCACGACGGTGTCTTCGACGTCGACGATCACCGCGCCGCTCGCCTGGCGAGCGACTTCACCGGTTTCGAGGCGCACCTTGTGCTGGCCCCACTGGAATTCCTTCACGACCTTGTTGAACATGGACATGGTTGCTCCTTTGAATTCATGCATTTCATTCGCCGCGCCGGCCATCCCGCGCGGCGGCGTCCCGACCGAATCACCCGGAGCAAGGTGTGTTTTTTATGCCATTCCGGCGCGGCGCTCGTGCAGCGCCGCGCTGGAATGACACAAATCCCGCCCCGGTACCAGTCGTTGGGCAGCCCCGCACGAACGTGCCGGGCAACCTGCGGTGCGCGTGACGCTACGCACCGCGCAAAAACAAAATGCCTGTATCAGCGGACTGACACAGGCATCTTGCTGGCGGCAATCGCCTCGATTACTTACGCAGACCCAGCTTCTCGATCAGTGCGCGGTAACGGTCGGCATCCTTGCCCTTGAGGTAGTCGAGCAGCTTGCGGCGGCGGCTCACCATGCGCAGCAGGCCGCGGCGGCTGTGGTGATCCTTCGCGTGGGTCTTGAAGTGACCCGTCAGTTCGACGATACGTGCGGTCAGCAGTGCGACCTGGACTTCGGGCGAACCCGTGTCGTTGGTACCGCGGGCGAACTGAGCAACGACTTCCGACTTCTTGATATCTGCAACGGACATGTGATTTCCTTTCTGACTGAACAGGCGGACACGGAAGAATGGCCGTGCCGTGACTTACAACCGGCGGGCATTGTAGCACAACTTGCGTGCCATTCTTGCCGCCCCTGTCACGGGCGTGCCATCGAGCACGTCGACGGCATCTCCGTGCGCTGCGCCGGCACCGCCAGCACTGTCCGGAAACCGTAGCCCGACCCTTCGTTGTCGAAGCGCACACCCGGCGTGCCGGCCTTGTCCATGTCCATCACGTAAAGGGGCTGGATCAATTGATGATCCTGCGCGCGCATCCGTGACGCATGGAAGCCGTCGTCGAACGACAGCCCCTCGAGCGCGCGGGCGACCGCGACGGGGTCGGCCGACCCCGCGCGGTTCATCGCGGCGGCCAGCATCTCGATCATCAGGCTCATGCGCCGCACCGGATAGTCGTCCTGCGCGGCCGGAAAACGGTTCCGGAAGGCACGGTAAAACGCGTCGGATTTCGCACCGCCCGCGTTCGGATGCCAGTCCGCCACGGCCACGACCCGCCCCACACCGGCGTCGCCGAGTGCCGCCGGCGCACCGAGGCTGTTGCCGTAGAACGTGTAGAACTTCGCGTTCAGCCCCTGCTCGCGCGCCGCCTTCACGAGCAGCGTGAGGTCGTTGCCCCAGTTGCCGGTCACGACGGCGTCCGCGCCGCTCGCGCGGATCTTCGCGATGTAAGGCGAGAAATCCTTGATCCGGCCGATCGGATGGAACTCGTCGCCGGCGATCGTCACGTCGGGGCGCCGCGCGGCCAGCGCCTGCCGCGCGAGCGTGCTGACGTCATGGCCGAAGCTGTAGTCCTGGTTCAGCAGATAGACCTTGCGCAGCGCGCGGTCGCTCGCCATGACGTCCGCGAGCGCGGCCATCCGCATGCCGGCGTGCGCGTCGAAGCGGAAATGCCAGAAGCTGCAGCGCGCGCCGGTCAGCGCCGGATCGTCGGCCGAATAGTTGAGGAACAGCATCCGGCGGTCCGGATCGCGCGCGTTGAGCTTGTCGAGCGCCGCGACGAGCGCGGCCGCGACGGCCGAGCTGTTGCCCTGCGCGACGAAGCCGATATGACGGTCCGCGGCCGCGCGCAACTGCACGAGGGCCTCCTCCGGGCTGCCCTTGCTGTCGAGCACGACCAGCTCGAGCGGATGCGCGCCGTCGCGCAGCTTCACGCCGCCCGCCGCATTGACCTGCTCGACGCCGAAGCGCAGGTTGCGCTCGACCGCCGCGCCCGCGTTCGCGAACGGACCCGACATCCCTTCGATCAGCGCGATCCGCACCGGCTCGCCGCCGGCAAACGCGGACGACGCCAGCATCCACCCCGCGCTCAACGCGAGCGCGCACCGCTTCCATCCCTGCATCGGCCACCTGCCCTTCAATCTGCCCGAGAAGCGCGGATCATAGGCCGGCGCGCCCGCCGCCCGCAAGCGCGGCGGCGTCGGCGATCCGCACCGATTTTTTCCGCGCGATGCGCCGTCGCCCGCCGTCCGTGATACAACGGGACTTGTTTCCGTGTTCTGGAGGATTCCCATGCGCATTCGCATTCCCGTGCGCGCGCCGGTGCTGCTCGTCTGTGCCGCCGCGCTGCTGGCCGGTTGCGCGCAACCGTGGCAGCAATACCAGGCCGGCCAGGACGAGTCGGCGATCGTCGCGCGCATGGGCCCGCCGCGCGAGGTCTACGACCTGCCCGACGGCGGCAGGCGCCTGATGTGGCCGACCCAGCCGATGGGCGAAGTGACCGTGGCGGCCGACGTCGACGCGGCCCACAAGATCGTCAACGTGCGCCAGGTCCTGCAGCCGAGCGAGTTCTATCGCGCGGAGATCGGCAAGTGGACTAAGACCGACGTGCTCGTCAACTTCGGACGCCCCGTCGAGACGTCCTACTTCCCGCTGATGAAGCGCGAGGTGTGGACGTACCGGTATCTCGAGGACAACGTCTGGTACATGATGTACAGCTTCTATTTCGATCCGCAGGGCATCCTACGCATCACGCAGAAAACGCCGGATCCGCTGCACGACCCCGACCGCCGCAACCTGTTCTGACCGATTGCGCATTTACGCGCAATTGTTGCCATGGCCATTTACGAATCATCGCGGAAATGGCCATTTCTTTTTTCCGTCTTCTTATTCATTCCGGAAGTACGACAGAAATATTTTCCGATCGATGACACGCCGATGGCAATCCGCTGACACCCCCGTCACGCGGCGCATTGCGGGGAGAAACAGGCATGCGTCATGCATGTCATGCGTGCGTGTGGTGCATGCCATGCACTGCATCCAGTCAATTTGAAACAATTTGTTTCAACACCCCCGGAGCGCCAGGGCATACCCCTAATATCAGTCGAAACCAAACCTTTCAATTTAGAAAGATTGCAATTGCGTCATTTCGACCGATATTCATTTTTGTTTAACAGATAGGAGTCCCTATGAATCGCCCCAAGAGCATGCTGGTCGCCAACATCGCCTGGGCCCGCGAAACGCGTGAACACACGCCCGGGTTCTTCGACGCGCTCGCGCGCGGCCAGAACCCGCGCGTGCTGTGGATCGGTTGCGCCGACAGCCGCGTGCCGGCCGAAACCATCACGCACTGCGCGCCCGGCGAGCTGTTCGTCCATCGCAACATCGCGAACCTGTTCCACCCCGACGACGACAATTCCGCCAGCGTGCTCGAGTACGCGGTGCGCGTGCTGCAGGTCGACCACGTGATCGTGTGCGGGCACTACGGTTGCGGCGGCGTACGCGCGTCGCTGTTGCCGCCGCCGGCCGACCTGCCCCATGTCGCCCGTCGCATCGCGCCGCTCTGCGCGCTCGCGCGGCGCCATCGCGACGCGCTCGACGGGCTCGACGACACGGCCGCCGCCGACCGCCTCGCCGAGCTGAACGTCCTCGAACAGGTGCGGCTGCTGCGCGCGTCGCCGATCGTGCGCGGCCGCGAACGGCCGCCGCTCGTGCATGGCTGGATCTTTTCGCTCGCCGACGGCCGCCTGCTGGAGCTCGATTCCGGCTACACAACACCGCCCGCGGACACCGAACCCGCGCAGGCCGTCGCGGCCGCCGCGCTCGCCTGATTCCGCCCCCGCCCCTCACGCCAATGAAATCTCCCCAACCATGAAACTGAACGAGCGCCTGTCCACCCTGCCGCGCGACATCGTCGCGGGCATCGTCGTCTTCCTCGTCGCGCTGCCGTTGTGCCTGGGCATCGCCAATGCGTCCGGCGTCGAACCGTTCGCCGGGCTCGTGTCCGGCATCGTCGGCGGCATCGTCGTCGCGCTGCTGAGCGGCTCGTCGCTGTCCGTCAGCGGGCCGGCCGCCGGCCTCGTCGTGATCGTCGTCGAAGGCATCGCGCAACTCGGCAGCTTCTCCGCGTTCCTGCTCGCGGTGCTGCTGTCCGGCGTGCTGCAATTCGGGTTCGGCGTGCTGCGCGCCGGCCGCTTCGCCGCCTACGTGCCGTCGCCCGTCATCAAGGGCATGCTCGCCGCGATCGGCCTGCTGCTGATCGTGAAGCAGATTCCGTTCGCGCTCGGTATCGGCGGCCCGGCCGCGCAATCGTTTGCAGGCTGGCCGGATCTGCCGGTCGCGTGGGCCGCGACGGCCATCGCGCTCGCATCGCTCGCCCTGCTGATCGCGTGGGATACGCGCGCGCTGCGCCGCTTCGCGCTGGTGCGCTCGGTGCCCGCGCCGCTCGCGGTCGTCGTGCTGGGCATCGGCGCCACGCTCGTGCTGGGTATCGTCGCGCCGTCGGTCGCGCCGGGCGCCGCGCATCGCGTGACGCTGCCAGAGCTCGGATCGTTCGCGGCCCTCGCCGCATCGCTCAAGCATGCCGAGCTCGGCCCGAACTTCGCGCAGCTCGTCAATCCGGACGTGTGGCGCGTCGCGATCACGCTCGCCGTCGTCGCGAGCCTCGAGACGCTGCTGAGCCTCGAAGCGGTCGAACAGATCGACCCGAAGCGCCGCCCCACCCAGCCCGACCGCGAACTGAAGGCGCAGGGGGTCGGCAATCTCGTCGCGGGCGCGGTCGGCGGCCTGCCGATCACGTCGGTCATCGTGCGCAGCTCGGTCAACGTCAACGCGGGCGCGCAAAGCCGGATGTCGGCGGTCGTTCACGGGGTGCTGCTGCTCACGAGCGTATTCGCGCTCACCGGCCTGATCAACCTGATCCCGCTCGCCAGCCTGGCCGCGATCCTGATCCACACCGGCTTCAAGCTCGCGAAACCGGCCCTGTTCCGCTCGACGATGAAGCAGGGGCCCGCCGCGTTCGTGCCGTTCATCGCAACGATCGCCGGCGTGCTCGCGGTCGACCTGCTGTTCGGCATCGCGCTCGGCCTCGCCTGCAGCGTGCTGGCGGTCGCCGTCGCGAACCTGAAGAGCCCCGTCACGCTCGCGCAGCACGACGACCACTTCCTGCTGTCGTTCCGCAAGGACGTGTCGTTTCTCGGCAAGGTGCAGGTCAAGCACCACCTGCGGCACATTCCCGACCGGGCGGCCGTGATCATCGACGCCACGCGTGCCGACTACATCGATCACGACGTGCTCGAACTGCTCGACGCATTCGTCGCCGATGCGCCGCGGCGCGGGATCGCGGTGGAATTCCGCCGGCGCAGCCCGGCGCCACGCCCGGCCGCGCGCCGCTGGCTGTTCCGCACGCCGGCCGCCGAATGAGCGGATGAAAAAAAGCCCCGGCGGCACAGGGCCGCTCGGGGCTTTTCGACAACGCGCGGCGCTTACGAGCGCTGCGGGTTGAGCTTGTCGTCCTTCGAATGCAGCTTGTTCAGCGCGGAGATGTACGCCTTCGCGGATGCGGCCACGATGTCCGGATCGGTGCCGACGCCATTGACGATCCGCCCGCTCCTCGACAGCCGGACGGTCACTTCGCCCTGCGCCTGCGTGCCGGTCGTGATCGCGTTCACCGAGTACAGCAGCAATTCGGACCCGCTGCCGACTTCGCCCTCGATCGCGTTGAACGTTGCATCCACCGGACCGTTGCCGCGCGCCTCGCCGGTCACCTCCTTGCCCTCGACCGCGAACACGACCTTCGCCTGCGGCTGTTCGCCCGTTTCCGAACGCTGGGACAGCGACACGAACTTGAAGTGCTCCTGCTCCTGCGCGAGCGCCGACTCCTCGGACACGATCGCGATGATGTCCTCGTCGAAAATCTCGGCCTTGCGGTCGGCCAGATCCTTGAAACGCATGAACGCGGCGTTCAGTTCGCCCTCGCTGTCGAGCGACACGCCGAGCTCCTGCAGGCGCTGCTTGAATGCGTTGCGACCCGACAGCTTGCCGAGCACGATCTTGTTCGCGGTCCAGCCCACGTCTTCCGCGCGCATGATCTCGTAGGTGTCGCGCGCCTTCAGCACGCCGTCCTGGTGGATGCCCGACGCATGCGCGAACGCGTTCGCGCCGACCACCGCCTTGTTCGGCTGCACGACGAAACCGGTGATCTGCGACACGAGCTTCGACGTCGGCACGATTTGCGACGTGTCGATGCCGACGTCGAGACCGAAGTAGTCCTTGCGCGTCTTCACCGCCATCACGATTTCTTCGAGCGACGTGTTGCCCGCGCGCTCGCCGAGCCCGTTGATCGTGCACTCGACCTGACGCGCGCCGCCGATCTTCACGCCGGCCAGCGAGTTCGCGACGGCCATCCCGAGGTCGTTGTGACAATGCACCGAGAAGATCGCCTTGTCCGAGTTCGGAATGCGTTCGCGCAGCGTCTTCACGAGGTTGCCGTAGAGTTCCGGCACGCCGTAGCCGACCGTGTCGGCGATGTTGATCGTCGTCGCGCCCTCGGCGATCACGGCTTCCAGCACGCGGCAGAGGAAGTCCATGTCGGAGCGGCTGCCGTCTTCCGGCGAGAATTCGACGTTGTCGGTGAATTTGCGCGCGAAGCGCACCGCGAGACGCGCCTGCTCGAACACCTGGTCCGGCGTCATCCGCAGCTTCTTCTCCATGTGCAGCGGCGACGTCGCGATGAACGTGTGGATCCGGAAGCTGCCGGCCGGCTTCAGCGCGTCGGCTGCCCGCTGGATGTCCTTGTCGTTGGCCCGCGCCAGCGAACAGATCGTGCTGTCCTTCACGAGACCGGCGATCGTGTGGATCGCGTCGAAATCGCCGTTTGAACTGGCCGCGAAGCCGGCCTCGATCACGTCGACCTTCATCCGCTCGAGGTGCTTCGCGATGCGGATTTTCTCTTCCTTCGTCATCGACGCGCCGGGCGATTGCTCGCCGTCACGCAACGTCGTATCGAAAATGATCAGCTTGTCTGTCATGGGGGGCTCCAGGGCTCTTTATACGGATGTCAAACGTAACGAGGTCGCGCCACCGCTGGCGACGCTCAACAACAGACGAAGCTTGACGGGGGGCGAGAACGGTCAGCGCGGCAGGCGCGCCGAAGCTAGCGCGCGTAGCGGCGCACCGGCTGGAAGGAGGGAGAAGCGGGGAAATGCAGTCATGCCGACGACTATAGCGACATTCCGCGGGGTGCGCAATCGGACGGCACCCCGGGGTGCCGCCTGCCCCGTTCGTAAAAGGGGCCAATGAAAACGGCGGCCCAGGGCCGCCGTTTCGGTGCAGATCGCGCGTCAGTGATCGCGCTGCGACGAGCGCGCCGGATTCGCGCGCCCGCGGACGGCCATGTAGGCCCAGAACACGTAGCCGGACAGCCCGTACAGCACGAACAGGCAGAACAGCATCAACGGCGGATCGGACGACACGAGCACGAACGCGACGACGACCAGCAGGATTGCCGCGAACGGCACGCGATGCCGCACGTCCAGCGCCTTGCCGCTGTAGAACGGCGCGTTCGACACCATCGTCACGCCCGCGTAGATCGTCAGCACGAACGCGACCCACGGCAGCCAGCCGAGCTTCATCGGCACGCGGTTGTCGGTGGCCAGCCACACGAAGCCCGCGATCAGTGCGGCGGCGGCCGGACTCGGCAGCCCCTGGAAGAAACGCTTGTCGACGACGCCGATGTTCGTGTTGAAGCGTGCGAGACGCAGCGCGGCGCCCGAGCAATAGACGAACGCGGCGAGCCAGCCCCAGCGGCCGAGATCCTTCAGCACCCACTCGTACATCACCAGCGCGGGCGCCACGCCGAACGACACCATGTCGGACAGGCTGTCGAACTGCTCGCCGAACGCGCTCTGCGTATGCGTCATGCGCGCGACGCGCCCGTCCATCCCGTCGAGCACCATCGCGACGAAAATCGCGATCGCGGCGATTTCGAAGCGCACGTTCATCGCCTGCACGACCGCGAAGAAGCCGCAGAACAGCGCCGCGGTGGTGAATGCGTTCGGCAGCAGATAGATGCCGCGCGTCTTCAGGAAGCGCTGGCGCGCGGCGCGGCGGCTCTCGATGGGCGCCGGATCGGGCGCCATCACCTTGTTGCGGCGAAACGGGCGTGGCGTCTGGCCGGCGCCGTTGCGCGGCCGACGCGGTTTGAATGCGGCCATCGTGCGCCCCGCCGCTTACTGCTCGAGTTCGGCGAGGATCGTCGACGACGCGTAGACTTTCTCGCCGATCGACACCTTCGCGCGGCTGCCGAGCGGCAGGTACACGTCGACGCGCGAACCGAAGCGGATGAAACCGTAGCGCTGGCCGCGCGACAGCGGCTCGCCGGCGCGGACGTAGCAAAGGATCCGGCGGGCGACGAGGCCGGCGATCTGCACGGCGGTGACGGTCTTGCCGCTCGCCGTCTGGATCACGACCGCATTGCGTTCGTTCTCGGTCGACGCCTTGTCGATCGCGGCGTTCAGGAACGCGCCCGGGAAGTATTCGACCTTGGTGATCGCGCCATCGACCGGCGAACGCTGCGAATGGACGTTGAAGACATTCATGAACACGCTGATCTTCAGCGCTTCGCGGTTCGCGTACGGATCCTGCGCGGTCTCGACCGCGACGATGCGGCCGTCGGCGGGGCACAGCACCGCGTTCGGCTGCGCGGGGATCGGGCGCTGCGGATCGCGGAAGAACTGGACGACGAAGACGAGCAGCAGCCAGAACGGCCACGCGAAGCCGAAGCCCCCGACGGCATGGATCAACAGCGCGATGACGGCTGCAATCGCGATGAACGGCCAGCCTTCGCGCGCGATGATCGGATGAGGATAGTTCATGGATTCGTTCTGTGTTCGGTGAATTGCAAAGCCCGTAGGATAGCAAAAGCCGCCCGGGGCACTGCTGCCTTCGGACGGCTTTTTGATACCGACCCTTCACTCGAAGGGCCGGAACAGCACGCGGTGCTTAGTTCTTCGTCTGGTCGACGAGCTTGTTCTTCGCGATCCACGGCATCATCGCACGCAGCTTCGCACCGACCTGCTCGATCTGGTGCTCGGCCGTCAGGCGGCGACGCGACTGCAGCGTCGGTGCGCCTGCCTTGTTCTCGAGAATGAAGCTCTTCGCGTACTCGCCCGTCTGGATGTCGGTCAGGCACTGCTTCATCGCCTTCTTCGTCTCTTCCGTGACGACGCGCGGGCCCGTCACGTACTCGCCGTACTCGGCGTTGTTCGAGATCGAGTAGTTCATGTTCGCGATGCCGCCTTCGTAGATCAGGTCGACGATCAGCTTCAGTTCGTGCAAGCACTCGAAGTACGCCATTTCCGGCGCGTAGCCTGCCTCGACCAGCGTCTCGAAGCCTGCCTTGATCAGCTCGACGGTGCCGCCGCACAGCACGGCCTGCTCGCCGAACAGGTCGGTTTCGGTCTCTTCACGGAAGTTCGTCTCGATGATGCCGGCACGGCCGCCGCCGTTCGCCGCCGCGTACGACAGCGCGATGTCGCGTGCCGCGCCCGACTTGTTCTGCGCAACCGCGATCAGGTGCGGCACGCCGCCACCTTGCGAGTACGTGCCGCGCACGGTGTGGCCCGGTGCCTTCGGCGCGATCATGATCACGTCGAGGTCGGCGCGCGGGATCACCGCACCGTAGTGGACGTTGAAGCCGTGCGCGAATGCCAGCGCCGCGCCTTGCTTGATGTTTTCGTGCACTTCCTTCGCGTACACGTCGGCGATCTGCTCGTCCGGCAGCAGCATCATCACGACGTCGGCGCCCTTCACCGCTTCCGCGACTTCCTTGACCGACAGGCCGGCGTTTTCGGCCTTGCTCCACGACGCGCCGCCCTTGCGCAGGCCGACCGTCACGTTCACGCCGCTGTCCTTCAGGTTCAGCGCGTGGGCATGGCCCTGCGAGCCGTAGCCGATGATCGTGACTTGCTTGCCCTTGATGAGGGAGAGGTCGGCGTCTTTGTCGTAGAAAACGTTCATGATGGTTCCTTCGCTAATTCAAAAATTCAACAATTCGTTCGGATGGAGTACTGCGGGCCGGGACATGACGGCGCACCCGGCGTGCCTGTTCGGCATCACACCTTCAGGATGCGCTCGCCGCGTCCGATGCCCGAGCTGCCGGTGCGCACGGTCTCGAGGATCGCGCCCGCGTCCAGCCCCTGGATGAATGCGTCGAGCTTGTCGCTCGCGCCCGTCAATTCGATCGTGTAGGTCTTTTCGGTCACGTCGATGATGCGGCCGCGGAAAATGTCCGACATCCGCTTCATTTCTTCGCGCTCCTTGCCCACTGCACGGACCTTGATCAGCATCAGCTCGCGTTCGATGTGTGCACCGTCGGTCAGGTCCACCACTTTCACCACCTCGATCAGGCGGTTCAGATGCTTCGTGATCTGTTCGATCACGTCGTCGGAGCCGATGGAAACGATGGTGAGCCGCGACAGCGATTGGTCTTCGGTCGGCGCCACCGTCAAGGTTTCGATGTTGTAGCCGCGTGCGGAAAACAGGCCGACCACGCGCGACAGCGCGCCCGGTTCGTTCTCCAGCAGGACGGAAATGATGTGTCTCATGTTCGCTTCTTCCAGAATGTACCGTGTCGATTCACTCGCGCCGCGCGCCGCCGCGTGCCGCACCGCCCTTCGTGAAGGCGGCCGCATCCGGGCCGGCGCGCGTCGCGCCGTTACAGATCTTCCGATCCGAGCAGCATCTCGGTGATGCCTTTGCCGGCCTGTACCATCGGCCAGACGTTTTCGGTCGGATCGGTCTGGAAGTCGAGAAACACGGTGCGATCCTTCAGGCGCAGCGCCTCCTTCAGCGCAGGCTCCACATCCGAGGTCTTTTCGATCCGCAGCCCGACATGGCCGTACGCTTCGGCGAGCTTCACGAAATCGGGCAGCGCATCCATGTACGAATGCGAATAGCGCTTGCTGTATTCGATCTGCTGCCACTGGCGGACCATGCCGAGGTAGCGGTTGTTCAGCGAAATGATTTTCACGGGCGTGTCGTACTGCAGACAGGTCGACAGCTCCTGGATGCACATCTGGATCGAGCCTTCGCCCGTGATGCACAGCACGTCGTCGTCCGGGTGCGCCATCTTGACGCCCATCGCCGCCGGCAGGCCGAAGCCCATCGTGCCGAGGCCGCCGGAGTTGATCCAGCGACGCGGCTTGTTGAATCGGTAGAACTGCGCCGCCCACATCTGGTGCTGGCCGACGTCCGAGCACACGAACGCATTGCCGTCCGTCAGCTCCCACGCCTTCTCGACCACGTACTGCGGCTTGATGATCTCGCTTGCGCGGTCGTATTTCAGGCAGTCCTTCGAGCGCCAGCCCTCGATGTCCTTCCACCATTGCGCGAGCGCCTCGGTGTCGGGGCCGTGCTCGGCCGTCTGCAGTTGCTCGATCAGCTCCTTCAGCACTTCCTTCACGTCGCCGACGATCGGGATGTCGACCTTCACCCGCTTCGAGATCGACGACGGGTCGATGTCGATATGGATGATCTTGCGCGGACGCGACGCGAAGTGCGCCGGATCGCCGATCACGCGGTCGTCGAAGCGGGCGCCGATCGCGATCAGCACGTCGCAGTGCTGCATCGCCATGTTCGCTTCGTAGGTGCCGTGCATGCCGAGCATGCCGAGGAATTTCCGGTCCGACGCGCGATAGCCGCCGAGGCCCATCAGCGTGTTCGTGACCGGGTAGCCGAGCAGGTCCGCGAACTGGTTCAGCTCGCGCGACGCGTCGGCGAGGATGATGCCGCCACCCGTGTAGATGTAGGGACGCTTCGCCGTCAGCAGCAGCGACACCGCCTTGCGGATCTGGCCCGAATGGCCCTTCGTGACGGGATTGTACGAACGCAGCGACACGCTCTTGACGGGCTCGTACTGGCACGGCGTCTTCGAGACGTCCTTCGGGATGTCGATCAGCACCGGGCCCGGACGGCCGGTGCGGGCGATGTAGAACGCCTTCTTGACGGTTTCCGCGAGGTCGCGCACGTCCTTCACGAGGAAGTTGTGCTTCACGCACGGACGCGTGATGCCGACGGTGTCGCACTCCTGGAAGGCATCCTGACCGATCGCGGCCGTCGGCACCTGGCCGCTGATCACGACCATCGGGATCGAATCCATGTACGCCGTTGCGATGCCGGTCACCGCGTTGGTGACACCGGGGCCCGACGTCACGAGACAGACGCCGACATTGCCGGTGGAACGCGCATACGCATCGGCTGCGTGCACGGCCGCCTGTTCGTGGCGCACCAGCACGTGCTGAATCTTGTCCTGCTTGTAAAGCTCGTCGTAGATGTAGAGAACCGAGCCGCCGGGGTAGCCCCAGATGAATTCGACGTTTTCGTCGGCCAGTGCCTTCATGAGCACGGTACCGCCGATGGAGTCGCTATCGGGAAGGGAAAGGGGTTCCGACGTGGAGAATTCCGCGCTGGGCATGTTCATGTTGACCTTTCGAATTTTCGGCAAAAAATTGATCGGGTGCTCTCTGCCGGGCTTGTGGCTCGGGTTCAAGCGGCGCGTCCAGTTTGAAGGGCGGGCTTCTTGGGCCAGCCTCAAATGAGACCATCACTTCATGTTGCGAATCGTTGACGATAGCGGGTCGTGCATGGGGCGTCAAGCAAAATATCCCGCAGTGCATCACGGGCACCGCCCGGCACCCGCCGCCGCGGCTCGCGCGCAACGTACGACGCCCGACCCGGTGCCAAGCGGCACGAAAATTTGATAGCATCCGCGGGTTTTACGAAATTTTTCGACCTTTTTCACACGCAGCAGCCCGCAGCGCATACCTTCACGGAATGGCATCAGACAAGGAACTCGCCGACTTTCTGGCGGGCGTCGAAAGGCGCGCGTTCAAGCAAGCTGCGTACGCCGTGCGTGACGACGATGCGTCGCTCGACATCGTGCAGGACGCGATGATCAAGCTCGCGGAGAAATACGGCGACCGGCCGGCGGCCGAGTTGCCGCTGCTTTTTCAGCGGATCCTGCAGAACGCGATCCACGACTGGTTCCGCCGGCAGAAAGTCCGCAACACCTGGGTCACGCTCTTCTCGTCGCTGAACAACACCGACGACGACGACTTCGACCCCCTCGAAACGCTCGAATCCGCGGACGACAATGCGGGCGTCGAGAGCAGCGAGCACCGGCTCGAAAGAGAACAGGTTCTGGCCCTGATCGACGAAGAAATCCAGAAGCTTCCGGCACGTCAACGGGAAGCGTTCCTGATGCGTTATTGGGAAGATATGGATGTCGCCGAGACTGCCGCCGCAATGGGGTGCTCCGAAGGCAGCGTCAAGACGCACTGCTCACGAGCCACCCACACGCTGGCGCAAGCGCTCAAGGCCAAAGGAATCACGCTATGAGCTCCGCTCCCGCAAATCGAGAACACGAATTCGCGCTGAAGGTGCGCCGCGCGCTGGACGAGCGCGCGGCCGCCCTGCCTGCCGCGACCACCGACCGTCTGGCCGTCGCCCGACGGGCCGCGCTCGCGCGCAAGAAGCCCGAAGCCGTGACCGCACCGGTGTTCGTGCCGGCCTTCGCCGGCGCGCCCGGCGCCTACGGCACGGGGCCCGCGAACCGCCCGCAGGCGTCGTTCGCTCGCCGCCTGCTGCGCGCGTGGCCGCTCGCGCTGCTGCTCGCGGGGCTCGTCGGCATCGCCTACTGGGAAGACATGCAGCGCACCGCCGAACTCGCCGACATCGACGCGGCGATGCTCAGCGACGACCTGCCGCTCAACGCGTATCTCGATCACGGGTTCAACGCGTATCTTTCGCGCGCTCACTAACAGACAATAACGAGGGGATCGCACGGGTGAGTCAGAAGCGCGGCCTGGCCGTATTTTTCGGATGCGTGATCGCGATCGCCGTTTCCTACGTCGCCACGTACTCCCGATTTCACCCGCCCCCCGCGACGACCGCCGTCGCGGCCAACAGCCCGGCCACGCCCGCGTCGGCCGCGACCGGGCTGACCACCGAACTCCCTCCGCTGCCGCTGCCGGCCGCCACCGGCCCGTTGTCGTGGGCGCGCCTCACGCCGGCGCAGCATGCTGCGCTCGCGCCGTTCGCCGACCAGTGGGACGGCTTCAGCGACGCCCGCAAGCGAAAATGGCTGAAGATCGCGTCGCGTTTCTCGAAATTGACGCCTGATGACCAGAAGCGCCTGCAGGAGCGGATGACCGAATGGGCGAAGATGACGCCCGAGCAGCGTCGCGTCGCGCGCGAGAACTACCAGAGCGCGAAGGAACTGTCCGCGCAGGCGCGCGAGCGCGCCTGGAAGGCGTACCAGCAGCTCCCCGAGGAACAGAAGGAACGTCTCGCGGCTGCCGAGCGCCGCCGCCGGCCGAGCGTCGTCAGTGCGCCGCCGACCGTCGCCGACCGCGACGTGCGCCGCCTCGTCAATTCGCACGAACATCCGGCGAGCGGCACGGCCGCCGTGCCGGCGCCCGCGTCGGCCGGTGCCGCCGCGCAACCGGTGCCGGCATCGGCGACGTCCGGCGCCGCATCCGTGCCGGCCGCCGTGTCGCCGGTGTCGCCCGCCGACGCGCCCTCGCTGTTCAAGGGCTCCTGAGCGGCCGTGGCCGACGCCCGCGCGCCCGCTGCCCCCGCCGCCGCGCCGTCCGTACGACGGCGCCTTGCCGCGCTGCTCTACGAAGGCGTGCTGCTGTTCGGCGTGGTGTTCTTCGCCGGGCTCGCGTTCAGCCTCGCGACGCAGCAACGCAACGGCCTCGTCCACCACAACCTGCTCGCCGCCTGGATCGCGCTGGTCGTCGGCGCGTATTTCGTCTGGTTCTGGACGCACGGCGGCCAGACCCTGCCGATGAAGACCTGGCGGCTGCGGCTCGAATCGTCGAGCGGCCGGCCGCTGAGCGCGGGCCACGCGCTCGTGCGCTACGCGCTCGGCTGGCTGTGGTTCCTGCCGCCGCTCGCGCTGCATCCGCTCCTCGGCCTGTCGGTGCCCGTCACGCTCGCACTGACCGCCGCCTGGATCGTCGCGTGGGCCGGCGCCGCCCGCCTGCATGCCGGCCGCCAGTTCCCGCACGACCGGATCGCGCGCACGCGCGTCGTTGCGATGCCGCGCTGACGCGCCGCATTCGCCAGACGAAAACCGCTCCCCCGCTCCGTCGATCCGGCCCCAGGCCTTGCCGGACAACCGCCGACCGCTCCGTTCGGCAGGTCGCACAACGCCCGCGCATTCACTGCCAAACACCCTTCAGCGGCCGTAATAAGAACGTCTTGTGACTGTCACGGCACAGTCACGCCCGCATGGCGGAATGCCGTTAATGTCAACCGGCGCGAGTCATGCATGGGCCAGAAAACGTCCGCGACCTCACTGTTACGTCACCCTCTCGGCGCACGCGCCGCCACCGCGTTCCTGTCCGATTCCGCCACGGCCGACGGCCTGGCGTCGCAAGAACCGCATGCCGGGCACGCCACGCAGCACGACGACCCCGATTCGGCCACGCATCGCTATCGCACCATCTGGCTGTCCGACATCCACCTCGGCTCGAGCGGCTGCCAGGCGCCGTACCTGCTCGACTTCCTGCGTCACAACGATTCGGAATACCTGTACCTCGTCGGCGACATCATCGACGGCTGGCAACTGAAGAAGGGCTGGTACTGGCCGCAGGCGCACAACGACGTCGTGCAGAAGATCCTGCGCAAGGCGCGCAAGGGCACGCAGGTCATCTATATCCCCGGCAACCACGACGAAGGCGCGCGGCAATTCTGCGATCTCGCGTTCGGCGACATCCACGTGCGCGGCGAGGCGTTCCACACGACGCTCGCGGGCAAACGTTTGTGGATCGTGCACGGCGACCTGTTCGACGGCGTGATCCAGCACGCGAAATGGCTCGCGTACCTCGGCGACACGCTCTACACGCTGATCCTCGTGCTGAACCGCTGGTTCAACCGGATCCGCAGCCGGCTCGGCTTCCAGTACTGGTCGCTGTCGCAGTACCTGAAGCACCAGGTCAAGAACGCGGTCAACTTCATCTCGCAGTTCGAGACCGTGATGACCGACGAGGCGCGTCGCCGCGGCTGCGACGGCGTCGTGTGCGGCCACATCCACAAGGCGGAGATCCGCGACATCGACGGCGTGCTGTACTGCAACGACGGCGACTGGGTCGAAAGCCTGTCCGCGCTCGTGGAAACGATGGAAGGCGAACTGAAGATCGTGTACTGGACGGTGATGCGCAGCGCACCGTCGGAAGCCCCGTCGCGCAAGGCCAAGGCCACCGCCTGACACAACCCTACTCACAGGACAATGCCGCGATGAAGATCATGATCGTCACCGACGCATGGGAACCGCAGGTCAACGGCGTCGTGCGCACGCTGAAGAGCACGTCGCGCGAACTCGTGGCGCTCGGCCATCGCGTCGAACTGCTGACACCGCTGGAATTCCGCACGGTGCCCTGCCCGACCTACCCCGAGATCCGCCTGTCGATCCTGCCGTACCGCAAGCTGCGCGCGCGGATCGACGCGTTCGCGCCCGACGCGCTGCACATCGCGACCGAAGGCCCGCTCGGCCTCGCCGCGCGGCGCTACGCGCGCGCGCGCAAGCTGCCGTACACGACCGCGTACCACACGCGCTTTCCGGAATACGTGCAGGCGCGCTTCGGCATCCCGCTGGCCGCGACCTACCGCTTCCTGCACTGGTTCCACGGGCCGTCGCTCGCGGTGATGGCGCCGACGCCGGTCGTCAAGCAGGACCTCGAGAAATACGGCTTCACGAACGTCGTGCTGTGGACCCGCGGCGTCGATCTCGACGTGTTCCGGCCGATGGAATCGAAGGTGCTCAATACCGCGCGGCCGATCTTCCTGTACGTGGGCCGCGTCGCGATCGAGAAGAACGTCGAGGCGTTCCTGCGTCTCGACCTGCCCGGCTCGAAGTGGGTCGCGGGCGAAGGCCCCGCGCTCGCGGAACTGAAGTCGCGCTATCCGGAGGCGAATTATCTCGGCGTGCTGTCACAGGCGGAGCTCGCGAAGGTGTATGCTGCGGCCGACGTGTTCGTATTCCCGAGTCGCACCGACACGTTCGGCCTCGTGCTGCTCGAGGCGCTCGCCTGCGGTACGCCGGTCGCCGCGTATCCCGTGACGGGCCCGATCGACGTGCTCGGCGAAGGCGACGCCGGCGCGATGCACGAGGACCTGCAGGAAGCCTGCCTCGAGGCGCTGAAGATCGAACGCACGACTGCGCGTGCCTGGGCGGAACGCTTTTCGTGGCGCGCGGCCTCCGAGCAGTTCGCGTCGCATCTGAAGCCGCTGCCGAAGACCGCGTACTCGCCAGCCGAAGGTGCCGCCGTTTGAAACGAGACCTGAACGACAAGACCCCGCCCCCCGCCGCGACGCCGCAACGGCATCGCCCGTTCGACGAGGAAGAGCCGCACGCCGAAGCGGACGCGCATGCGCACGAGCCGCTCGGTCCCGACGATCAACTCACGCCGCTGCCGCCGAACCCGTACAAGCGCCACCGCGGCATCACGCGCGCCTGGTTCGCGCTCAAGCATTCGCTGAACGGCTTTCGTGTCGCGATCCGCGAGGAGAGCGCGTTTCGGCAGGAGCTCACGCTCGCCGCGCTGATGCTGCCGATCGGCGCATTCGCGCCGGTGCCGGCCGCGTCGCGCGCACTGCTGATCGCGTCGGTGCTGCTCGTGCTGATCGTCGAGCTGCTGAACTCGAGCGTCGAGGCCGCGATCGACCGCATCTCGCTCGAGCGCCACGAACTCTCCAAGCGCGCCAAGGATCTCGGCAGTGCGGCCGTGACGGTCGCGCTGTTCGCGTGCGTGACGACGTGGGGCTTCGTGCTCGGCCCGGTCGTCGCACGCTGGCTCGGCTTCTAGCGAACAGCCCGGCGGGCACGCCGCGCACCGCCCCGCGTGCGGCGCTGCACCATGCGCCGCGCGGGGCCGCGAACACGAAATGCGCCCGATGTTGCGAAACCCCGGTTTATAATCGTCCGCTAGACATAGAACAGCAACCCGCGCCGGACGAATCACGCAGCATCGATTGCAGCGCCCGCCAGTCCGGCACACACAGGGCCGGACGACATGGAAGCGAAACCTCCCCGCCGCACCCGCGAACGGATTCTCGAGTTGTCGTTGAAACTCTTCAACGAGATCGGCGAGCCGAACGTCACGACCACGACGATCGCCGAGGAAATGGAAATCAGTCCAGGCAACCTGTACTACCATTTCCGCAACAAGGACGACATCATCAACAGCATCTTCGCGCAGTTCGAGCAGCAGATCGAACGGCGGTTGCGTTTCCCGGAAGATCACCGTCCGACGATCGACGAAACCTGGTCGTACCTGCAGTACATGGCCGATTTCATGTGGACCTACCGGTTCCTGTATCGCGACCTCAACGACCTGCTCGCACGCAACCGCACGCTCGAGACGCACTTCAAGCAGATCATCAGCCACAAGGTGCGCTTCGCGCGCGAGATGTGCGAGCTGCTCGTGTCGGACACCGAAATGGTCGCGACGCCCGCCGAGATCGAGGTCATCGCCACCAACATGGCCGTGATCTCGACGTACTGGCTGTCGTACCAGTACGTGATGCACCCGCGCAAATACAACGACCAGGATGCGATCCGCGAGGAACTGCACCAGGTCAGCATGCACGTGATCTCGGTGATGGCGCCGTACCTGCGCGGCCGCTCGCGCCAGCTGTTCGACGATCTGGTCTCCGGCAAGCTGCCGAAGCGCCAGTTCACCGATTATCTGCCGCCGCGCGACGGTTCGCCGCGGCCGGCCGGCGGGCACGCGCCCGCCAAGGATGCCAAGCAATGAAGGCAGTCTGTGTTTACTGCGGCTCGTCGTCCGGCGTGCGGCCCGTCTATGCCGACGCCGCGCGTGCGTTCGGGCGTGCGCTCGTCGATGCGGGCCTCACGCTCGTCTACGGCGGCGGCCGTGTCGGCCTGATGGGCGTGATCGCCGACGAAGTGATGGCGGCCGGCGGCCGTGCGGTCGGCGTGATTCCCGAACTGCTCGTCGACAAGGAAGTGGGCCATACGGGGCTGTCGGAACTGCACGTCGTGCCCGACATGCACCACCGCAAGAAAATGATGGCCGACCTGTCCGACGCGTTCGTCGCGATGCCCGGCGGCGCCGGCACGCTCGAGGAACTCTTCGAGGTCTACACGTGGGCGCAGCTTGGCTATCATCGCAAGCCCGTCGCGCTCTACAACATCGACTCGTTCTACGATCCGCTGATCGCGCTGCTGCGTCATACGGTCGACGAAGGCTTCATGCGCCCGGCCTATTTCGACGCACTGTGCGTCGAATCGGAACCCGTCGAACTGATCGAGCGGCTGCGTCGCTACCAGCCGCCCGCCCGCGACAAGTGGGCGCCCGACTCGGCAAAGTAACCCTCGACAAAACCCGTACGCCATGACCGCACCCACCGACCGCAAGGCTGTCCTCATCACCGGCGCGAGCCGCGGCATCGGCCGCGCGACCGCCGTGCTGGCGGCCGAGCACGGCTGGGACGTCGGCATCAACTATGCGCGCGACGCAGCGGCGGCCGAACTCACCGCGCAGGCAGTCCGCGACGCGGGCGGCCGTGCGTGCATCGTCGCGGGCGACGTCGCGAACGAGGCGGACGTCATCAAGATGTTCGATACCGTCGCGGCGGCGTTCGGACGCCTCGACGCGCTCGTCAACAACGCCGGCATCGTCGCGCCGTCGCTGCCGCTTGCCGACATGCCGGCCGACCGGCTGCGGCGGATGTTCGACACCAACGTGCTCGGCGCATACCTGTGCGCACGCGAAGCCGCGCGCCGGCTGTCCACCGACCGCGGCGGCCGCGGCGGCGCGATCGTCAACGTCTCGTCGATCGCGGCCCGGATCGGCTCGCCGAACGAATACGTCGATTACGCAGGCTCGAAAGGCGCGGTCGATTCGCTGACGATCGGCCTCGCGAAGGAACTCGGCCCGCACGGCGTGCGCGTCAACGCGGTACGCCCCGGCCTGATCGAGACCGACATCCACGCAAGCGGCGGCCAGCCGGGCCGGGCGGCCCGCCTCGGCGCCACGACGCCGCTCGGTCGCGCGGGTGAAGCGCGGGAGATCGCCGAGGCGATCGTCTGGCTGCTCGGCGACGCGGCGTCTTACACGACGGGCGCCCTGCTCGACGTCGGCGGCGGCCGGTAATCCCGCGCCGAGGTCCATCCAGTTTCATCGCCGGACGCAATCCGTCGTCAGGACACCACAAATCTCCACAATTTCGAGACAGTTTCAGTAAGCCCCCGTAACAATTCCGTGGTTTACTACCAGACATCAGACAGGTGCCTGAAAACACCTGTCCGTCGCCCCCTGATGTGGCCCTTACCGGTCCTGCCCATGTAGCCGGACCCGCTCGACTCGACCCGAGACTCCTTCCATGCCTGGAACCGCAGCGCCCGGCCGGCGACGCACGTCCGTGCCCGCTCCGGCTCAGCCTACCCGTTCGACTGCTGATGCCGACCTCATTGCAACGCTCGACGTCGCCGGCACACCCGCCGCGACCGCTAACGCCGCAACCAGCGCCACGCGCGAACGCGCGCTCCTGCTCGGCTGGCGCGCGTGGCTGCTCGTCGTCGCGCTGATCTGCGCGTACACGCTGCCGGGCGTGCTCGGCCACGATCCCTGGAAGCAGGACGAAACCTACACGTTCGGCATCATCCAGCACATGCTCGAAACCGGCGACTTCGTCGTGCCGACCAACGCCGGCCTGCCGTTCATGGAGAAGCCGCCGCTTTACGCGTGGGTCGCGACCAGCCTCGCCTGGCTGCTGCAGCGCGTGATGCCGCTGCACGACGCGGCCCGGCTCGCGAGTGCGCTGTTCGCTGCGCTCGCGTTCGGCTTCATCGCACGCGCGGCCCGCGTCGCCAGCCGCTCGGACAGTTGGCTGGACCTGCGCGTGATGGGTCCGGTCGCGTTGAGCGCGGGCACCCTCGTTGTCATCAAGCACACGCACGACATGATGACGGACGTGGCGCTGTTCGCGGGCACGGCGATCGGCTTCTGCGGGCTGCTCGAACTCGTGACGCAGCACGTCGCGCGCGCGCAGCAGATGCGTCACGGGCTGCCGGTCCGGCCGTCGAGCCGCTGGGCCGCGCCGATCTTCGGCGCGGGCGTCGGCATCGCGCTGATGACGAAGGGGCTGTTCGTACCGCTCGTGTTCGCGGCCACGCTTGCGGGCACGATGGTGCTGTACCCGGCCTGCCGCACCCGCTCGTTCGCGCGCTCGCTCGGCGTCGCCGCGCTCGTGTTCGCGCCGTTCGCGCTCATCTGGCCGACCGCGCTGTTTCTGCGCTCCGAGACGCTGTTCATGACGTGGTTCTGGGATAACAACGTCGGCCGCTTCTTCGGGTTCTCCGTCCCCGTACTGGGCGCGGAAAACGACAAACCGCTCTTTATCCTGCGTGCTTTCCTGCTGGTCGGCTTCCCGGTCGCGCCGCTCGCGATCGCCGCGCTCGCGCGCGGCGCGTGGCGCGACTGGCGCACGCCCCGCATCGCGTTGCCCGTAATGTTCGCGGGCATCGGGCTCGTCGTGCTGCAGGTGTCCGCGACGTCGCGACAGCTCTACATCCTGCCGTTCTTCGCGCCGCTCGCGCTGGTCGCCGCACTGGCCATCGAACGCCTGCCGCGCCGGCTGCATCTCGCATGGGATTACCTGAGCCGCATCCTGTTCGGCACGGTTGCCGCGCTCGCGTGGGCCATCTGGGCGATCATGGCCGATCCGGCCGCGTCGCGCGCGAATCTCGCGCCGCTCGGCCGCTGGCTGCCACTCGACTGGACGATACCGATCGAGCCCGCACTCTTGATCGGCGCGCTCGCGCTGACGGCCGGCTGGCTGACGCTGCTGCCGAAGCTGCGCCTGACGGGGCTGTGGCGCGGCGCGCTGTCGTGGGGCGCAGGCGCACTCGTCGCATGGGGGCTCGTCTATACGCTGCTGCTGCCATGGCTCGACGTTGCGAAGAGCTACCGCTCGGTGTTCGACGACCTGAACGCCCATCTGGCGCTCGAATGGAACGACGGCGACTGCATGGCGAGCCTGCACGGGCTCGGCGAATCGGAAGCGCCGATGCTGTACTACTTCTCCGGCATCCAGCACATGCCGATCGACAATGCCAATACGACGCGCTGCACCTGGATGATCGTCCAGGGCGTGCGGGCCGTCGATCCGGCGCCCGGCAGCGAATGGCAGTTGTTCTGGACGGGTGCGCGGCCCGGCGACAACGAGGAATTGCTGCGCGTCTACGTGCGCACGCCCGAGCAGCACCTGCAGTAACACACGGCGGCACGGCATGCCGCCGTGCCTGTCTCGACGCCCATGTCCGGCGAAGGTCGACACGGGCTGCGTGAACGATGCGCCGCCGCGAAACTCACATCGCCGGCCGACTCCCCCGACCGCTACGACATGGCGCCCGCACGGGCTCCGCAGCGGCGCGCCCGCCGCTCACGACGCCGCCCGGATCGTCAGAACGACGAGCCGGGCTCCCGCAGAAACGCTGTTTCCTCATCGGTCGACGTACGGCCGAGAATCGCATTCCGGTGCGGAAAGCGCCCGAAACGCTCGACGACGGCCGCGTGCAGCAACGCGAAGCCGTGATAGCTCGCGCACCCCGCTTCGTCGCGAATGCCGGCGCACAGGCGCACGGCCTCGCGCTGGCTCTCGGCCGACTCGTCATGCTCGAATGGCAGATAGGCGAACACGCGGTGATGCCCGCTCGGCAATTGCGCGTCCCAGCCGTCCGCGACGACGCGGCGCGCGAGCGCCAGCGCCTTCGGATCGGCGGCAAACGCGCGCGGCGTGCCGCGATGGATATTGCGCGAGAACTGGTCGAGCACGACGATCAACGCCAGCGCGCCCGCCGGCGAAACGGCCCAGCGATCGCAGGCGCCGTCGCAGGCCGCGTCGAGCAGCGCGCCGTAGCGCGTGCGCAGCAGGTCGTCGAAGGCCGCGCCGCCGTTGAACCAGACCTTGCGCTGCTGCCCGAATTCGGCCGAGCCCGGCTCGCCGAACCAGAAATCGAGAATCTCCCGCGCTTGCGGGTCCAGCGCAGCCGCGCCGGCCTTCGGCGTGTCGATCGTCATGCAAACTCCAGTACGAGGCGCCGTGTGCGCGCACTCTTCTTTTCCAGTTTCGCGACCCGCAGCCCGCCGATTTCCGCCGTGTTGCGCACATGGGTCCCGCCACAAGGCTGCAGGTCGACCGCCTCGATGCGCAACAGCCGCACGCGGCCGAGGCCCATCGGCGGCTTCACGCTCATCGTACGCACCAGGTCGGGCCGCGCGGCCATCTCGTCGTCGGTGATCCACTCGGTCGTCACGGGGTGCGCGCCGGCGACCAGGCCGGCGAGGCGCCGCTCGACATCGTCGCGGTCGATCGCGTCGGACGTCGCGAAATCGAGCCGCACGTAGTCGGCGGTCACGCTGCAGCCGTCGACCCCATACGGCAGCACCGCGCACATCAGGTGCGCGGCCGTATGCAGGCGCATGTGCCGATAGCGGCGCAGCCAGTCGATCTCCGCCGCCACGCGCGTGCCGGGCGTCAGCCTCGCGATGCCCGCTTCCTGCCCCGGTGCGGGCACGTGCACGGCATCGTCGGGCGTCGCGCCGTCGAACTTCGCCTTGCGCGTGTCGGCAATCGCGATCGTGCTGCCGTCGGGCAGCGTCAGCGTGCCGGTGTCGCCGGCCTGGCCGCCGCCGAGCGGATAGAACACGGTGCGGTCGAGCCGGATGCCGTCGTCGCCGACGGCCAGAACGACCGCATCGCATTGCGTGAGGTACGCGTCTTCACGGAACAGCGCTTGTGTCGTCATCGGGCGAGCCTCGTATCGTTGCGGGAAACGGTCAGTGTCGCGCCGTGCCGCACGCGCGCCCAGACGCAGATCGCCCTGCGCGCAGGCAGCGGCGTACCGGTCGGTCAACCGGGCCGGTTGCGCATCCAGTCGGCCGTGTCGTAGAACGAATGCATGAGCCGCTCGCGCAGCGGTTCGGGCAACCCGATGTCATCCATCGCCCACGCCATGCAACGCAGCCACTGGTCGCGCTCGACCGATGCGATCGGGAACGGCAGGTGCCGCGCGCGCAGCCGCGGATGGCCGAACCGGCTGATGTAGTGGTCGGGGCCGCCGAGCCAGCCGCACAGGAACCAGAACAGCTTGTCGCGCGAGCCGTCGAGCGACTGCGGATGCAGCGCGCGAATCTCCGCGAACTCGGGCTCGAGGTCCATCAGGTCGTAGAAACGGTCCACCATGTCGCGCACGCGGGCTTCGCCGCCCACGAGCTCGAACGCCGTCGGCTGCGACGGCGCATCGTCATTCACATCGGTCATACGGATAGTCGGAAAACGGGATCTTCGGGGCCGCCGGCGACGCTCATGCGTCGCGCAGCGACTGCAGCGCGGGGCGCCGCAACACATTATGCAGGCTCAGCCAGCCGGCCGCACCGGCGCACGCGACGCCGGCCGCGATGCCGGCCGGCACGAGCCACGGATCGACGGCAAGCCGGAAGTCGAACACGCGCGATGCGAGCACCCAGCCGACCGCGATCGCACCGGCCGACGCCAGCGCACCGGCCAGCACGCCGACCACGACGAATTCCGCGCGCTGCACCGCCACCACCTGCGCGCGCGACGCGCCGAGCGCGCGCAGCAGCGCGGCCTCGCGCACGCGCTCGTCGCGCGAGCCGGCAAGCGCCGTGTACAGCACGAGCACGCCGGCCGCGAGCGTGAACGCGAACAGGAACTGCACCGCGCCGACCACCTGCAGCATCATCCGCTGCAGTTGCGCGAGGATCGGCGCGACGTCGATCGCGGTCAGGTTCGGATAGCGCGCGATCAGCGGGTCGAGCAGCGCGGCGTCCGACGCCGGCAAATGGAAGCTCGTCAGGTAGACGGCCGGGAAATCCTTCAGCACCGGCGGCGGCATCAGCACGAAGAAATTGACGCGGAACGAGCCCCAGTCGAGCTTGCGCACGCTCGTGATCGGCGCGTCGACCGTCAGCCCCGTCACGTCGAAGCGCAGCGTATCGCCCGGCTTCACCTTCAGCGTCTTCGCGAGGCCGGCCTCGATCGAGATCTGCGGTGTGGCCGCGGTGCCGAACCAGTTGCCCGCGACGATCCGGTTGTCGGACGGCAACTCGGTCGTATACGACAGGTTGAACTCGCGGTCGACGAGCCGGCGCGCCTCGTCGGACGGGTAGGCATCCGGATTCACCGGCTTGCCGTTGATCGCGACGAGACGGCCGCGCACCATCGGCGCGGGCACCGCGTCGCGCACGCCGTGCGTGGCCAGATAGGCCGCGACGTCGTCGCGCTGGTCGGGCTGGATGTCGATCAGGAACTGGTTCGGCGCATCGGGCGGCGTCGACTGCCGCCAGCCCGCGACGAGGTCGTTGCGCATGATCGCGATCAGCAGCAGGCACATCAGCCCGAGCGCGAGCGCGGTGATCTGCAGCGCGCTCGCCGTGCCGCGCCGCTGCAGCGACGCGAGCGCGTAGCGCCAGCCGATGCCGGCGGCCACGCGCGCATTGCGCACCGCGCGCGCGGCGGCGAACAGCACGAGCCGCGCGACCAGCGCGAAGCCGACCAGCGCGCCGGCGAAACCGCCCGCGACGATCAGGCCGAGCTTCAGGTCGCCGGCGGCCACGATCAGCAGCCCCGCGAACAGCACGACGCCGATCGCATACGCGGCCCACGCGGTGCGCGACGCTTCGCCCCATTCACGGCGCAACACACGCACCGGCGGCACCCGCGTGAGCGGCACGAGCGGCGGCAGCGCGAAGCCGAGCAGCAGCACCAGTGCGGCGCCCATGCCGATCAGCGCGGGCCACAGCGTGGGCGGCGGCAGCACAACGTCGATCAGGCCGCCGAGCGCGGCCAGCAATGCCCAGTGGCCGCCGTAGCCGAGCAGCGCGCCCGCGGCACCCGACACGATCCCGATGCCGGCGAATTCGAGCGCGAACAGCGCACCGAGCGTGCGACGGCTTACGCCGAGGCAGCGCATCGTCGCGCAGCCGTCGAGATGGCGCCGCATGTAGCGCTGCGCGGCCATCGCGATCGCGACCGCCGCGAGCAGCGCGGTCAGCAGCGCGACGAGCGTCAGGAAGTGGCGCGCGCGATCGAGCGTCTGCCGCACCTGCGGCTGGCCCTCCTGCAACGACTCGAGACCGACGCCGCGCAGCTTCCCGCCATCGACGCGTTCGTGCGCATAGGTTTCGAAGCGCGCGACGGCCTGCTGGTCGCCGGCGACCAGCAGCCGATACGTGACGCGACTGCCGTAGCCGGTGAGCCCCGTCGCGGCAAGCTCGTCCGCGCGCATCATTAGCCGCGGAGAGAAATTGACGAACGAGAAGCCGCGATCGAGTTCGCGGGAGATCGACGCGGCGACCGTGAACGTGCGCAGCCCGACGCGCACGGTGTCGCCCGCCTTCAGGTGCAGTGCATCGAGCAGCGCGGGATCGGCCCACACGGTGCCGGGCGCGGGAATCGCGGCCGCCTTCTGCGCAGCGGCGGCGCCGGCCGGCAGGATCTCGACCGCGCCGCGCAGCGGATAGCCGGGCGACACGGCCTTCACGGCCGCGAGACGCGACGGCGCCGCGTCGGCGCCCTGCCCGGGCGCGGCGGACGCGATCATGCTCGGGAAGATCGCGGTCGTCGCGGTCCGCAGGCCGAGCGTGCGGGCCTGCCGGTCGAACGACGGATCGACGGGGCGATCGGCGCGCACGACGAAATCGGCGCCGAGCATCTGGCGCGCGTCGCGCTCGAGCCCCTGGCGCAGCCGGTCGGCGAGAAAGCCGACGCTCGTCAGCGCCGCGACCGCGAGCACCAGCGCGAGCACCAGCAGCGTCAGCTCGCCCGCGCGCCAGTCGCGCGCGGTCATCCGGGCGGCCTGGCGGATCAGGTCGTGCAGGCCGAAGCGGCCGGCATGCGCGCGCACGTCATGGCCGGATTGCCCGGCCGGCGGCTGCGCCGCGTGTTGCGGCTCCTTCAATCGCGCTTCCCCCCGATCGAGTTGAGTCGCGACACCATGTGGTTCGCCATCCCGCGAAAGCCGCCCGAGACGCCGCGCCACAGGCGCGGGAGCGCCCACGCGGAAGCCGCGATGAAGGCGGCGAGCAGCACGAGGAACGCGAGCGGCACGAAGAACGCGAGCGCGAGCCCGCCGACCACGAGGCCGTCCTCGGTCGACGATGCGACCCAGTTCGAGATCGGTTCGGGCGACAGGTTGATCAGCGCACGCGTGCCGGCCTTCGCGACGTGCGCGGCGCCGGCCAGCGAACCGCCGGCGAGCCCCGCGACCGCGAGCACGGTCGGATCGGCATGACCGAGGGCGCCGGCTGCGAGCACGGCGCCGGCGGGGATGCGGATGAAGGTGTGCACGGCATCCCACAGCGAGTCGAACGCGGGGATCTTGTCGGCGAGGAATTCGGTGACGGCGAGCACGGCCGCCGCGCCGATGACCCACGGCGACATCAGGACGGCCAGCGTGTCGGGCAGATGGAGCCAGCCGACCCGCGCCAGCAGGCCGGCGATCAGCACCGTCAGGTACAGGCGCAGGCCGCTCGCCCACGCGAGCCCCGCGCCGAGCGAAATGGCTTCGATCATGGCCCTCTCCTTGCACTTTCCGTGCGCTTTGCCGATTGATCGGATCGGGTCGGACAGACCGGCCGCGCGGCGCGTGGCGGCCGGCGCCGCGGCCGCGAACGGCGGCACGGCAACATTCAGGCCCGAATGCGTTCCATTATAGACAGGCCTGACGGGCCGCCGGCGCAATTCCGCAGTGCGGCACCCGGTGCGGACGTCAGGCGGCCGACGACAGCTTCAGGCCGACCAGCCCGGCGACGATCAGCGCCGCGCTCGCGACGCGCGCGACGGTCAGCGCCTCGCCCATCATCACGATGCCGAACACGAACGCACCGACCGCGCCGATGCCCGTCCATACCGCGTATGCGGTGCCGAGCGGCAACTGGCGCATCGCGACCGCGAGCAGCCCGAAGCTGGCCAGCGCCGTCACGATCGTAAACACCGACGGACCGAGCTTCGTGAAGCCGTCCGACGATTTCATGCCGGCCGCCCAGGCCACTTCCAGCACACCGGCAATCAACAACAATACCCACGCCATCTCGACGCACTCCGTATCGGATGGGGCCGTCCCCGTTGAAGCGAATGGCCCGGGGTCGTCCCCGGGCGGCGCCGAGTATAACAAGAGGCTTACAGACGCGGCGCGCGGCCGGCGGCCGGCCCGGGGCAGGATCGGCCGGGGGCGCTCAGTTCGACACGCGCTTCGCGGCGGCTCCGCCGACGCAGCGGTCGTCGCGGTACAGCGCCCACTCCTCGCACACGCGGCCGTCCTTGAACATGCACATGCCGACCTGCCCGCGCGGCAAGCTGCGGATCACGTGGCGACCGCCGAGCTTCTCGCAGTTGACCGAGGCGGGATTGGCCAGCGACGCCTGCGCGGGCGGCTGTTGCCCCGGCGGCAGCGGTTGGGCGAACGCGCCGGGCGCAGCAAGCGCCAGCGCACAGATGACGACCAGACGGACGGACATTGCACGCTCCTCGTTTTCGTTCCCGGAACGGTCAGGATAACGGGGAATGAGTGGCGAGTGTGCATCGTCCGCGTCGGCGGCGAGACTGTCGCGCCGGCGCAACCCCGCCGGCCGTCAAGGCCCGTCAGGCGGCGCCGACGAGCCGGTAGCCGACCCCCGTCTCGGTGACGATGTACTCGGGCTGCGCCGGGTCGAGCTCGAGCTTCTGGCGCAGGTGCGCCATGTAGATCCGCAGGTAATGGTGGCTCTCGACGTGCGACGGCCCCCACACGTCGCGCAGCAGTTGCCGGTGCGTGAGCACGCGCCCCGCGTGCCGCACGAGGGTGGCGAGCAGCCGGTATTCGAGCGGCGTCAGGTGCACGATCTCGTTGTCGCGCCACACCTGGCGCAGCGCGAGATCGACGACCACGGTGCCGAAGCTCACCTTGGGCGACTCGTTCGCGCCGCCCTGGTTGCGCCGGCGCAGTTGCGCGCGGATCCGCGCGCGCAGTTCGGACACGCCGAACGGCTTGGTCAGGTAATCGTCGGCGCCCGCGTCGAGCGCCGCGACCTTCTCTTCTTCCTGCGTGCGCGCGGACAGTACGATCACCGGGACCTCGGACCAGCCGCGCAGCTCGCGGATCACGTCGAGGCCGTCGGTATCGGGCAGGCCGAGGTCGACGATCACGAGATCGGGCTTGCGCGTCGCTGCGTCGATCAGCCCCTGCTTGCCCGTCTCGGCCTCGAACACGGCGATCTCCTCCTCTTCAAGCGCGGCGCGCACGAAACGTCGGATCTGCTTTTCGTCCTCGATCAGGACAACGGTCAGGCTGGGTTCACTCATGGTCTGGCAATGACTCGGATGGGGACGATGCGCCCGGCGCATCGGGTTCGTCGTCGGGCACGGCTGGCGCGGCCGGCGGCGTCTCGACCGGCAGCGTGAACCAGAAACGCGCGCCCGTCACGCGACCGTCGGGCGCGGTGCGGTTGAGCGCGCCGATTTTACCGCCGTGCGCCTCGACGATCGCACGGCAGATCGCGAGGCCGAGCCCGATGCCCGGCGTCGCCGATTCCTTCTCGCCGCGCGTGAACTTGTCGAAGATGCGCGTTTCCATCCCGGCCGGCAGGCCCGGGCCGAAATCGTCGACGTGCACGCGCACGAACGGCAGCCCGTCGTCGGTCACGCGCTCGGCACCGATGTCGAGCGGCGTGTCGGGCGGCGTGTACTTCGCCGCGTTCTCGAACAGGTTGCTGAAGAGGCGCTCCATCAGGACCGCGTCCATCTGCAGCAGCGGCAGGTCGGGCGGCAGCGCGACACGCGCGGGATGGCGCGCGAGCACGCGCTTGCATGCGGCCAGCGCGGCGCCGACGGCTTCCTCGAGCAGCGACCACTGGCGCTTGAGCTGCAGGCTGCCGGCCTGCAGCCGCGCCATGTCGAGCAGGTTCGTGACGATGCCCGTCATCCGCAGCGCCTCGTCGTGGATCGCGTCGATCAGCTCGCCCTCCCGCTGCGCGAACCGTTCGGCCGCCACGACGTCGCCGCCCTGGGCCGCCGCGCGCCCGTTCGCGAGCATCGACGAGAAGCCGACGATCGTCGTGAGCGGCGTGCGCAGGTCGTGCGAGATCGCCGACAGCAGCGAGTTGCGCAGCCGCTCGGATTCCATGTTGACGAGCGCGTCGCGCGCGATCTCGACGTAGTGCACGCGTTCGAGCGCGAGCGCGATCTGCGCGGCGAAGGCGTCGAGCATCCGCTGCTGCTCGGGCACCTCGAGTTCATGTGGCTCGCGCGACGCAACCGCGAGCACGCCGCGCGTGCGCATCGGCGCCTTCAGCGGCAGATACAGCGCGGCGGTGGCCGGCAGCGTATCGGTGCCGCGGCCGGCCGGCTTCTGCTGGTCGTACACCCACTGGCCGACGTCGCTGTCGAGATCGGCGCCCGTCAGCGTGACGGCCGCGTCGGGATCCTCGATCTTCTGTCGCACCTTGTCCGCGCTGTCGGGCAGCAGGAACGCGACGCGCGCGCGGAACACCTCGCCCACGTGGCGGCTGCCGATCTCGACGATCTGCTCGGTCGTCAGCGCCGCCCCGAGTTCGCGCGCCATCGCGTAGATCGCGCCGGTGCGGCGTTCGCGGCGCTGCGCGACGCTCGCCTGGCGCGTCAGCGTCGACGTCAGGTGGCTGATCACGAGCGACGTCAGCAGCATCCCGAAGAAGGTCAGCAGGTATTGCGTGTCGCTCACCGAAAACGACATGCGCGGCGGCACGAAGAAGTAGTCGAACGCGGCCACCGACAGGAACGACTGCAGCACGCCCGGGCCGCGCCCGAGCCGCACGGCGGAAAACACCACGCCGAGCAGGTACAGCATCACGAGGTTCGTGAGATCGAGGCGCTCGGACACGAGGCTCGCGACGACCGTGATCGCCGCGCAGATCGCGGCCGCGTACACGTAGTGCCGCGGCGGCGAACGGTGCGTGCCGAACTGCGCGAACGCGTCGCGCCAGTCGCGCGCCCGCGCGTCGAGCGGTGCGGCGCGCGCCTCGTCGCTCGCGGACGCGCGGATCAGCATCAGGTCGACGTCGCCCGCGCGTTCGGCGAGCTGCTCGCCGAACGGCCGCACGAAGCGGCGCGCAAGCCCGACTTTCGGCGAGCCGCCCGCGACGACCTTCGACACGTTGCGCACCTTCGCATAGCCGATCAGCGCGGCGACCGCGTCGGCGCCGGCGAGCGTGGCCGTCTCCGCGCCGAGCTCGGCCGCGAGCTTCAGCGCGTCGAGCGTGCGCTGCCGCCGCGCGTCGGGCAGCCGCTGCAGGCGCGGCGTCTCCACATAAACGGCGATCCAGTCGGCCTTCAGGCTCGCGGCGAGCCGCGCGGCGGCACGCACCAGCGTCGGCGCCTCGGGGCCGGGACCGACGCACACCAGCAGCCGCTCGCGCGCCTGCCAGATGCGCTGGATCGAACGGTCGGCGCGATACTCGCGCATCTGCGCGTCGACGCGGTCGGCGGTACGGCGCAGCGCCAGCTCGCGCAATGCGATCAGGTTGCCCTTGCGAAAGAAGTTGCGCACCGCGCGCTCGGCCTGCTGCGCGAGATAGACCTTGCCGTCGCGCATCCGCTCGAGCAGTTCCTCGGCCGGCAGGTCGACGAGCGTGACTTCGTCGGCCGCGTCGAACACGCGGTCGGGCACGGTCTCCCACACGCGGATGCCGGTGATCGCGCCGACCACGTCGTTCAGGCTCTCGAGGTGCTGGACGTTGACGGTCGTGTACACGTCGATGCCCGCGTCGAGCAGTTCGTAGACGTCCTGCCAGCGCTTCAGGTGCCGTGCGCCCTGCACGTTCGAATGCGCGAGTTCGTCGACGAGGATCAGTTGCGGCTGGCGCGCGAGCGCGCCGTCGAGATCGAATTCGGCGAGCGTGCGGCCGCGATAGTCGATGCGGGCGAGCGGCAGCACGTCGAGGCCGTCGAGCAGCGCGGCGGTTTCGCCGCGGCCGTGGGTCTCGACGATGCCGACGACGACGTCGACGCCTTCCTGCATGCGCTGGCGCGCGGCCTGCAGCATCGCGTAGGTCTTGCCGACGCCGGCCGATGCGCCGAAGAAGATCTTGAGCTGGCCGCGTCGCTGTTTTTCTTCATCGCGCTGCAGCTTGTCGAGGAGTTGGTCTGGATCGGGACGGTTCATGCGTCAGAAAGGCGAGGCGCCCGGATGCGCGCGAATACGAGCATTGTTGTTCCAAATCGCCGCAAAAGGCAAAGACGGCGCAAGCGCCGTCGGGAAAAAACGCGTCCGGCGCGGCTCGGGCCGCGCCGGACGCCGGTTCTCGCGTGCCCGATCAGTGCGCGGCCTGCGCGGCGTCGAGCGCGAGGTTCAGCTTCAGCACGTTCACGCGCGGCTCGCCGAGCACGCCGAACTGGCGCCCCGTCGTGTTCGCGGCGACGAGCTGCGCAACCGCGTCGGGCGCCAGGTTGCGCGCCTTCGCGACGCGCTCGACCTGGTACGCGGCGGCGGCCGGCGTGATCTCCGGATCGAGGCCGCTCGCCGACGCCGTCACGAGGTCGACCGGCACGGGCTTCGACATGTCGGTGCCCGCGTCGTGCAGCGCGGCGATGCGCCCCTTCACCTGGTCGGCCAGCGACGGGTTCAGCGGGCCGAGGTTCGAGCCGCCGGAGCCGGTCGCGTTGTACGGCATCGGCGTCGTGGCGGACAGCCGGCCCCAGAAGTACTTCGGTGCATCGAACTGCTGGCCGATCAGCGCGGAGCCGACCGCCTTGCCGTCCTTCTCGATCAGGCTGCCGTTCGCCTGCGACGGGAACACGGCCTGGCCGAACACGGTCATCACGGCCGGGTAGGCGAGTCCCGTCACCGCGGTCAGCACGACAAAGATCACGACGAGCGGACGAATCAACGTTTTCATGATGGTTCCTTCAAATACGGCGGGCTCAGGCCCAGCCGAGTGCAGCGAGCGTCATGTCGATCAGCTTGATGAACGGGAACGGCAGCAGCACGCCGCCGAGGCCGTACACCAGCAGGTTGCGGCGCAGCAGCGACGCCGCGCCGAGCGGCCGGTACGTGACGCCCTTCAGCGCCAGCGGGATCAGCGCGACGATGATCAACGCGTTGAAGATCACCGCCGACAGGATCGCGGACGCCGGCGACGTCAGGTGCATGATGTCGAGCACGCGCAGCTGCGGGTACGTCGTCACGAATGCGGCCGGGATGATCGCGAAGTACTTCGCGATGTCGTTCGCGATCGAGAAGGTCGTCAGCGAGCCGCGCGTCATCAGCATCTGCTTGCCGATCTCGACGATCTCGATCAGCTTCGTCGGGTTCGAGTCGAGGTCGACCATGTTCCCCGCTTCCTTCGCCGCCTGCGTGCCGGTGTTCATCGCCACCGCCACGTCGGCCTGCGCGAGCGCCGGCGCATCGTTCGTACCGTCGCCCGTCATCGCGACGAGGCGGCCTGCCGCCTGATGCTCGCGGATCGTCGCGAGCTTGGTTTCCGGCGTCGCTTCCGCGAGGAAGTCGTCGACACCCGCTTCCGCCGCGATCGCCGCGGCCGTCAGCCGGTTGTCGCCCGTCACCATCACGGTCTTGATGCCCATCTTGCGCAGTTCCGCGAAGCGCTCCTTGATGCCGCCCTTCACGATGTCCTTCAGCTCGATCACGCCGAGCACGCGCGCCGCGCCGTCATGCAGGTCGGCCACGACGAGCGGCGTGCTGCCGCGGCGCGCGACCTCGTCGACCGCGCGGCGCACTTCCTCGGGGAAACGGCTGCCGTGCGCCTCGACGTAGCCGCGGATCGCGTCGGCCGCGCCCTTGCGGATCTCGCGGCCGGGGAGATCGACGCCGCTCATCCGCGTCTGCGCGGAAAAGCCGATGAACGTCGCATGCAGCTGCGCCATGTCGCGCTGGCGAATGTTGAAGCGCTCCTTCGCGAGCACGACGATGCTGCGGCCTTCCGGCGTTTCGTCGGCGAGCGACGACAGCTGCGCGGCATCGGCCAGCGCTTCCTCGGCCACGCCCGGCGCCGGCACGAACGTCGATGCCTGGCGGTTGCCGAGCGTGATCGTGCCGGTCTTGTCGAGCAGCAGCACGTCGACGTCGCCGGCCGCTTCCACCGCGCGCCCCGACGTCGCGATCACGTTCGCCTGCATCATCCGGCTCATGCCGGCCACGCCGATCGCGGACAGCAGGCCGCCGATCGTCGTCGGGATCAGGCACACGAGCAGCGCGACCAGTGCGGTGATCGTCACCACGTGGCCGGCCTTCATCGCTTCGACCGAGAACATCGAGAACGGCAGCAGCGTCGCGGTCGCGAGCAGCATCACGATCGTCAGCGCCACCAGCAGGATCGTCAGCGCGATCTCGTTCGGGGTCTTCTTGCGCTTCGCGCCTTCGACCATCGCGATCATCCGGTCGAGGAACGCCTCGCCGGGGTTCGCGGTGACCTTGACGACGATCCAGTCGGACAGCACGCGCGTGCCGCCCGTCACCGACGAGAAATCGCCGCCCGATTCGCGGATCACCGGCGCGGATTCGCCGGTGATCGCCGACTCGTCGACGGACGCGACGCCGTCGACCACCTCGCCGTCGGCGGGGATCACGTCGCCGGCCTCGACGAGCACGACGTCGCCCTTGCGGAGCTCGGTCGCGTTCGTGATGCGGATCGGCGACTTCGGATGCGGCTCGTTGAGCTTCTTCGCCGTCACGTCCTTCTTCGCGCTGCGCAGCGATGCGGCCTGCGCCTTCGAGCGCCCTTCCGCGAGCGCTTCGGCGAAGTTCGCGAACAGCACCGTGAACCACAGCCACAGCGCGATCGCGAGGATGAAGCCCGACGGCGCCTCGGCCTGGCCGGAAAGCGCCGCGATCCACAGGATCGTCGTCAGGATGCTGCCGACGTACACGCAGAACATCACCGGGTTGCGGAACTGCGTGCGCGGCGTGAGTTTCTTGAACGAATCCACGATCGCCGGGCGCAGCAGCGCCGGGTCGAACATGGACCGTGTTGCGGAATGTTGAGTCATTGCGATCTCTTCAATCTCTTCAGTCTTTTCAATGTGTCGCCGTGCGGACGCGCATCACGCGCCCAGCCACATCATCAGGTGCTCGACGCCCGGGCCGAGCGCAAGCGCCGGCACGTAGGTCAGCGCGCCCACCAGCAGCACGGTGCCGAGCAGCAGCACGACGAACAGCGGACCATGCGTCGGCAGCGTGCCGCTCGTCACCGCGATGCGCTTCTTCGCGGCCAGCGAGCCGGCGATCGCCAGCACCGGCACGATCGTGCCGAAGCGGCCGAACCACATCGCGATCGCGGTCATCCAGTTGTAGAACGGCGTACCGACCGTCAGGCCCGCGAACGCGCTGCCGTTGTTGTTGGCGGCCGAGCTGAACGCGTACAGGATTTCCGAGAAGCCGTGCGGGCCCGGGTTCGCGATGCCGGCCTTGCCCGCATCGGCGAGCACGGCGATCGACGTACCGACCAGCACGAGCAGCGGCGTGAGCAGCACGACGATCGACACCATCTTCATCTCGTACGATTCGATCTTCTTGCCGACGTATTCCGGCGTGCGCCCGATCATCAGGCCGGCGACGAACACCGCGAGCAGCGCGAACACGAGCATCCCGTACAGGCCGGAACCGACCCCGCCGAAAATCACCTCGCCCAGCTGCATCAGCAGCATCGGCACGAGGCCGCCGAGCGGCGTCAGCGAATCGTGCATCGTGTCGACCGCCCCGCACGACGCGGCCGTGGTCGCGACCGTGAAGATGCCGGTCTGCGCGATGCCGAAGCGCGTTTCCTTGCCTTCCATGTTGCCGCCCGGCTGCAGCGCGCTCGCCGACTGGTCGACGTGCAGCGCGGCGAGCGTCGGGTTGCCGCCCTGCTCGGCGTTCACCTCGACGCCGATCGCGATCACGAACGCGACCGTCATCGCCGCCAGCACCGCGATACCCTGCCGGCGATCGCCGATCACGCGGCCGAACACCAGGCACAGTGCGGCCGGGATGATCAGGATCGCGAAGATTTGGATGAAGTTCGCGAACGGCGTCGGGTTCTCGTACGGGTGTGCGGAGTTCGCATTGAAGAAGCCGCCGCCATTGGTGCCGAGCATCTTGATCGCTTCCTGCGACGCGACCGGGCCCATTGCGAGCGTCTGCTTCGTCAACGGCGTCGACACCGTGACCGGATTACCCTTGTCGTCCTTCACCGGGTTGCCCTGCGCGTCGAGCTTCGGCGCCGCGTACGTGCTCGCCTGCAGCACCGGCACGTCCTCGTAGGCCTTCATGTTCTGGATCACGCCCTGGCTCATCAGCAGCCCGGCGATCAGCACCGACATCGGCACGAGCACGTACATCGTCACCCGCGTGAGGTCGACCCAGAAGTTGCCGATGGTGGCTGCCGTGTGGCGCGCGAAACCGCGGATCAGCGCGATCACGACGACGATGCCGGTTGCCGCCGACAGGAAGTTCTGCACGGTCAGGCCGAGCATCTGCGTCAGGTAGCTGACGGTCTGCTCCGGCGTGTAGTCCTGCCAGTTCGTATTGGTGACGAAGCTCACGGCGGTGTTGAACGCACCGTCGACCGTCATCGCGCCGAACTGCTGCGGATTGCCGGGCAGGAAGCCCTGCAGGCGCAGCAGGCCGTAGAGGAACAGCGCGCCAAGCGCGTTGAACGCGATCGTCGCGATCGCATACTGCTTCCAGTTCATCTCGCTGCCGGCGTCGACGCCGGCGATGCGGTACAGCGCGCGCTCGAGCGGCCCGAACACGCGCACGACGCGCGAGCTGCCGTCCATCACCGCCGACAGGTAGCGCGCGACCGGCACGGCCGCCGCCAGCAGCACGACGATGAAGAGCGCCGTCTGCAAGAGATTGTTCGCGTTCATTCGATGTCCTCCGCGCGCAGCAGCGCAAACACGAGATACGCGAACAGCAGGGCCGTCGATGCGCCCGCCAGCCAAAGCATCCAGGTCATGCTCGCCCCCCGCGACCGTATTGCACGAGCTTCTCGCAACCGGCAACCAAACCGAGGATCAGCGCGGTGAAAAGCACCAGTGCGCCGATGAAAACCCCATCCATTTTGTGTTCTCCGTCATCGAAATCAGACGACTAGAACCTTATGGGAACGCACGTAAAGGACGGGTCAAAGGTATCGGGGCCGGTGTAAAAAACGCGTAAACGCGCAGACGGGCGCAACCGGGAGGCGGGACGGACGGCGCCTCGGCGCCGCCCGCGGGGACGCGTGCCGGCGGGGTGCCGGCACGGCGGGGACGGGTCAGGGAACGAGGATCGTCGAGCCGGTGGTGTTGCGCGACTCGAGATCGGCATGCGCGCGGCCGACTTCCGCGAGCGGGTAGCGCTGGTTGATGCTGGTCTTCACCTTGCCCGACAGGATCGCGTCGAACAGCTCGGCGGCCGCGGATTCGAGATCCGCGCGCTTCGCGATGTACGAGAACAGCGTCGGACGCGTGAAGAACAGCGAGCCGCGCGACGAGAATTCCTTCGAGTCGATCGGCGGCAGCGGGCCCGACGCGTTGCCGAAGCTGACGAAGTAGCCGAGCGGCGCGAGGCTGTCGAGCGAGCCGACATAGGTGTCCTTGCCGATCGAATCGTAGACGACCGGCACGCCCGCGCCGTTCGTGATGTCCTTCACGCGCTGCGTGAAGTTCTCGCGCGTATAGACGATCGGGTGATCGCAGCCGTGCGCCTTCGCAAGTTCGGCCTTCGCGTCGGAGCCGACCGTGCCGATCACGGTCGCGCCGAGCGCCTTCGCCCACTGGCACACGAGCAGGCCGACGCCGCCGGCCGCCGCGTGGATCAGGATCGTGTCGCCGGCCTTCACCGGGTAGGTACGGCGCAGCAGGTAGTGGGCGGTCAGGCCCTGCAGCATCACCGACGCCGCGTCGTCGTAGCCGATGCCGTCCGGCAACTTCACGAGCTTCGCGGCCGGCATCACGCGCTCCTGCGCGTAGGCGCCCGGCGGCTGCCCGACGTACGCGACGCGGTCGCCCGCCTTGAACGCGGTCACGCCTTCGCCGACGGCCGTCACCTCGCCCGCCGCCTCCATCCCGAGGCCGCCGGGCAGCGGCTGCGGATAGAGGCCCGTACGAAAATACACGTCGATGTAGTTGAGCCCGACCGCATGCTGCCGGATGCGGACTTCGCCCGCGCCCGGCTCGCCGACCTCGACATCGACCCACTTCATCACGTCCGGGCCGCCCGGCTGGTCGTATCGGATTGCTTTCGGCATCGTTTCGCTCCTCGTCTGTCAATCGGTCAGGAAAAATCCGGATCGCCGATGGGCGGGCCGGCCGATTCTTGCGGGAACCGGGCGGCGGGCGCGCATCGCGACGCACGATTCTCGCGCAACGCGCGGCGTCGCGCAGCGCGCCGCCGCAAACCCTTTGCCGACGCAGGGGTATCGCGACGCCGACCGGGCCTGCGGCCCGCTCGATGCCCGTCAGGCCGGCATTGCCCGCGCAAACCGCGCCAGCAACACTTCGCCACGTTCCAATCATGCGCTGCGCACCGGACGGCACCCCGCCCGGTCGGGGACAGCGGAGCCTGACGGTCCCGCGAATCAGCGGCGAGCATCCCTGCACGCCACGCAACCCCCGCGCAACTTCTTCACACCGGGCGCCGACGTCGGCGACTCCGGCCGGGATCGGTTCGCCGAAACACGCCGCCACCTTGCCGATTTCCGAGACGGGAGCCATGCCAGGTTTGCGCTTCCGTCGAATTTGCGAGCGTCACCCCGTGGGCGTCCTTTCCCTCCGGCACATGTTTGTTTTCGTGTCGTTGTCGGCGAGTGCCGCGGTCGCAAGCGCGACCAAGGTGCCGCGCGTCGACGGCGTCCGGCTGCTCGACGGCATGAGCCGCACCGATATCACGCCATACGCCGACGCCGAGCGCCACGCCGCGACCGGGTATCTGGCTGGCGTGGCCGACGCCACAGCCGGCAAGGACTGGTGCGGCAACGCGCGCATCAAGCCGGGAGAAGTCGGTTTGGACGTACTCGACACGCTCCGCAAGCTGCCGCGAGAAGCGCTGAAGGCCAGCGCGACGAGCCTCGTCGTCGGCATCCTTCGGCACAAGTATCCGTGTCGCTGATCGGCGGAGATCCGGGTTGAAGCCGCCCTTTTTCCTGCTACTCAGTCACTATCCGGGCAACAGGATGACGGCGCACGGGCCGCCAGCGGTTCGGATGGCTATTGGGAGGCATCCGAGGTGTGGTTCTGGCCGCTACGGTGACGATCCGCACCCGATCTGCCGTCGTTCGCGGCCCCCGTTCGCGCCCCTTCGTCACGGCAGCGTCAGCGCCCAAGGTCGCCCTCGACCTGACGCCGCCGTCCCGGCCGCCCGGCTAGCAGACGTCCTGCATGTTGCGCGCCAGATCGTCGAGCAGCATCCGCGCGGTTGCGACGTTGGTCGCAACCGGCACGTCGTGCACGTCGCACGCGCGCACGAGCGCGGTGATGTCCGGATCGTGCGGTTGCGCGGTCATCGGATCGCGCAGGAACACGACGATGTCGACGCGGCCGTCGGCCAGTTCCGCACCGATCTGCAAATCGCCGCCGAGCGGCCCCGACAGCTTGCGCTCGACCTCGAGCCCGTGCGCGGCCGCAATGCGGCCGCCCGTCGTGCCGGTCGCGACCAGGCGGCATTGCGCGAGCGTCGCGCGGTATTCGCCCGCGAGCGCGACGATCTCGTTCTTCTTCGCGTCGTGCGCAATCAAGGCGATGCGGGGTTTGCTCATCTCCGGATCCTTCGTTGTCGGTGGTGGTCGTGAATGGCGGTGCGCGTCAGAACGTGCCCGGATACGCGCCGCCGTCGAGCAGCCAGTTCTGCCCGGTGATGTAGCCGGCATGCACGCTGCACAGGAACGCACATGCCGCGCCGAATTCCGCGCGCGTGCCGAGACGGCCGGCCGGGATCTCCCGGGTGCGCCGCGCGCGCATCTCGTCGACCGTGACGCCCTGCGCCTTCGCCGACGCGGTGAGCGTCGTCGCGATCCGGTCGGTGTCGAACAGCCCCGGCAGCAGGTTGTTGATCGTCACGCCCTGCCCGGCAACCTTGCGCGACAGCCCCGCGACGAAACCGGTCAGCCCCGAGCGCGCGCCGTTCGACAGCGCGAGCACGTCGATCGGCGCCTTCACGGCCGAGCTGGTGATGTTGACGACCCGGCCGAAGCCGCGCGCGATCATCCCGTCGAGGGTCGCGCGGATCAGTTCGATCGGCGTCAGCATGTTCGACTCGAGCGCGCGGATCCAGTCGTCGTGCGAGAAGTCGCGGAAATCGCCGGGCGGCGGGCCGCCGGCATTCGTCACGAGAATGTCCGGCTGCGGGCACGCGGCGAGCGCGGCCGCACGCCCGTGCGGCGTCGTAATGTCGCAGGCGACCGCCGTGACGGACACGTTCGCGCCGGCACGGATCTCCTCCGCGGTTTCCTCCAGCGTGTCGCGCGTGCGCGCGACGATCACGAGGTTCACGCCCTCGGCGGCCAGCGCTTCCGCGCAGCCGCGACCGAGCCCCTTGCTTGCCGCGCACACGAGCGCGGTCTTTCCTGCGATGCCGAGATCCATCGTCGATTCCTTGGTGGCGACGCGCGCCGGCGCGGCGCCGTTGCGCCGCCGGACGGGCGAACGGGCGCGCGCGGCGCGCGGATTGTCGTGAGACGTCGATAATATCCGGATCGCGCGGCGCGCCTTGGTAAAATTGCGGCCATAAGCGGCGGCCGGCCCGGGCGCGCCGCCCCGATCACCTTTTGCCGCCAAGGCACCCCCGTCATGAAACAGGACAGCCGTTTCCCCAATCTCTTCATCACCGATCACCCGCTGATCCAGCACAAGCTCACGCACATGCGCGACAAGGACACGTCGACGCGCACGTTCCGCGAGCTGCTGCGCGAGATCACGCTGCTGATGGGCTACGAGATCACCCGCAACCTGCCGATCACGACCAAGCGGGTCGAAACCCCGCTGGTCGAGGTCGACGCGCCGGTGATCGCGGGCAAGAAACTGGCGATCGTGCCAGTGCTGCGCGCAGGCATCGGGATGTCGGACGGCCTGCTCGACCTGGTTCCGTCCGCGCGCGTCGGCCATATCGGCGTGTACCGCGCCGACGACCACCGCCCGGTCGAGTACCTGGTGCGCCTGCCGGATCTGGAAGACCGCATCTTCATCCTGTGCGACCCGATGGTCGCGACCGGCTATTCGGCCGTCCATGCGGTCGACGTGCTCAAGCGCCGCAACGTGCCGGCCGCGAACATCATGTTCGTCGCCCTCGTCGCCGCGCCCGAGGGCGTGCAGGTGTTCCAGGACGCCCACCCGGACGTGAAACTGTTCGTCGCGTCGCTCGACTCGCACCTGAACGAGCACGCATACATCGTGCCGGGCCTCGGCGACGCGGGCGACCGCCTGTTCGGCACCAAGAACTGAGTTCCGGCGCGCCCGCGCGGCGCGCGGCCCGGCCCGGCGGCGGCCCACCCGGCCGTTCGGCCATGCGCGGCGGCCCCGAAACGACGGTCGCCGCGTGATAAAATCCCGATCCACTCGACACGCGGCCCCGCGGCTTCATGCCCGCCGACACGGCCGCCGATTCAACGACACATTGGCACAATCGCCCGCGCTGCGCGCCCGGGCACGGAGAAAGGTATGGCTGGTCATTCGAAATGGGCCAACATCAAGCATAAGAAGGCAGCGGCCGACGCGAAGCGCGGCAAGATCTGGACCCGCCTGATCAAGGAAATCCAGGTCGCGGCACGCCTCGGCGGCGGCGACGTCAACTCGAACCCGCGCCTGCGTCTCGCGGTCGACAAGGCGGCCGACGCGAACATGCCGAAGGACAACGTCAAGCGTGCGATCGATCGCGGCGTCGGCGGCGCGGACGGCGCGAACTACGAGGAAATCCGGTACGAAGGCTACGGCATCAGCGGCGCGGCGATCATCGTCGACACGCTGACCGACAACCGCACCCGCACGGTCGCGGAAGTCCGCCATGCGTTCTCGAAGTTCGGCGGCAACATGGGCACCGACGGCTCGGTTGCCTTCATGTTCGATCACGTCGGCCAGTTCCTGTTCGCCCCGGGCACGTCGGAAGACGCGCTGATGGAAGCCGCGCTCGAAGCCGGCGCGAACGACGTGAACACGAACGACGACGGCTCGATCGAGGTGCTGTGCGACTGGCAGGCCTTCTCGGCAGTGAAGGACGCGCTCGAAACCGCCGGCTTCAAGGCCGAGCTCGCCGAAGTGACGATGAAGCCGCAGAACGAAGTCGAGTTCACCGGCGACGACGCGGCGAAGATGCAGAAGCTCCTGGACGCGCTCGAGAACCTCGACGACGTGCAGGACGTGTATACGAACGCCGTCATCGTCGAGGAATGAGATGCCGGCCGCCGTGCGCCCGTTGCGGCGGCGGCCCGATCGAATCCGCGGCCGGCGCGCCTGAGCGTGCCGGCCGCCCTGTTTTCTAGTCTGCGGGGAATCCCATGAAACTACTCGTCGTCGGTTCCGGCGGCCGCGAACATGCGCTGGCGTGGAAGCTCGCGCAGTCGCCGCGCGTCCAGATGGTCTACGTCGCGCCCGGCAATGGCGGCACGGCGCAGGACGAGCGTCTGAAGAACGTCGACATCACGGCGCTCGACGAACTCGCCGATTTCGCGGAACGCGAAGGCGTTGCGTTCACGCTCGTCGGGCCGGAAGCGCCGCTCGCGGCCGGCATCGTCAACCTGTTTCGCGCACGCGGCCTGAAGGTCTTCGGCCCGACCCGCGAAGCCGCGCAGCTCGAAAGCTCGAAGGATTTCGCGAAGGCGTTCATGAAGCGCCACGGCATCCCGACCGCCGAGTACGAAACCTTCTCCGACGTGGCCGCCGCGCATGCGTACATCGACGCGAAGGGTGCGCCGATCGTCGTGAAGGCCGACGGCCTCGCGGCCGGCAAGGGCGTCGTCGTCGCGATGACGCTGGAAGAGGCGCACGCAGCCGTCGACATGATGCTGTCGGGCAACAAGCTCGGCGATGCGGGCGCACGCGTCGTGATCGAGGAATTCCTCGACGGCGAGGAAGCCAGCTTCATCGTGATGGTCGACGGCAAGCATGCGCTGGCGCTGGCTTCGAGCCAGGATCACAAGCGCCTGCTCGACGAGGACCGCGGCCCGAACACGGGCGGCATGGGCGCATATTCGCCCGCGCCGATCGTCACGCCGCAGATGCACGCGCGCGTGATGCGCGAGATCATCATGCCGACCGTGCGCGGGATGGAGAAGGACGGCATCCGCTTCACGGGCTTCCTGTATGCGGGCCTGATGATCGACAAGGAAGGCCATCCGCGCACGCTGGAGTTCAACTGCCGGATGGGCGACCCGGAAACGCAGCCGATCATGGCGCGCCTGAAGAGCGATTTCTCGAAGGTCGTCGAGCACGCGATCGCGGGCACGCTCGATACGGTCGAGCTCGACTGGGACCGTCGCACCGCGCTGGGCGTCGTGCTGGCCGCACACGGCTATCCGGACGCGCCGCGCAAGGGCGACCGCATCAACGGCATCCCGGCCGAGACCGAACAGACGGTCACGTTCCACGCGGGCACGACGCTCGACGGCGACAAGCTGACGACGTCCGGCGGCCGCGTCCTGTGCGTGGTCGGCCTCGCCGATTCGGTGCGCGAAGCGCAGCAGCATGCCTACGACACGATCAACCAGATCAACTTCGAAGGCATGCAGTACCGCCGCGACATCGGTTTCCGCGCGCTCAACCGCAAGAACGCGTGACGCGGGTCCGGGCGCCTGGCCCGACCCAGGCGCCGCCTCCTCTGCCGGGGTTCGATAGAATGCCCGGCAGATGCTTTTTTTACGGCCCCCGCTTCGGGCGGGGGCAGCCAGTTCAGACATGACCGATTCGACCTACGACGTGACGCGCGTGCGCACGTACCTCCAGGGCCTGCAGACACGTATCGCCGACGCGCTCGGCGCGCTCGACGGCACGCCGCTCGCGACCGACGCCTGGCAGCGCGGGCCGGCCGAACGCCTGCGCGGCGGCGGCTGCACGCGCATCCTCGAAGGTGGGCGCGTGTTCGAGCGCGCGGGAATCGGTTTTTCCGATGTCGCGGGCGACGCGCTGCCGCCGTCGGCGAGCGCGGCGCGCCCGCAGCTCGCGGGCCGCGGCTTCGAGGCGCTCGGCGTGTCGCTGGTGCTGCACCCGCGCAATCCGTACTGCCCGACCGTCCACATGAACGTGCGGATGCTGATCGCGACGAAGCCGGGCGAAGATCCCGTGTTCTGGTTCGGCGGCGGCATGGATCTGACACCGGTTTACGGTTTCGAGGACGACGCGCGGCATTTCCACCAGACCTGCAAGGATGCGCTCGACCCGTTCGGCGCCGAGCTGTACCCGCGCTTCAAGACGTGGTGCGACGAGTATTTCTTCCTGAAACACCGCAACGAGACGCGCGGCATCGGCGGGATCTTCTTCGACGATTACGCCGAGCCCGGTTTCGAACGCTCGTTTGACATGATGCAACGGGTCGGCGATGCGTTCCTGCAGGCCTACCTGCCGATCGTCGAACGCCGCGCCGACATGCCGTACGGCGAGCGCGAACGCGAGTTCCAGGCGTATCGGCGCGGCCGCTACGTCGAATTCAACCTCGTGTTCGACCGCGGCACGCTGTTCGGCCTCCAGAGCGGCGGCCGGACCGAGTCGATCCTGATGTCGATGCCGCCGGTCGCGAACTGGCGCTACAACTGGCAGCCCGAGCCGGGTTCGCCCGAAGCGCGCCTGACCAGCGACTTCCTCGTGCCGCGCGACTGGGTGTGAGCCCGCGCGCCCCGCTGCCCCAACGAAAGGACGCGTCTCTGGACACCATCGCCCGCCCCGCCCCGCTGCCGCGTCGTATCGGCCTGCTGGGCGGCACTTTCGACCCGATCCACGACGGCCACCTGGCGCTCGCGCGCCGGTTCGCCGAACTGCTCGACCTGACCGAGCTCGTGTTGCTGCCCGCCGGGCAGCCGTACCAGAAGCGCGACGTGTCGGCCGCCGAGCATCGGCTCGCGATGACGCGCGCCGCCGCCGGCTCGCTGTCCTTGCCGGGCACGGCCGTGACCGTCGCGACCGACGAGATCGAGCACGCCGGCCCGACCTACACGGTCGAGACGCTCGCGCGCTGGCGCGAGCGGATCGGCCCCGACGCGTCGCTGTCGCTGCTGATCGGCGCCGACCAGCTCGTGCGCCTCGACACGTGGCGCGACTGGCGCGGGCTGTTCGACCATGCGCACGTCTGCGTGTCGACGCGCCCGGGCTTCGAGCTCGGCGCGGCGCCGCCGGACGTCGCACGGGAAATCGCCGTGCGGCAGGCGGGCGCCGACGTGCTGAAAGCCGTGCCGGCCGGCCGCCTGCTGATCGACACGACGCTCGCCTTCGACATCGCCGCGACCGACATCCGCGCGCACCTGCGCGAATGCATCGCGCGCCATGCGCAAATGCCCGACGCATCGGCCGAGCATGTGCCGGCCGCCGTATGGGCCTATATTCTTCAACATCGTCTCTACCATTCCTGAATCCATGGATATCCGCAAACTGCAGCGCGTGATCGTCGACGCCCTCGAAGACGTCAAGGCGCAAGACATCAAGGTGTTCAACACCAGCCACCTGACCGAACTGTTCGACCGCGTGGTCGTCGCGTCGGGCACCTCCAATCGCCAGACCAAGGCCCTCGCGTCGAACGTACGCGACAAGGTCAAGGAGGCTGGGGGCGACATCGTCAGCTCCGAAGGCGAGGACACCGGCGAATGGGTGCTGGTCGACTGCGGCGACGCGGTCGTGCACATCCTGCAACCGGCGCTGCGCCAGTACTACAACCTCGAGGAAATCTGGGGCGACAAGCCCGTGCGGATGAAGCTCGGCGGCGGCAAGGGCCCGAACGGCTTTGCGACGGCCAGCGAAGACGACGAGGACGAGGAAGAAGAAGCCGCACCGGCGCGCCCGGCACGCAAGACGGCCGCCCGTCGCCGCTGAGTCGCCCGTCTGTCCCGATGAAGCTTTTCATCCTCGCCGTCGGCCACAAGATGCCGGGCTGGATCGCGTCCGGCTTCGACGAATACACGAAGCGGATGCCGCCCGAACTGCGCATCGAGTTGCGCGAGATCAAGCCCGAACTGCGTTCGGGCGGCCGCAGCGCCGAGAGCGTGATGGCGGCCGAGCGGCAGAAGATCGAGGCCGCGCTGCCGAAAGGCGCGCGCCTCGTCGCGCTCGACGAGCGCGGCCGCGACTGGACCACGATGCAGCTCGCGCAGGCGCTGCCCGGCTGGCAGCAGGACGGCCGCGACGTCGCGTTCGTGATCGGCGGCGCCGACGGGCTCGATCCGGAACTGAAAGCGCGCGCCGACGTGCTGCTGCGCATCTCCAGCATGACGCTGCCGCACGGGATGGTGCGCGTGCTGCTCGCCGAACAGCTTTACCGGGCGTGGAGCATCACGCAGAATCACCCCTACCACCGCGCATGACGCGTCGTCCTCGCGACGCGCGCCGCGCGCGCCCACCGAGATAACGACACCATGCCGTCCAGCACGCCCACCGCGCTTTTTCCGACCCTTTATCTCGCCTCGCAAAGCCCGCGCCGCCAGGAGCTGCTGCAGCAGATCGGCGTGAGTTTCGAGCTGCTGCTGCCGCGGCCCGACGAAGACGCCGAGGCGCTCGAAGCCGAGCTGCCCGGCGAGGCCGCCGATGCCTACGTGCGACGCGTGACCGTCGCGAAGGCCGCGGCCGCGCGGGCGCGGCTTGTCGCGAGCGGCAAGCCGGCCGCGCCGGTGCTGGTCGCCGATACGACCGTCACGATCGACGGCGCGATCCTCGGCAAGCCGGCCGACGCCGACGACGCGCTCGCGATGCTGACCCGTCTCGCGGGCCGCGAACATGCGGTACTGACCGCCGTCGCCGTGATCGACGCCAGCGGCGAACTGCTGCCGCCCGCGCTGTCGCGCTCGTCGGTGCGCTTCGCGGTCGCGTCGCACGACGCATACGCGCGCTACGTCGCAACCGGCGAGCCGTTCGGCAAGGCCGGCGCGTACGCGATCCAGGGGCGCGCGGCCGAATTCGTCGAGCGAATCGACGGTTCCCATTCAGGTATCATGGGTCTGCCCCTTTTTGAGACTGCGGCGCTGCTGCGCACCGCGCGCGTCGCCTTCTGAACCCCACCATGAACGAAGAAATCCTGATCAACCTCACGCCGCAGGAAACGCGGGTCGCACTCGTCCAGCAAGGCTCGGTGCAGGAGCTTCACGTCGAGCGCACGCTGTCGCGCGGGCGGGTCGGCAACATCTATCTCGGCAAGGTCGTGCGCGTGCTGCCCGGCATGCAGTCGGCGTTCATCGACATCGGCCTCGAGCGCGCGGCCTTCCTGCACGTCGCCGACATCTGGCAACCGCGCGTCGCGGGCGAACCGCAGTCGAGCGCGCCGCACCAGCCGATCGAGAAGACCGTGTTCGAAGGCCAGACGCTGATGGTGCAGGTGATCAAGGATCCGATCGGCACGAAGGGCGCGCGGCTGTCGACTCAAGTCAGCATCGCGGGCCGCACGCTCGTCTACCTGCCGCAGGAGCCGCACATCGGCATCTCGCAGAAGATCGAGAGCGAAGCCGAGCGCGAGGCCGTGCGCGCGCGCCTGACCGCCGTGATTCCGCCGGACGAGAAAGGCGGCTACATCGTGCGCACGATCGCCGAGGATGCGACGTCCGACGAGCTGGCCGGCGACGTGACCTACCTGCGCAAGACGTGGGCGACGATCGTCGCGCAGGCGCAGCGGCTGCCGGCAACGAGCCTGCTGTACCAGGATCTCGATCTCGCGCAGCGTGTGCTGCGCGATTTCGCGAACGACGACACGACGCGCATCCAGGTCGACTCGCGCGAAACCTACCAGCGCCTCGCGGAATTCGCGGCCGAGTTCACGCCGGCCGTGAGCCCGAAGCTGCACCACTACACGGGCGAGCGGCCGCTGTTCGACCTGTACAACATCGAGACGGAAATCCAGCGCGCGCTGTCGCGCCGGGTCGACCTGAAGTCGGGCGGCTACCTGATGATCGACCAGACCGAGGCGATGACGACGATCGACGTGAACACGGGCGGCTACGTCGGCGCGCGCAACTTCGACGACACGATCTTCAAGACCAACCTCGAGGCCGCGCACACGATCGCGCGGCAGCTGCGGCTGCGCAACCTCGGCGGGATCATCATCATCGACTTCATCGACATGGAGAACGCCGAGCATCGCGACGCGGTGCTGTCCGAGCTGAAGAAGGCGCTGTCGCGCGACCGTACGCGCGTGACGGTCAACGGCTTCTCGCAGCTCGGGCTCGTCGAGATGACGCGCAAGCGCACCCGCGAATCGCTCGCGCACGTGCTGTGCGAACCGTGCCCGACCTGCCAGGGCAAGGGCCAGGTGAAGACGTCGCGCACCGTGTGCTATGACATCCTGCGCGAGATCCTGCGTGAATCGCGGCAGTTCAACCCGCGCGAATTCCGCGTGATCGCCGCGCAACAGGTGATCGACCTGTTCCTCGACGAGGAATCGCAGCACCTCGCGATGCTGATCGATTTCATCGGCAAGCCGGTGTCGCTGCAGGTCGAGTCGAACCTGAGCCAGGAGCAGTACGATATCGTGCTGATGTAACGTTCCGCCTTTTCGCCGCCGGCGTCGCCGCGCGGCGCTTCGATGCGGCGCCCGGGCCGCCCGCGCATGCCGCGCCGGCCCCCGCCGCCGCCTTTTCATCCACCCTTTTCGTATTCACGACACACCATGAGCCAAGGCCACAACCGCCGCCAGCGCAAGAAACTCCACATCGGCGAATTCCAGGAACTCGCATTCAACGCCACCGCGCACTATCGCAACGAATTGTCCGACCTCGAACGCGGCCAGTTGATCGACGCGTTCATCGACTTCGTCGAAGCGAACGGGCTGCTGACCGTCGCATCGGCGGACGAAGGCATCGGCGCATACGTGATTTCCGGCGCGCCGCGCGGCACGACGACCGATGCCGATCGCGAACGCGTGCGCGGCTGGCTGGCCGCCCGGCCGGAACTGACCGACGTCAAGGTCAGCGAATTCACCGATGCGTGGTACCCGGACGCCTGACGTTCCGGTTTTCCCTGCTTCATGCAGCACCCGCGCCTGCCCGCCATGACGGCGGCGGGCCGGAGCCGGCGTGCACCGCCCGTCTTCCGCCTCCCGTCGCCCTCGCCTGACAGCGACGCGACCACCCCCGCCGATCCCTACCTTTTCCCGACGGTCAGCCTCCGGCAAGCCATCGAAATCGGCCGTGAAAGCAAGACACGTTAAAATCTCTCCTCGCGTGGTGCGCCGCCCGCACCCGCCATCCATCGCCAGCCGCGTGCCCTCGGGCCGCCCCCGACCCATGGAGTGAGTGTCAATGAGCGGCGGACTTCCGTTTCCCGCATCCCGCAAGTCGTTTCCGTCGTCGACGGCCGTCCTGATTCTCTCCGCCGCCGCGCTGCTGTCCGGTTGCGGGCTGCTGCCGGTCCAGAATCCGCCCGCACCGATCAGCGAGGCGCTCGTCGAGCCCGTCAAGGAAACCGCCGGCGAACCGCTGACGATGCCGCCCATGCCGGCGCCGACACACCCGGAGGAACCGGAAGCGCCGAAGAAGCCGCATCGCGAAGTCACGCGGCCGAAGCCCGTGCAGCGCCCCGAATCGCCCACACCGCCGCCGCCTCCGCCCGCGCCGCTCGTCGCGACGCGCCCGCTCGACCGGACCCAGATCCATGCGCTGCTCGACAGCGAAGTCGCGCGCCGCAACGGCAGGGTGATCGGCCGCGCGGTCGACATGGTGACCGACGCGAGCGGCAAGCCGCGCGAGATGGTCGTCAACCTGCAGGGCTTCATGGGCGTCGGCGACCGCAAGGTCATCTTCCCGTGGAACGTGTTCCGCTTCACGCCGGGCGGCAAGCAGGAGCCGATCGTGCTCGACATGCCGTCGGGCGACCTGCCGCCGGCCGCGCGGCCCAAGGCCGTGCCGCTGTCGGGTTCGGCCGCGGCCTCGCCCGCGACGCGGCTGTCGATGCTCGACAGCGACGTCGAGCGCCCGAACGGCACGAAGATCGGCCGCGTCGTCGACGTGCTGATCGACCGCGCGTCGCAGCCGCAGGCCGTCGTGCTCGACCTCGGCGGGCTCGTCAATACCGACCGCCGTTCGATCGCCGCGAGCTGGGGCGCGCTGCGTTTCGTCACGCGCGACAAGGCGCTGCACCCGCAGCTCGACCTGAACGACGCACAGATCAAGGCGTCGCCGCCCTACGCGGCCGACAAGCCGATCGTCGCGGTCTACCCGCCCGTTGCCCCGGCACCGGCTTCGTCTGCGAGTGCGACCCGATGACGATCAAGCATTCCGTCAGCGTTCGCAGTCTGCGGTCCCTCGACTGGCTCAACTTCTTCGTTGCAAACGTTCAAACCGGGTTCGGTCCGTTCATCGCGTCCTACCTCGCGTCGCACAAGTGGACCCAGGGCGAGATCGGCATGGTGCTGTCGATCGGCACGATCAGCGCAATGGTCAGCCAGGTGCCGGGCGGCGCGGCTGTCGATGCGCTGAAGAACAAGAAGGGCGCGGCCGCGTGGGCGATCGCGGCCATCATCCTGTCCGCGGTATTGCTCGCGTCGAGCCCGACCATCGTGCCGGTGATCGCCGCCGAGGTGTTCCACGGCTTCGCGAGCTGCATGCTCGTGCCGGCGATGGCCGCGATCTCGTTCTCGCTCGTCGGCCGCGCCGACCTCGGCGACCGGCTCGGCCGCAACGCCCGCTGGGCGTCGATCGGCAGCGCGGTCGCGGCGGGCCTGATGGGGCTGACCGGCGAATACTTCTCCGCGCGCGCGGTGTTCTGGCTGACCGCCGTGCTGGCGCTGCCCGCGCTGGTCGCGCTCGCGATGATCCAGCCGACGCACGAGGTGATCCCGCAGTCGTCGAAGCCGGACGAGCGCGGCGAGCACGACGAAGCGGGCGAGCGCGAAACGCTGCTCGAACTGCTGCGCGACCGCCGGATGCTGATCTTCGCGGCGTGCGTCGTGCTGTTCCACCTGTCGAACGCGGCGATGCTGAACCTCGCGGCCGGCGAGGTCACGGCCGGGATGGGCGAGAACGTGCAGCTCGTGATCGCCGCGTGCATCATCGTGCCGCAGGCGATCGTCGCGATGCTGTCGCCGTGGGTCGGCCGCTCCGCGCAGCGCTGGGGGCGCCGGCCGATCCTGCTGCTCGGCTTCTCCGCACTGCCGGTGCGCGCGCTGCTGTTCGCCGGCGTGAGCAGCCCGTACCTGCTCGTGCCCGTGCAGATGCTCGACGGCATCAGCGCGGCCGTGTTCGGCGTGATGCTGCCGCTGATCGCGGCCGACGTCGCGGGCGGCAAGGGCCGCTACAACCTGTGCATCGGGCTGTTCGGGCTCGCGGCCGGCATCGGCGCGACGCTGAGCACCGCCGCGGCGGGCTATGTCGCCGATCACTTCGGTAATGCGGTCAGCTTCTTCGGGCTCGCGGGCGCGGGCGCGCTCGCGGTGCTGCTGGTCTGGCTCGTGATGCCCGAAACGCGCGTCGGGAACGGCGACGCGACCGCCGGCGAAGCGGCCGCCGCCTCGCCCGAACAGGCGCACTGAGGCCGGTACGCCGCCGTTACCCGTTTATTGGCCAACGCATGATGGATACGATCAGGACACTCAACGAAGCCCGCCAGCAGATCCAGCAGTCGATCTTCGATCTGTTCAAGGGGCTGTCATTCAGCGAACGGCTCGCGCAAGGCGGGCTGATGGCGCTCCAGGCCGTGTGCGGCGCATGCCTCGCGTACGCGATCGGGCGCGCGCTGCACACCGAGCAGGCCGTGTGGGCCGCGATCACCGCGATCGCCGTCACGCAGCACAACTATTCGGACACGATGTCGCTGTCGCGCGACCAGTTCATCGGCGCGATGGTCGGCGGCGTGCTGGGCTTCGCCGGCGCGGCGCTCGGCGGCGATCGCCTCGTCGCGTACGCGATCACCGTCGCGGTCGTGATCGTCTGCTGCTGGTGTCTGAACGTGGGCAGTGCGGCACGGCTCGGCGGCGTGACCGCGACGATCGTGCTGCTGTTTCCGGGCAACGGCCCGCTGTGGGACATTCCGCTGATGCGGCTCGGCGAGGTGACGCTCGGCACCGTGTGCGCGCTGGGCGTGTGCTGGGTGATGTCGGGAATCGAGCGTCGCTGGTTCCGCCGCGCAGCGGCGAAGTGACGCAGTGGTTCGATCGCCCGGCCCGCATCGCCGCGTGGCGATACGGGTGGGGCGACCGGCAAGGTCAGTCGCCGATCCGCAGCACGATGCCGGAACCGATCTGCACCAGCAGGTGATCGCCGCCGATGCCGACCCATTGATAGCCGCGCGGCGGCGGGCTCAGGTGATAGCCGCGCCAGTCGTCGATCACGTACTGGCGATCGCGGAACTCGGGCGGCAGCCGGTCGCCCCGGTGCCACTCGCGACGCGGCTGGTCGGCCCAGCGCGGCGGCACGTCCGGCTCGTGGCGCATCTGGCCGCGGCCGTGCTGCATGCCCTGGTCGTAGTGGTTGTCATGATCCTGCGCCATCGCGGCCGGTGCGGCGAAACCCGCCGCGACCAGGGCGGCCAGCATCATCCCGTGCATCTTCTTCATCGTGCCTTCCCTCCGTGTTGTCACGTCGAACGAAACCACTCGGACTACCCGGCGAAGACTAGCACACGGCATCCCGCAACCGCGTGACCGCGCATTACGCCGTCTGCTGCTGGTACTGGATCCGGTGCAGGTGTGCGTACAGACCGCCGTGGCGCAGCAGTTCTTCGTGGCTGCCCTCCTCGGCGATCTTGCCGGCCTCGAGCACGAGAATGCGGTCCGCACGCTCGATCGTCGACAGCCGGTGCGCGATCACGAGCGTCGTGCGGCCTTCCATCAGCCGCTCGAGTGCCGCCTGCACGTGCCGCTCCGATTCCGAATCGAGCGCCGAGGTCGCCTCGTCGAGAATCAGGATCGGCGCGTCCTTGTAGATCGCGCGCGCGATCGCGAGCCGCTGGCGCTGGCCGCCGGACAGCCGCATCCCGTTGCCACCGACGAGCGTATCGAGCCCGTCGGGCATCGCGGCAACCGCATCGGCGAGGTTCGCGGCCTCGAGCGCGGCCTGCACGCGCGCGCGGTCGGGCGTCTGCCCGTACGCGACGTTGGCGGCAATCGTGTCGTTGAACAGCACGACATCCTGACTCACCATCGCCATCTGGCTGCGCAGCGCATGAATGTCGTAGTCGGCGATCGGCACGCCGTCGACCAGGACGGAACCGTCGGTCGGATCAAAAAAGCGCGGCAGCAGGTTCACGAGCGTCGTCTTGCCGCTGCCGGACGGCCCCGCCAGCGCAACCATCTCGCCCGGCGCGACCTTGAACGAGATCCGGTCGAGCGTCGGCCGCTCCGCCGCGCCGTAATCGAACGTCACGCCGCGGAACTCGATCTCGCCGCGCGCGTGCGCGAGCGGCCGGCCGCCGCCCTGCGGCTCGGCCGGCTCGTCGATCAGCCCGAAGATCAGCTCGGCGGCGGTCACCGCGCGCTGCAGCGGCTGGTTCACGTCGATCAGATGCTTGAGCGGCGAAATGATCAGCAGCATCGACGTGACGAACGCGACGAAGCCGCCCACCGTGGTTTGATCGTGCTTCGATTGCACGACAGCGATCGTGATCACGATCGCGAGCGCGATCGACGCAAGGAACTGTGTCAGGGGTTGTGCAAGGCCGCCGGCCACTGACAGCCGCATTGCATAGCCGCGCAGCCGTTTGGCCATTTCGCTGAAACGCGAGATTTCGTACGGCTCGCCGTTATACACCTTAACCACCTTATAGCCGGCCACCGCCTCCTCGACGACATACGACAGGTCGTTGGTCAGCATCTGCTGATCGCGGCCGAGCCGGCGCAGACGACGATTGATCTTGCTGACGAGCCAGCCGATGCCCGGAAGGATCACCGCGATGATCAGCGTCAGGCGCCAGTTCAGATAGAACAGGTAGCCGAGCAGAAATATCACGGTCAACGAATCGCGCACCAGCGTGACCATCACGCTCACCAGCACGCTGAGGATCTGATTGACCTCAAACACGATCGCGTTGATCACCGTGCTCGCGGTTTCGCGCTGAAAAAACGATGCGCCGGTGTTGACCATGCGCGCAAACATGTCGAGACGCATCTGCAGCAGGATCCGGTTCGACACGTACGACAGCAGATACTGTGACATGTACTGCGCGGCGCCGCGTGCGAACGCGAGGCCAATCACGGCGATCGGCACGAACCACATGGCCTGGCGGCTGCCGTTGCTGCCGAAGCCATGATCGAGGAGCGGCTTGAGGAGTGCCGGAATGCCTGCGTCTGTCGCCGAACTGACCGCCATCGCCAGCACGCCGAGCAGCAGCACGCCGGCCAGCGGGCGAACGTAGGCCCACAGCCGCTTGCCGACCGCGGTGGTTTGTGTGTCCCCATCGCCGACTGGCTTTCTGAGGCCGGATTGGTGCTTGCTCAAGACGATCCTTTGATACAAATGACGAAGAGCCCGGGAAGCTCCGTGAATGGAGCGAATTATAAGGCGGATGGCCCCCCGAGCTCGAACGCGCGCCGGATCTGCGCTTCGAACACGTCCGCCTCCCGATGGATCATATGTCGGTACGGCTCAAATTCGGCGGAGCAGCCCGCAAAATCGCCGAAAATCGCGTCGATGACCTGGCCGAACTGCTCGACGAACCCGCTCGCCTTCGGGTCCAGCTTGTACCTGTCCGGAATCGGCACATCCACCGGATTGCCGGCCGAGCCATGCCTGGCCGTCACCACGCAGCAGCCGTGCACGGCCGCCTCGCGCGGCAGACGGTCCCGGCCCGGATGGTGTCCAAAATCGATGTAGACCTTCGCCGCGCAGAACGCGTCGGCAAGCTGCTCCCGGTTCAGGCCGCGCAGCGGCTTGAACTGCCATTGCGGATAGGCGCGCATCAAACGCTCGGTGACGGATCGTCCCTTGCTCGGGTTGTACAGAATCACATCGTCGTGCGTCGCGGCCGCTAGCCGCTGCGGCAACGCCGCCAGATAGTCGAGCGCGGTATAAACCGGAATCGAATCGGTCAACGGCAGCACCGAAAAGCCGCGTGCCGCAAGATACGTCTGCGCATGGTGACTCTGGGCAAAGTGCTTCAGATGCCGCAACGCGCCGATTCCACCCAGCGGTCGCTTGCCCTTGATCCACGCCTTGAAATAGCGGAAGCGATCGCGCAGCGGGTTTCCATACCGCACGCACGTGTAATTGTTCAGCGACATCCACCAGATCGCCGCGTCGGCGCGCTTCACGCGCAGCGCGTCGGTCGGCATGATCTCCGGAAACACAATCAGCTCGCCGTGCTCGTCCGCATACGCCTCCACCGGGGCCGCGTACTTGCGATACGGTTCGGGGGTCTCGAAGGTCCGGTCGAACGGGCTATACACGATCGCCGCCGGCTGGCCGAGCCGGTTCAGTTCGGCGACGAGCTGATGCAGCGCCTCGGGCCCAGCCGTCATCGCGCCCCCAGGGCAAATGACCTTGACTTTGGCATATCGGTTCATCCGTGTGCCACCTCGGTCGTGCGCGATGCTGTCTGCCGTGCCGCGCCTTCGCTCGCCAGCACCTGAGCGCCGAGGCACGCAATCACCAGGCCATAGAACGAGGCAGTGTATTTCAGCGTGAACATTTCAAAACCGGCACTCATCACCATCACGCAAACGATATAAATCAAGCCGAGCTGACTCGCCCGCTTCACGCCATCGTCGGCGGCATGGCACCGCCGCCCGAAGAACACGAGCGGAATCAGGAATTGACACAGGACCGCGACTCCGCCGGCCACGCCGGAGCGCAGCAAGTTCGCCAGCAGTTCGTTATGCGGGCCGTGCTCGATCGCGATCGCCTGCGATGGCGGCGCGATCGACGTGATCCACGGCTGGCCCAGAGACGCGAGATATCCGGTGTCACCGTAGCCACTCCACGGACTGTGCTTGAACAGTTCCCACGATATGTGCCACATGGTCAGACGCAGGCCAGCCGACGTGTCGCGCTGCGTACCGGTGAGCCACTGGCGAATCTCTTCATAACCGCTGGCCAGGCGCACTGCGACTTCATGATCAGGAATTACCACGGCGGCCAGTACTGCGACACAGACCAGCAGCCACCACAATCTGACGGAGCGCCGGTTCAGCCACATCCACAGCGCAAACACCACCGGTATCACATACCATGCAGTGCGAGTGCCGGAACCGATAATCAGCGCGATACCGACCAGCACGCCGAGCGACTGCCACGCCGCCAGCATCCTGCCTCTGCCGCCCGACGCAACGCGCAAGCTGAACAAGCAAAAGCCGGTCAGCACCAGCCCATAAACACCGAACGTATCGGTGTCGACGAAATAAGTCGCATAGCGCCCGCCCCACTGCCTGGAGGCAGCCGGATTCAGCCACACCTCGATCAGCATCGCGAACAGGCAGAGAGGAGCGGCGTAGCCGACGATACGCGCAAAGTCAATGCGCCGCTGATGGAAATACAGAAGGACCGGAATCCCGAGCAGCATTCGCATGGGCGCGTCAAACGCCTTCAGCACCCATTCGTGCCGAAGCAGCTGTCCGATCGCGACCGCCGTGATCGGCGCGGCGAGCGCAATCATCAACGGCGCGAAACGGCGCCATTGGCCGCGCGCTTGTGCCCCCCATGCAGGGCCGTGCAGCAACGCCAGCAGCACCAGAATGAATAACGCGGTATTGGTCGCGCCACGCCAGCTGAGATATCCGGCTACCCCCAGTCCCGCCGCCAGCACCGCCACAAGATCGCTCCGCTGGCAACCGGGTGCGAGGTCGTGCTGCGTCCCGTTCCGGCACCACGCGCCAGGCCGCAAACGATCGAACAACATGCTCATTGATTTCGGATATCGCAAGGTTATTGCATGAAAATATCAGCCGGAGAATAGCACACGGACTTCGGGGCGACGTAGCGCCGCGGCGCGCCCGACGTGCCGCGCGCCGCGCGGGCGCTGACGGGCACGGGGATCGCCACGCGCTTCGCCGAAGCCGGGCTGCCGCCGGCATGGCAAACGTCCGCGCTTGCTATACTTCCATGAGTTTCGCCGCCCCCTGCCAGACCTGCATCGACCCGAGCATCACATCTCATGAGCGACCGTTTCGCCGCCCGCACAGCCGCCCCCACACTCACCGCCATCGTAATCACCAAGAACGAGGCGCGCGATATTGGCGCATGTCTCGCATCGCTACGGCCCTGGGTCGACGAGATCATCGTGTTCGACTCCGGCAGCACCGACGGCACGCAAACCATCTGTCGCGAATATGGCGCGATTGTTCATGAAACCGACTGGCCCGGCTTCGGCGCTCAAAAGCAGCGCGCGCTGGACCAGGCCCGCGGCACATGGGTGCTTTCGATCGATGCCGACGAGCGCGTTCCGCCCGAGCTACGCGACGAAATCCTGGCTTGCATCGAATCGCCGGGTGCCGAACTCTACGATCTCCCGCGCCGCTCCAATTACTGCGGAACCTGGATTCGCCACAGCGGCTGGAGTCCCGACTATGTGCGGCGCCTGTTTGTGCGCGGCCGGGCGCGCTTCTCCGACGATCTCGTGCACGAACGCGTGATCGGCAACGACGACGCCCGTTGCGCGCGGCTGGCGACGCCTCTGCTGCATTACACGTACCGCGATCTTTCGGAGGTGCTCGGCAAGATCGACAGCTATTCGAGTTATGGCGCGGCACAGAAAGTCGCACGCGGCAAATCGGGAGGTTTGCGCCGCGCGGTGCTGCACGGCCTGTGGACTTTCATCCGCACCTATGTCGTCAAGCTGGGCTTCCTCGACGGCAGGATGGGATTCATCCTGGCCGTTTCGAATGCCGAGACCTCGTACTACCGCTACCTGAAGATGATGTTGCTCGGCGACGATCGCGGCAATCACCCGCAAGCCTGAATATGACCCGCCCAAAGATTTACGACTGCTTCTGCTATTTCAACGAGGACATGCTGCTCGAGCTGCGACTCGAGACACTGTGGGACCACGTCGACTATTTCGTGATTTCCGAAGCGGTCTACACCCAAACCGGCAATCCCAAACCGCTGAATTTCGACATCGAGAAATTCGCGAAATACCGCGACAAGATTCGCTATCTGGTGGTTGATCATTTCCCGCCGGGCGCGCGCAGCGCGTGGAGGAATGAGAACTATCAGCGCAACTACCTGATCCACGGGCTGCACGACGCACGGCCTGACGACTGGATCCTGGTGTCGGACCTCGACGAGATTCCGTATCCGGCCACGATTCGCGCATACGACCCGCGCTATCGCCGCGGTGATTTTCAGCAGCATGCGTATGCCTATTTTCTGAACAATCAGCTCGTGCAGGACGATGGCCGGCCCGCGATCTGGGCCGGGTCCAAGATCACGACAATGCATCAGGTCGAACGGTTTTTCGGCAACATCAACGCGGTGCGCTCATACAAATCGTCCGGACCGTTGCGTTCGCTGCGCCGCGCATGGTTCCGGCGCTTCGAAGTACAGCGCCTGACGCCAGGCGGCTGGCATTTCACGTGGGTGCTGTCGCCGGAGAAAATCGTGCTCAAGATGGAGAGCATCGCCGAGCAGGAGTTCGTGCGCGACGAGTACAAGGATCTCGCGTATATCGACGCACAGATCCATGCGGGTCGGGACCTGCTCAACCCGAACAGCCATTACGTTGCGCAAACGCCAGATGCCGAACGTTTCCCGCCCCATCTGGCCGCGCACCGCGAACGTTACGCGCAATGGCTGAGGCCGGTTTGAGCGGCCTCGGGCGCGTGCTCAAACGTTGTTCTTCTCGCCGGACCGCGCGTCGTGCCCGGCGAGCGGGAGAAACTGCAGTTGCGCCGGCAGGTTCGGCTCCCAGGCCTCGAGGTCGAGCGTCGGATAACGACCGAACGCGTACATCAAACGCTTCAGGCGGCTCTTCAGACTGGGCACCGGCACGTTCGGCAGCGCGTCGCGCGGATTGTCCGCGCCATCGCGCATGTACTTATTCTTGAATTCGCGCGGCGAGATGCCCCACTTCATCAGGAACTCACGGCCGCCACGATTGCGCTTGATACGCCCGGTACTACGGCAGCTGAAGTGATAGATGCGGCTTTCGCCGACAATGCGGAACACCCGGCAACCGACCAGCCACAGTTTGATCAGGAAATCGTCATCGCTGCTCATACCCGGTCCGAACTCGATGCTGTAGCCGCCGACGCGGTGCCACAGTTCGCGGCTCACGAGCGTTGGCTGCGATGCGACGCCGTCACGATCGACGGTCTTCAGTTGCTTCGCATGCGCCAGCAGGCCGGCTTCGTCGAAGGTCTGCGGGTCCGTGCCGAACGCGCCGACCGATACCAGATCGTTCCCGGTCTGCGTCGGCTCGATCAGGTGCGACGACAAGTATGCGCACGAGTGGTCGAGTCGGCGCAGCGCGTTTTCGAACGCGAGATCCCAGCCCGGCGTGCAGAACATGTCATCGTTCATGAATACGATCCAGTCGCGCGTCGCGAGCCTTGCCACGTCGTTCAGCGCGATGCACACGCCGACGTTGCCCCGGCTCCACGTATGCGCGATGCCTTGCTCACGCACCCAGTCGAGGGTACCGTCACTGCCGTCGTTCACGTGCACGACGATCTCGTGCTCGTAGGCCGAATGCCGTCTAATGCTGTCGATGCACAGCTTCAAATACGGCAGGTTGTTCCAGGTCGGAATCAGAATGCTAAACATGCTTGTTCTCTCTCGCTAATACATCGACGCGTACCAGGGCGTCGGGCACCGGCACGTTCAATAATTCGCCTGCGGCCCGGATCACGCGGGCCGAGCTGAGCGTGGTCAGGCATTCGCTCAGGCTTTCCAGGCGCTGCTCGCACCCTTCGTTAAGGCACGGGACGCAACCGCCTTCGCCCTGCAGCAGATAGACGTTTCCGTGTCGCGCCGTCCCCTTGCGTTGCCACGGATTGACCGCCGCGGCCCATCCGTGAGGCCACGGACCCCAACGCACCGGATCGGACGGTCCGAACAGCGCAAGCGTCGGCGTACCAGTGGCCGCCGCGATATGCGTGGCGCTCGTATCCGGGCCCACGTACAGACGCGCGCGCCGAATCATCTCGGCGCTTTCCGCCAACGACAGCTGCCCGACCCGATTCAGCACGACGCCCGGCAACCGGCCGGCGATCTGCTCCGCATAGTCGCGCTCGGCCGGCGCCGGTCCACCGCTCAATGCGATCGCGAATCCCTGACCGTGCAGCCAAGTAGCGAGCTCAACCCAGCCCTCCAGATGCCACAGCTTGTACGCGTACATCGGATATGGATGCAGCACCACGTACGGCCGCCCCTGCAATTCGCCGGCGCCGTCGAAATGCTGCTCGAAACGCGCGACTGCAGCAGCGCCGCTACCGACGGAGGGAGGCACCACGTCGGCGAGCGGAGCGATGCCGAGCCCGCGCGCCAACAGCAGACCGCTATTGACGGTGTGCAGATCGCTGTCGTCGACAACATGGCGATCGAGCATCCAGCGATTGAAACGCGTGACGCGCTCCGGCGCCAACAGACCGATGCGCTTGCGGCCCGCGAACCAACAGTAGAACCGCGCACGATCCGAACTGATAGCGGCGCACGCCAGATCGTAGCGACGCCAGATCCGCGCCGCATCGGCAAAACGCTCGCCGATACCGGCACGTTGCGCAACCGTGATCACCCGCCGGACATCCGGATTGTTCTCGAGCACGCCGTCGGTACCGCGGAACACCAGCACGTCGATCTGCGCCTCGGGCCAGCGCACCTTCAGCGAACGCACGAGCGGCGTCGTCAGCAGCACGTCGCCAATGCGGCGCGTGCAGACGACCAGGATCGTGCACGGAGGACGGTCGGTGGGAAACAGGTCCAAAACTTGATCCATAAATCGGCTGAGCCTCGTTGGTCTCCGTTGGCAATCGGATCGAGATGCTCAGCCCGTTCAATACGCGATCTCGACGGCGCTGCCGTCGAACGCCGCACGCAGCTCGGCCAGCAGCGCATCACTCGGCTTCACGCGCCACGCATCGCCGAGACGCATTTCACCCTGTGCCCGCGCGTTGCTGTAGTGGATCTGGACCGCGAGCCCGTTCGGCAGCGGCGCCTGCGGGCGGCGCCCGCCGTCGCGACCACCGCCGCGCGGCGCGGGCGCTTCGACCGCCGGCGCGGCCGCCGGATCGTCCTTCGATACGTGCGGCTCGAGCACGCGGCGCAGCGCGTCCGCATCGGCATTGCCGTTCATCGTCAGCCGCACGGCCTGCGCATAGCGGCTGCGTGCGCGCTCGAGATCCATCACCGTGTCGGCCGTGAAGCGGATGCCGCCCGTGAACGCGTCGTTGCGGGCCTGCCCCTGCACGATCAGCAACTCGTCTTCCTTGAACAGCGCCTTGTTCGCCTCGAACTGCTCGTTGAAGATCGTGATCTCGCACTGGCCCGAGCCGTCGTCGAGCAGCGCGATCAGCATCTTGCCGCGCTGGGTCATCTGCGTGCGCAGCGACGCGATGATGCCGGCGACGAGCTTGTCGCGCCCCTCCTTCAGATCGCCGACCTTCTGCCGCACGAAGCGGCGCACCTCGTCGCGATACGCGTCGAACAGGTGGCCGGACAGGTAGAAACCGAGCGCGCCCTTTTCTTCCTGCAGGCGGCGCTTGTCGTCCCACGCCGGCTCGTCGACGAGCGCATGCGCGTGCGGCGATTCGGCGCCCATGTCGAACAGGCCCGCCTGCATCGCGTTCGCCTCGGCCTGGTCGGCCGCTTCCATCGCGAGCGGCACCGACGCGATCAGCTGCGCGCGGTTCGTGTTCAGCGAATCGAACGCACCGGCGCGGATCAGCGCCTCGACCGTGCGGCGGTTGACGACACGCCGGTCGATCCGCTCGCAGAAGTCGAACAGGTCGGTGAACGCCTTCTCCTCGCGGGCGCGCAGGATTTCCTCGATCGCGTTCTGGCCGCTGCCCTTCACCGCGCCGAGGCCGTAGCGGATCGTGCGCGAACGCTTGCCGTCGGCTTCGGCGACGGGCTCGAACCGGTAGTGCGACTGGTTGATGTCCGGCGGCAGCACGGCGAGGTTGTTCACGACGCAGTCGTCGAACAGGATCTTCACCTTGTCGGTGTCGTCCATCGCGAGCGTCATGTTGGCCGCCATGAATTCGGCCGGATGGTGCGCCTTCAGCCACGCTGTGTAGTACGCGAGCAGCGCATAGGCAGCCGCGTGCGACTTGTTGAAGCCGTAGCCCGCGAACTTCTCCATCAGGTCGAAGATTTCGTCGGACTTCTCGCGCGTGAGGCCGTTCTTCGCCGCACCCTCGGCGAAGATCTCGCGGTGCTTGACCATCTCCTCGGGCTTCTTCTTGCCCATCGCGCGGCGCAGCAAGTCCGCGCCGCCGAGCGAGTAGCCGCCGATGATCTGCGCCATCTGCATCACCTGCTCCTGATAGACCATGATGCCGTAGGTCTCTTTCAGGACGGGTTCGACGCGCGGATCCGGGTACTCGACCTTCTCGCGGCCGTGCTTCCGCGCGCAGAAGCTCGGAATCAGGTCCATCGGGCCCGGACGATACAACGACACGAGCGCGATGATGTCCTCGAAGCGGTCGGGCTGCGCATCCTTCAGCATGCCCTGCATCCCGCGGCTTTCCAGCTGGAACACCGCGACCGTGTTGGCCTTCTTCAGGATCTGGAACGATGCGGCGTCGTCGAGCGGCACCTGCGCGAGCGACCAGTCGGCCTTCGACGGATCGAGGCGGCGAATGTAGCGCTCGGCCCAGTCGAGGATCGTCAGCGTCGTGAGGCCCAGAAAGTCGAACTTCACGAGGCCGACTGCCTCGACGTCGTCCTTGTCGTACTGGCTGACGACGCCGCCGTCGTCGCCCTGCGTGTACAGCGGGCAGAAATCGGTCAGCTTGCCGGGCGCGATCAGCACGCCGCCCGCGTGCATCCCGACGTTGCGCGTGAGGCCCTCGACGCGCTGCGCGAGATCGAGCAGCTGGTGGACTTCGTCCTCGTGGTCGTAGCGCTCCTGAAGCTGCGGCTCCTCCTTCATCGCGTCGGCGATCGTCACGTGCTTGCCGGGCTTGAACGGGATCAGCTTCGCGACGCCGTCGGTGAACATGTAGCCGAGATCGAGCACGCGGCCGATGTCGCGCACGGCCGCCTTCGCGGCCATCGTGCCGAAGGTCGCGATCTGCGATACGGCGTCCGCGCCGTATTTCTCCTTCACGTACTGGATCACGCGATCGCGGCCGTGCTGGCAGAAGTCGATGTCGAAGTCGGGCATCGACACGCGTTCCGGGTTCAGGAAGCGCTCGAACAGCAGGTTGTAGCGCAGCGGATCGAGGTCGGTAATGCCGAGCGCGTACGCGACCAGCGAACCGGCGCCGGAGCCGCGACCCGGGCCGACCGGCACGCCGTTGTTCTTCGCCCAGTTGATGAAGTCCGCAACGATCAGGAAGTAGCCGGGAAAGCCCATCTTCGTGATGGTCCCGCACTCGAATTCGAGGCGCTTGTAGTACGTGTCGCGCTGCGCGTCGCGTTCGGCTTCGACCGGATACAGCTGTACGAGCCGCGTCTCGAGCCCTTCCTTCGACAGCTGGACCAGGTAGTCGTCGAGCGACATGCCGTCCGGCGTCGGGAACAGCGGCAGTTTCGGCTTGCCGAGCTCGAGCTTCAGGTTGCAGCGCTTCGCGATCTCCACCGTGTTGGCGATCGCCGACGGCAGATCGGCGAACAGCGCGGCCATGCCTTCCTGCGTGCGGAAGTACTGGTCGGTCGTAAAGCGCTTCTGGCGCCGCGGGTTCGCGAGGATGTCGCCTTCCGAAATGCACACGCGTGCTTCATGCGCGGTGAAATCGTCGTCGGTCATGAACTGCGTCGGGTGCGTCGCGACGACCGGCAGCTTCAGCGCCGCGGCGAGCGTCGCGGCCTGCTGGATGTACGCCTCGGCGCCCGGCTGGCCATAACGCTGCAGCTCGATGTAGAAGCCGCCCGGGAACACCTTCGCCCAGCGTTCGGCGTGACGGCGCGCGGCGTCTTCGTTGCCGGCGGCCAGCGCGAGCCCGATGTCGCCCTGCTGCGCGCCCGACAGCGCGAGCAGCCCCTGCGCGAGCTCGCCGTCGAGCCAGCTCGCGTCGAGTTCCGCGCGGCCGCGGTACTGGTTCGTGAGCCAAGCCTTCGACAGCAGCTCGCAGAGATTCAGGTAGCCGGTCTTGTCCTTGACGAGCAGCAGCAGCCGCGACGGCTTGTCGCGATCGTCCGGATTGGCGATCCAGACGTCGCAGCCGGCGATCGGCTTGATGCCCTTGCCGCGGGCTTCCTGGTAGAAACGGACGAGGCCGAATGCGTTGCCAAGATCGGTGAGCGCGAGCGCACCCTGACCGTCGGCGGCCGCCGCCTTGACGATGTCGTCAATGCGCACGATGCCGTCGGCAATCGAGAATTCGGAGTGAACGCGGAGATGGACGAAGCGAGGATCTGACATGGGCGCTATTGTAGCCGCCCCGCCGCGACGGCTGCCCAAAAAATCCCCGCACCGGCCGTTCGGCCGATGCGCGCGACCCTACGTCGCGCGACTGGCCGAACGGCCGGATGCCGGCCCGGGCGCGGTTTGCGGGATAATACGGTTTTTCGAATCCACGCCCCGGCTTCGCACCCTTTTTTGCGGGCCGCCGTGCGGCCGTTTTCCCGTCGGACCATCATGACCATCGTCAACCTCGCCGCCTACCACTTCGTGTCGCTCGACGCGACCGAGCAATGGCGCCCGCTCGTCACCGCCCGCTGCAACGAACTCGGCCTGCGCGGCACGATCCTGCTCGCGCCGGAAGGCATCAACCTGTTCATCGCCGGTACGCGTGAAGCCGCCGACGCGTTCATCGCGTACATTCGCCACGATCCGCTGTTCGAAGGCAAGTTCGCGACGCTGCAGTTCAAGGAGAGCCTGTCCGACTCGCAGCCGTTCCGCCGCATGCTCGTGCGCCTGAAGCGCGAGATCATCACGATGAAGAAGCCCGCGATCAAGCCGGAACTCGGCCGCGCGCCGTTCGTCGACGCGCGCACGCTGAAGGCATGGCTCGACCGCGGCCACGACGACACGGGCCGCCCGGTCGTGATGCTCGACACGCGCAATGCGTTCGAGGTCGACGTCGGCACGTTCGACGACGCGCTCGACTACCGGATCGACAAGTTCAGCGAATTCCCGGAAGTCATCGACGCGAACCGCGCCGACCTCGAGGGCAAGACGGTCGTGTCGTTCTGCACGGGCGGCATCCGCTGCGAGAAGGCCGCGATCCACATGAAGGAAATCGGCATCGAGAACGTGTACCAGCTCGAAGGCGGGATCCTGAAGTACTTCGAGGAAGTCGGCGGCGCGCACTATCACGGCGACTGCTTCGTGTTCGACTACCGCACCGCGCTGAATCCGCAGCTCCAGCCCACCGAGAACGTCACGTGCTTCGCGTGCCGCGCGGTCGTTACGCCAGAGGCGCAGCAATCGCCGAGCTACGTGCCCGGCGAGTCGTGCCCGGCCTGCGCACCGGCGGCCAGCGCCGCGTAACCGCGCGCTGCCCCGCGCCCTGATGACCGCCTATCGCGGCCGCTTCGCGCCGTCGCCCACGGGCCCGCTGCACTTCGGCTCGCTGGTCGGCGCGCTCGCGAGCTGGCTCGACGCGCGCGCACACGGCGGCGCGTGGCTCGTGCGCATCGAGGATCTCGACGGCCCGCGCACGGTCCCCGGCGCGGCCGACGGCATCCTCGCGACACTCGCGCATTTCGGCATGACGCCGGACGAACCGCCCGTCTGGCAAAGCACGCGCGATGCGGCCTATACGGCCGCGCTCGAACGGCTCGTCGCAGCCGGGTTCGTCTATCCGTGCGGCTGCACGCGCAAGGAAATCGCCGATTCGCTGCGCGCCGCGCACGAACGCCACACGACGCTCGCCTACCCGGGCACCTGCCGCACCGGCCTGCATGGCAAGCCCGCGCGCGCGTGGCGGCTGCGCTTGCCGGACGGCGACGCCGCGATCGTCACGTTCGACGATCGCTGGCAACACACGCAATCGCAGAACCTCGCGACCGAAGTCGGCGATTTCGTGCTGAAGCGCGCGGACGGGCAATGGGCCTATCAGCTCGCGGTCGTCGTCGACGATGCCGAGGCGCGCATCACGCACGTCGTGCGCGGCGCCGACCTGCTCGACTCGACCGCGCGCCAGATCTACCTGCAGCACTGCCTCGGTGTGCCGACCCCGCAATACCTGCATGTGCCCGTCGTCGTCGATGCGAACGGCGAAAAACTCAGCAAGCAGACGGGCGCGACCGCGCTCGAGCGCGACGATCCGCTGCCGGCGCTGCAGGCCGCGGCCGCACATCTGGGCCTCGCGCCCGACGGCGCGCTCGCCGGTACGACACTCGATGCGTTCTACGCGGCGGCGACGGCCGCGTGGGCGCGGCGCTTCGGGCCGCAGGCGAGCTGACGGCGGCCGGCGCGCCCGGTTGGGCGGCCATCTCAGCCGGCAGCACGGCAGATGCATCGCCCGCCGGCGCGCCAATCAGCATCCTCCCAGCCCGCCGGCCACGGCCCCAATGAAAAACGGGCACATGCTCGTCGCATGCACCCGCTTGTCCCGCGGCGCTCGCGCGCCGCACCGTTCCCTCCGCCCGGCTTATGCCGACGGCTTGCGCGGCATCCCGAACCCGCCGAGCAGCGCGGCGACCTGACGCTTCGGCCCCTTCTTCTCCGGCTGCTGCGCCGGCTGCACGTCGTCCGGCTGTTTCGCCGAGGCCGACGGCTCATACGGCTTCAGGAAGAAATCGTCGACCGGCGCCTCGTGGCGGCGGTGATGACCGCGCTCGGAACTGCCCGGGCGGCGCCCCGACGCACCGCGATGTTCGTCGCGATCGCGACGGCCGCCGCGCTCACCGGCGCGCTCACCGCCACGTTCGCCGCCCCGCTGCTCGCTGTTGCGCTCGCCACGGTCGCCACGGTCGCCACGCTCACCACGGTCGTCGTGACGATGACGCGCCGGCTTGTCGAGCACGAGCGTCTGCACGTCGAGCGGACGCTTGATCAGCTTCTCGATATCGGCGAGCTGCTTGCGCTCGTTCGGGCTGCACAGCGACAGCGCATCGCCCGTCGCACCCGCGCGGCCGGTACGGCCGATCCGGTGCACGTAGTCTTCGGCGCTGAACGGCAGGTCGAAGTTGATCACGGCCGGCAGCTCGGCGATGTCGAGGCCGCGCGCGGCCACGTCGGTCGCGACCAGCGCCTCGATCTCGCCGCGCTTGAACGCGTCGAGCGCCTGCATCCGCTCGATCTGCGTCTTGTCGCCGTGGATCGCCGACGCGACCACGCCGTCGCGCTCGAGGTTGCGCGCCAGCCGGCTCGCGCCGATCTTGCTGTTGCAGAACACGATCACCTGCTTGAGGCCGCGATCGCGCAGCAGTTGCACGACGGCCGCCTGCTTGTCGCCTTCGGCGACGTCGTAGACGATCTGCGTGACGTTCGCGTTGGTCGAGTTGCTGCGCGCGACCTCGATCGTCTGCGGATTGCGCAGGTAGGTCGACGCGAGCTTCTTGATTTCCGGCGAGAAGGTGGCCGAGAACAGCAGCGTCTGGCGATCCTTGGGCAGCAGGTTCAGGATGCGCTGCAGATCGGGCAGGAAGCCCATGTCGAGCATCCGGTCGGCCTCGTCGAGCACGAGGATCTGCACCTGGCCGAGGTTGGCCGTCTTCTGCTGCACGTGGTCGAGCAGGCGGCCCGGCGTCGCGATCAGGATCTCGACGCCGCGTCGCAGCTCGGCCATCTGCGGGTTCATGTCGACGCCGCCGAACACGACCGCGCTGCGCAGCGGCGTGTGCTTCGCATACGCGTGCACGTTCGCGGCGACCTGGTCGGCGAGTTCGCGGGTCGGCGTGAGGATCAGCGCGCGCACCGGGTGGCGCGCGGGCGACGCGCTCGTGTTGGCCTGCGGCAGCAGGCGCTGGATGATCGGCAGCGAGAAACTCGCGGTCTTGCCGGTACCCGTTTGCGCGGCGCCCATGACGTCGCGGCCGGCGAGCACGACCGGAATGGCCTGCGCCTGGATCGGCGTCGGCGTCGTATAGCCCTGCTCCGCAATGGCTTTCAGGATATCGGCGGCAAGGCCGAATTGATCGAAGGTTGCGTCGACGGGCTTGGCGACAGAATCGGACATGGTGGCGTTTCGCTCAAAAGGCGCGGCGGGGACATCGTGCGTCAGGCCAGCCGGGCCTGCGCTCATCACAATTCGGAAATAGACGGAGCCGCGGCGCGCCGCGCGGCGCCGCTCTGGCGCTTGGGACCGGTTCAATGCGAACGCTGGACGCCAGGCCGTGCGGACTCCGTTCGGCGCGAATGCCGGCGGAAAGGGCCGTATTGTAGCACTGCGCGGCCATCTGTCCGTGACAACGCCGCGAACGACCTCGACGGCGGTTCGTTCAGCCGGCCGGGGCGGGCCCGTACGACCGCCGAGCTGCCCGATCGGGCAGCCCCGATAGGCGGGCGGATAATATCAGGGGCCTGATCCAGGGAAGTCGCGCCGGATCGTCGGCGGCCGGCTCGCAACCCCGCCCGGCAAGCCCGGCGGCCCGCCAGACGGCGACGAACCGACCGCGGCCGGCACGCCCCACGCCCGTACCCGGCGCTCAGCCCTTCTTCTTTTTCTTGTCGACCTGCACGCAATCGCCCAGCAGCGGCGGCGCACTCTGGTCGGCAATCTCGTCGCGCAGCATCGCTTCCTTGCCCTTCGTCCACCACGAATAGCGGCCGGCCTGGTAGCGTGCGCCCGACGCCGATACGGTATCGACGAACAGCATCTGCCGCCCGTTGACCGGCACGAGCGCGAAGCTCTGGCCGTTGCCCGCGAGCCAGTACGACACGCGTACCGGCTGCTTCTGGTTCGCGCACTGGTAGACGGCGAACTGGCGCGAATCGGCGTCGATTTCCTCGACGGTCAGTTGCGCGGCATGCGCGACGGAAACGGCGGCGCCGGCCAGCGCGAGCGCGGCGAAGGTCTGGCGAATCATGCGGGTCCTCTCACGAGACGGGTGGGAGCGCGCCCTCGCGGGGCGCGCCATTCATGGTGGGCGAGCGCGCGGGCCTCGCTCAGGGATCGATCACGTCCGCGCACGCATCCGTCGGCGCGGCCGCGACATGGCCGACGAGCGGCACGATCTTGAGCCCGGCCGATGCGACCCGGCACGGCGCGGCCGCGAGGCCGCAACCCGTGAGACTCGCGACAAGCGCCAGTGCGACGCCCAGCTTTCCGATACGCAACCACTTCGGCGCCATCGTTCTCTCCTGGTGCAATCAGCGGGCCGACACGGGCCGGACGGCCGCGGCGGCGCGCTTCGCGCGTTCGCGGGCCTCGTCGACGGTCGCGCCGGTCGCCAGCGCCACGCCCATGCGCCGTTTCGCGAAGCTTTCCGGCTTGCCGAACAGGCGCAGGTCGGCGCCCGGCACCGCAAGCGCGTCGCGCACGCCTTCGAACGCGATCCCGCGCTCGTCGAGCCCGCCGTAGATCACGGCCGACGCAGCCGGCGTACCGAGCGCCGGATCGACCGGCAGCCCGAGAATCGCGCGCGCATGCAGCTCGAATTCCGACTGGCGCTGCGACGCGAGCGTGACGAGGCCCGTATCGTGCGGCCGCGGGCTCACCTCGGAGAACCACACGTCGTCGCCGCGCACGAACAGCTCGACGCCGAACAGCCCGCGCCCGCCGAGCGCCTCGGTCACCTTGTGCGCGATCTCGCGCGATTTCTCCAGCGCCGCCGCGCTCATCGGCTGCGGCTGCCACGACTCGACGTAGTCGCCCGCGACCTGCACGTGGCCGACCGGCTCGCAGAAATAGGTGCGCGTATCGCCGGTCGCCGGGTCGATCGCGCGCACGGTCAGCTGCGTGATCTCGTAGTCGAAATCGATGAAGCCCTCGACGATCACGCGGCCGTGATTCACGCGCCCGCCCGCCATCGCGTAGTCCCACGCGGGCCGCACGTCGGCCCCGGTCTTCAAGACCGATTGCCCCTTGCCCGACGACGACATCACCGGTTTCACGACGCACGGCATGCCGATCTTCGCGACGGCCGCCTCGAACGCCTCGAACGAATCCGCGAACGCATACGGCGACGTCGGCAGGCCGAGCGACTCGGCCGCGAGCCGGCGGATCCCTTCGCGGTTCATCGTGAGCTGCGTCGCGCGCGCGGTCGGAATCACCTCGGCGAGGCCGGCCGCCTCGATCGCCGCGAGCGCGTCGGTCGCGATCGCCTCGATCTCGGGCACGATCAGGTGCGGCTTCTCGGCTTCGACGATCGCCCGCAGCGCGGCGGCATCCGTCATGTCGATCACGTGCGCGCGATGCGCGACCTGATGGCCCGGCGCGTCCGGATAGCGGTCGACCGCCACGACTTCGACGCCGAGACGCTGCAACGCGATGATGACTTCCTTGCCGAGCTCGCCGGCGCCGAGCAGCATGACGCGCGTGGCCGAGGGTGAAAGCGGCGTACCGAGCCGCTGACCGATCTGCATGTGAATTCCCGCTTCTGGTGGAGGACGAAAACGGCTCCGATGTTAACACGCGACGCGGCACGGATCCGGGGCGTTGCGCCGCGCCGACGCCGGCCCGCGCCCGGGTCGCGAACGTTTTCACGCGCGAAGTGTCGGCTCGCCTGCCGCGGGGCGGGTGCGTTACTCTTACGCCTTGATCAGAATCCGAAGAGGAACGAGGCTCATGTCCCACCTGTCCGCAGCCACACGCGCACGCACCGGCCTGCTTCGCCCGTTGCGCGCGCCGCTGTGCGCGTTGACGCTTGCCACGCTTCTCGCCGCCTGCGCGATGCCGACCCACCCCGATTCCGCCGCCCCCGCGCCCGACCCGTTCAACCCGGCCGCCGTCCAGCTGCTCGACGACACGAGCTGGGAACTCACCGGCTGGCTGAACGCCGACGGCACGCCGCGCACGATCCCGCACGGCGACAACGGCGAGCCGATCAAGCTCGCGCTGTCGACCGAATCGGGCATCCGGCGCGCCAGCGGGTTCTCCGGCTGCAACCGCTACATGGGCACCTACGCGATCAAGAACGGCCTGCTGAACTTCGGGCCGCTCGCCGGCACGCGGATGGCCTGCCCGAATACGCTCGGCGGCCAGCTCGAACCCGCGTTCCTCGACGCGCTCGCCCACGTCGACAAGACCGGCGTGCAGATGCGCGAGCCGCAGCAACTGCAGATCGTGACCGCCGACGGCGCGACGCTGACCTTCACGCACCGGCGCCCCTGATGCACGGCGCGCGCAAAGGCCGACCGACCGCCTTTGCGTGGCGCGCCACGCGCGTATGCCGTGCTCACGCCTCGCTCGGCGTGAAGCGGATTCGCGTCGTGTTGGAGTCCTGTTCGCCGGCCGGTTAAACTCGGCGGGTCGCGCCTTGCGCGCCCCTCCCCACTCCTGTTTCAAAGCATGCACACGGTAGTCTTCGGCTGGTTCGGCATCTCCGCCGTCTGGTTCCTCCTTCTCTTCTGGCGTCTCGTGCAGGCGATGCTGCCCGGTGGCGGCGGGCTCGCCGGCCGCGGCTCGATCCGCCTGTGGCTCGGCTTCGTCGCGGTGTTCGTGGCGAGCTGCACGCTGACGAGCCCGCTGTCGGGCCCCGACACGGACGCGCTCGGCCATGCGCTCTCGGCCGGCCTCGCCCACGTGCTCGGCCCGATCGGCACGCCGGTCGCGATGGTCGTGCTGTTCTTCGCCGGATTGCCCTGGCTGATCGGAATCGGCTGGCGGCAGTTCGCCGCATGGGTCGACACGTCGTTCGGCGTCAAGCTGTCGCGCGACGGCGGCGACGACGACGCGCGCGGAATCGCCGACCTGCCGCGCAGCGCGCTGCATCGCGACGACGACGTCGTACAGCCGACCACCGCACATACCATCAATTCGATGGCGCCGCGCCAGAACGGCCGCTATTCGCGCCCGACGCTGTGGAAACCCGACCCGCAGGCGCGGCCGAAGCCGCGCAGCAAGACGCCGCCGCGCCCGCACGCGGAACCTGTCGCGCCGTCGGGCTGGCTGAAGCCGGCCGCGCCGCAGCGCATGCCGGCGGCCCCCGCACCGACCCCGCCCGGCAGCGCAATGCCGCCGCCGACGACCGGCAGTACCGCCAGCCTCGCGCGCGCGGCAGCGAACTCGCAGGTGCCGCGCCCCGATCCGGCCCCGCTGCCGGTCGGGTTCGAGCCGGTCCGCCCGCGTCCGACCGCCGCTCGTCCGGCCAGCGCCGCGTCGAAGCCGAGCGCGCCGCGCGCCGCGGTCACGCCGCGGCCGGCCGTTGCGCAACCGCCCCGCCCGCCCGTGCGACCGGTCGCGGGAGCCGGCACGGCCGGCCCGACGCCCGACGCGGCGCGACGCCGCCCGGCGCCGCCGACGCCGGCGCGCGCGCCGCTCTACGCGTGGACGGAAAAGCCCGCCGCGCCGATCACGCCGGCGCCGAGCGTGCACGATACGCTGCGCTCGATCGAAGCGAGCACGGCGCAATGGGCGACGCTCGGCACTACGCCCCCGACCGACGCAACGCACGCCGCGGCAGCCGCCGTGGGCGGCGGCATGGCAGCGGCTGCGGCCGGAATGGCGGCGGCTACGGCAGCTACCGCGGCTACGGCGGCGACCTTCACCGCGACTCACGGCATCGCGGCGCATGCCGCCGATGTTCCCGTTGAACACGCCGCAACGCCTGCGCATGACGACACCGCGCCGATCGTGCTCGACGCGTTCATGCCGGCCGCGCCCGATTTCCTGGCGCCGGTTGCCGATCCGGGTACCCCGGCCTTCGGCGCCGCCGTCGCGCCCGCCTCGTCCGGCGAAGCCGCGCTTGCACACCGCGCCGGCGACGAGATCCGCCACGTCGATACCGCAAACGCCCCGCAGGCCCCGGGCATCGCGCCCGCGCCGTCGTTCGGCGCGCCCATCGATCTCGCTCCGTGGGAAGACGTCGCCGACGCGCCGGTTTCCGCGTTCGACGCGTCCGCATGGAAGCCGGTCGCCGAATCGTCGACGGCCGCGACGGGACCGGAACCGGCCCATGCCGCCGCCGTACCGGCCAGGGCCGGAACGGTTCACGACATCGCCGCACACGAGCCACCCGTATCCATCGATACCGACGACGCATACGACGCACAACCGGCCGCTGCAATCGATCGCGCGGCAGCGGACGGCGCGACGCGAGACATCGCCGGTGCCGACGTCGACGCGAAACCCGTCGCGAGCCTCGCGCCATTCGCGGCCCTCCCGTCGTTGTCGACCGCCGAGACGACGTCGCGCGCCCATGCCGAAACCAGGCCGTTTGCGGCAACCTCGGCACCGGCCGCATCGACCGATACGTCGGAAACCGCCGGGCCGGATACGGCGGAACGCGCAGCACCGCCGCCGGCCATCGGTCAGCGCACCGCGCAAGCGACGGATTGGGCACGGACGCCGTCGATTCAACCGACCGCGCAACCGGCCACGCCTCATGCGCCGGCCTTCACGGAATTGCCGAAATCGCCGGCCGCTGCCCAGCCGTTTGCCGTTGCGCAAGCTGCTTCGCCCGCCGCCACGCCGCCGATCGGCGGCTCCGCCCAGGGTTCGAGCGCGCCGGCACCTGCCTTCGCGTCGAGCGGCACGCCGGTCACGCCGGCCGTTTCTCCGGATCGAGCGACCGGCGCCGCACCCGGTGCGATTGCTCGACCGGCTGTCTCGACATCGACCGTTGCCCCTGTCGCGCCGGCATCCCCGATCGGCTTGACCGGCATCGTGCCGGCTTCGCTCTCGCAGCTGGCCGGATCTGCATCGGCGTCGACCGTCGCGGCAATCGCGGCGGCTGCGCCGGCCAGCGTGGCAAGCGTCACCGACAGTTCGCCCGCCAACGTATCGGCACCGTCACCGATCGCCCCGACCGCTGCACCCGCAGCCGCGTCAGCAGCGACCGCCACGCCGGCTGCATCATCCAGCTCCCCGGGGCAGGCGCCCGTCCAGGCAGCCACGCCGGCAGCGGTTGCCGCCGCCCCCGTGACGTTCTCGTTCGGTTCGGTCGCCGCTCCGCCCTCCGCACCCGCACCGACGCTGCCGCCCCCCCCGGCAGGCTCGTCGACCGGCACGGCAATCGGCACATCCGAAACCTCCGGCGCAGCCGCACTGCAACCGGCGGCCAGCCTGCCGGTGCCACCGGCCGCTTCCGGCATGACGGCAACGTCGCCCGGCACCGCCGCAGCAATGGCCACGGCGGCGGCAGCTCCGGCGCATCCGGGCGCGGGCTCCCCGCCGCCCTTCGGCGCCACCGCCGCGACGCAGGCCCCGCCGTCCGCATCCGCGCCGGCCGCCATCGCCGCCACGACGTTCACCGCCTCGCCCACGCCCACGACGCCCCCGTCGCCGGCCGGCTGGTCCGTACTGAATGTTTCCGCCGCACCGGCAGCCGTGCCGGCCGCGGTACCGCAGCCGGCAGCCACGCTCCCTGGCGCGCATCTCGCCGCGCCGCCTGCTGCCACCGTCGTGCCGACGCTTCCCGTCGCTCCGCTTGTCGAGGCAACCGCCATGGCGGCGACCGAGCCAACCGAACCGACCGAGCCGGCCGAAGCCCCGCCGCAGCCCGCCCCCGATACGCCGGCGCGCCCGCCGCGCCCGAACGCGTTCGAATTCCACGCACCCGCGTCGTTCAACGTCGAACTGCCGACGCTCGACCTGCTCGAACCCGCGTCCGGCGACGTCGAAACGATCACCGACGAGCACCTCGCGCAAACCGCGCAGGTGATCGAACAGCGGCTGCAGGAATTCAAGGTGCCGGTGACGGTGGTCGGCGCGTCGGCCGGCCCGGTCATCACCCGCTTCGAGATCGAACCCGCGCTCGGCGTGCGCGGCAGCCAGATCGTCGGGCTGATGAAGGATCTGTCGCGCGGCCTCGGCCTCACGTCGATCCGCGTCGTCGAGACGATTCCCGGCAAGACCTGCATGGGCCTCGAACTGCCGAACGCGAAGCGGCAGATGATCCGCCTGTCGGAGATCCTCGAATCGCGCCAGTACCAGCACTCGGCCTCGCAACTGACGATCGCGATGGGCAAGGACATCACGGGCCACCCGATCGTCACCGATCTCGCGAAGGCGCCGCACATGCTCGTCGCCGGTACGACGGGCTCGGGCAAATCGGTCGCGATCAACGCGATGATCCTGTCGCTGCTGTACAAGGCGACGCCCGAGGACGTGCGGCTCATCATGATCGACCCGAAGATGCTGGAGCTGTCGGTCTACGAAGGCATTCCGCACCTGCTCGCACCGGTCGTCACCGACATGAAGCTCGCGGCGAACGCGCTGAACTGGTGCGTCGGCGAGATGGAGAAGCGCTACCGGCTGATGTCGGCCGTCGGCGTGCGCAACCTCGCGGGCTTCAACCAGAAGATCCGCGACGCCGAAGCGAAGGAAAAGAAGATCGGCAACCCGTTCTCGCTGACGCCCGACGATCCCGAGCCGCTGTCGACGCTGCCGCTGATCGTCGTCGTGATCGACGAGCTGGCCGACCTGATGATGGTCGCCGGCAAGAAGATCGAGGAACTGATCGCCCGGCTCGCGCAGAAGGCGCGTGCGGCCGGCATCCACCTGATCCTCGCGACGCAGCGTCCGTCCGTCGACGTGATTACCGGCCTGATCAAGGCGAACATCCCGACGCGGGTCGCGTTCCAGGTGTCGTCGAAGATCGATTCGCGCACGATTCTCGACCAGATGGGCGCCGAATCGCTGCTCGGCATGGGCGACATGCTGTTCCTGCCGCCGGGCACCGGCTATCCGCAGCGCGTGCACGGCGCGTTCGTCGCCGACGAGGAAGTGCACCGGATCGTCGAGTACCTGAAGCAGTTCGGCGAGCCGCAATACGAGGAGGGGATCCTCGACGGCCCGGCCGCCGACGGCGCGACGCAGGATCTGTTCGGCGATGCGCCGGACGCGGAAGCCGATCCGCTGTACGACGAAGCCGTCGCGTTCGTGGTGCGCACGCGGCGCGCGTCGATCTCGTCGGTGCAGCGGCAGTTGCGCATCGGCTACAACCGCGCCGCGCGCCTCGTCGAGCAGATGGAAGCCGCCGGCCTGGTCTCGCCGATGGGCATCAACGGCAGCCGCGAGGTGCTCGTGCCGGCCGCGGCCGACTGAGCGCGCCGGCCGGCCGCCGCCGGTTGATACGGGCGCACCGGGAAACCGGCCGCCCCGAAACCCGAAGGGCGCTGCATCCGCAGCGCCCTCGTTCGTTTACTGCACCGGCACCAGCTTGAAGTCGACCGGCTTGCCGACCGCCACCTTCCGCGGATCCGAGGCGAGCTCCCCGGTCGCGACGTCGCGGCGGAACACGTAGAACGTATCGCTGTCCTGGTTGCCGACGATCAGCCACTTGCCGGTCGGATCGATCAGGAACTCGCGCGGCGTCCTGCCGAGGCTCGGCTGGCGGCCGACTTGCTTCAGCCGGCCGTCGGCCTGGTCGACCGCGTAGATCACGAGGTCGTTCGCATCGCCGCGGTTGCTCACGTACAGGAAGCGGCCGTCCGGCGACAGGTGGATCGCGCCGCCGCCGACCTTGCCCTTGAAACCGGGCGCGGTCATCGACACGGTCTCGACGGGCGTCAGCCTGCCGTCGTGGTAGCCGAACACCTCGACCGACGCGTTGAGCTCGCTCGTCACGTACGCGAACCGGCCGTCGGCGCCGAACACCATGTGACGCGGGCCCGAGCCGGCCTTCACCGGCGTGTAGCGCGTGTCGGTCGGGCCGATCAGCCCGCGGCTGCCGTCCACCGTGTAGCGGTAGCCGTAGATCTTGTCCGCGCCGAGATCCTGCACGAACAGGTAGCGGCCGTCCGGCGAAAACACCGTCGAATGGACGTGCGCACCGTCCTGCCGGCCCTTCACGGGCCCGGTGCCTTCGTGGTGCACGGTCAGCACGGCCGGGCCGACCGCGCCGTCGTCACGCAGCGGAAACACCGCGAAGCTGCCGCCCGGATCCGCCGCGACCGAGTAGTTCGCGGTCACGAGGTACTTGCCGTCCGGCGACAGTGCGAGGTAGCAAGGATCGTTCCCTTCCGACGACACGCGGTCGATGAAGCTCAGCGCGCCCGTCTTCGCGTCGAAGCGGAATGCGCTGATGCCGCCGCGCTGCGACGCCGGCCCGTCGTCGCCGGGCAGTTCGTTGACCGCGTAGACGGTGCGACCGTCGCGGCTCGGCAACAGGTACGACGGATTCACCGTCTTCGCCGACGACACGGGCGCGACGCTGCCGGTTTTCGTATCGAAGCGGTAAACATAGATGCCGTCGCTGCCGCCGCCCGTGTAGGTGCCGACGAGCAGGTTGTAGACGCCGTCGGCCGGCGCGGCCGGCTGCTGCGCCATTGCATGGGTCGCGGACAAGGAGAGCACGATTGCGAAACCTTTCATCCAGTGAGCGAACCTGAGCGGGAACCCTCGTGTCGAAGCGCGTGCGTCACGCTCACGTAAACGGTTGGGCATTGAATCCTCCTTGCATCGAGTCGCTTCAAGTGTTGAGATAGGACGAAGCGCCGGCCGTTCATGCGCTCCGCCGCCCGGCCGAGTATACGCGGGGCGCGACGCCGGTGCGCTCAGCCCGGCCGCTGCCGTCCGCATCGTGAACGCGAATACCAAAGGATCGCCTGCCCATGCCCGCCCTGATCGAAGACTACGCCCTCGTCGGCGACGGCCACACGGCCGCGCTGATCGCAAAAGACGGCTCCGTCGACTGGCTGTGCTGGCCCCGCTTCGATTCGGGCGCCTGCTTCGCGGCGCTCGTCGGCACGCCCGAGCACGGCCGCTGGCTGCTCGCGCCGGCCGCCGACGCCGCGGTCACGCACACGACCCGCCGCTATCGCGGCGACACGCTGATTCTCGAAACCGATTACGAGAGCGCCGACGGCGCCGTCACCGTGATCGACTTCATGCCGCCCGGCAACGGCTGGTCCGAACTGGTGCGGATCGTCGTCGGCCGCCACGGCAAGATGAAGATGCGCATGGAGCTCGTGCTGCGCTTCGACTACGGTTTCTCGATCCCGTGGGTCACGCGACTGACCCGCGAGGACGGCATGAAGGCGATCGCGGGCCCCGACACCGTCGTGCTGCGCACGCCGGTGCCGCTCACCGGGGAAAACCTCCATACGCTCGCGGAATTCACGGTGAGCGCCGACCAGCGCGTGCCGTTCTCGCTCGGCTACGCGGCGTCGCACCTGCGGCTGCCGCCGGCCCGCGACCCGCTGTCGATGCTCGCGCGCACCGAGAACTACTGGCTCGAATGGTCGGGCCGCTGCCAGGTGCAGGGCCGCTACGCGGCCGCCGTGCGCCGCTCGCTGATCACGCTGAAGGCGCTCGCCTACGAGCCGACCGGCGGCATCGTCGCGGCGCCGACCACGTCGCTGCCCGAGAAGATCGGCGGCAACCGCAACTGGGACTATCGCTACTGCTGGCTGCGCGACGCGACGATCACGCTGCTCGCGCTGATGCGCGGCGGCTACTACGACGAGGCGCGCGCATGGCGCACGTGGCTCGGCCGCGTGATGGCCGGGTCGCCCGAGCAGATCCAGATCATGTACGGAATCGCCGGGGAACGGCGGCTGCCGGAAATGGAGCTCGACTGGCTGCCCGGCTACCAGGACTCGAAGCCGGTCCGGGTCGGCAACGGTGCCGCGAACCAGCTCCAGCTCGACGTGTTCGGCGAGGTGATGGCCGCGCTGCACCTCGCGCGCGTGGGCGGCCTGCAGGCCGACGACACCGTCTGGTCCGTGCAATGCGCGCTGCTCGATCACCTCGAGAAGATCTGGCAGGAACCCGACGAAGGCATCTGGGAAACGCGCGGCGGGCGCCGCCATTTCACGTTCTCGAAGGTGATGGCGTGGGTCGCGTTCGACCGTGCGATCAAGTCGGCGGAGATGTTCCGGCTGCCCGGCTCGCTCGACCGCTGGCGCGCGCTGCGCGAGCGGATCCACGCCGACGTATGCGACAACGCGTGGCACGAGGGCAAGCAGGCGTTCGCCCAGAGCTACGGCAGCGACGAGCTCGACGCGAGCGTGCTGCTGATGCCGCTGCTCGGCTTCCTGCCGCCGGAAGACCCGCGCATCGCCGGCACGGTCGATGCGATCGAGCGCGAATTGCTGCACGACGGGCTCGTGATGCGCTACCGCACGACCGATTACGACGACGGCCTGCCGCCCGGCGAAGGCACGTTTCTCGCGTGCAGCTTCTGGCTGGTCGACAACTACGCGCTGCTCGGCCGCATCGACGACGCGCACCGCCTGTTCAGCCGGCTGCTCGCGCTGTCGAACGACCTCGGGCTGCTCGCCGAGGAATACGACCCGGTGGCCGGACGGCAGGTCGGCAACTTCCCGCAGGCGTTCTCCCACGTGGCGCTCGTGCATACCGCGATGAACCTGATGCACCACGAGGACGCGATGGCGCGCGCGGCAGGCCAGCCCGCGCCGGCCGTCGCCACGGGGCGCTGAACGCGTGCGCGGCCGGGTTGTTCAGAGAACGTCAAATCGCAAAACTTTGATGAAAAATCGGGGAAATGTTGCATTGCACCACCCATCTTTGTCCGATATGATCGTCGCGATTGTCCGGCCGCAGTGCAACATGGCCGGCCGCTGACCCATACGGCACGCCGCGACGCCCCACGCCGCCCTTGCGCACCGTCCCCCACGCGGGAGTAGCCTGCATGCTTTACCAACTGCACGAATTCCAGCGGGCCATGCTGAGCCCGCTGACGGCCTGGGCCCAGGCCGCGTCCAAATCGTTCGCCAATCCGTCGAGCCCGTTCTCGCTGATGCCGGGCGCGACGCGGATGGCCGCCGCCTACGAATTGATGTACCGGCTCGGCAAGGATTACGAGAAGCCCGAATTCAACATTCATCAGATCGTCAAGGACGGCCACAACATCCCGATCGTCGAGCAGACGATCGTCGAGAAGCCGTTCTGCCGGCTGCTGCGTTTCAAACGCTATTCGGACGACGCCGACGCCGTCACGCAACTGAAGGACGAGCCGGTCGTGCTGGTCTGCGCACCGCTGTCGGGCCACCACTCGACGCTGCTGCGCGACACCGTGCGCACGCTGCTGCAGGATCACAAGGTCTACATCACCGACTGGATCGATGCGCGGATGGTGCCGGTCGAGGTCGGCCCGTTCCACCTGCACGACTACATCGCCTACATCCAGGAATTCATCCGCCACATCGGCGCGCGCAACCTGCACGTGATCTCGGTGTGCCAGCCGACGGTGCCGGTGCTCGCGGCGATCTCGCTGATGGCGAGCCGCGGCGAGGATACGCCGCTCACGATGACGATGATGGGCGGCCCGATCGACGCACGCCGCAGCCCGACGTCGGTCAACTCGCTCGCCACCCAGCACTCCACCGCGTGGTTCGAGAACAACGTGATCCACACGGTGCCGGCGAACTATCCGGGCGAAGGCCGCCAGGTGTATCCGGGCTTCCTGCAGCACACCGGTTTCGTCGCGATGAATCCGGAGCGGCATGCCCAGTCGCACTGGGATTTCTACCAGAGCCTGCTGCGCGGCGACGAGGACGACGCCGAGGCGCACCGCCGTTTCTATGACGAATACAACGCGGTGCTCGACATGGCCGCCGAGTATTACCTCGAGACGATCCGCGTCGTGTTCCAGGAATTCCGGCTGGCCGAGGGTACGTGGGACGTCGCAGGCGAGCGCGTGCGCCCGCAGGACATCCGGCACACCGCGCTGATGACGGTCGAGGGCGAACTCGACGACATCTCGGGTAGCGGCCAGACGCACGTCGCGCACGAGCTGTGCACCGGCATTCCGCAAGACCAGCGCCGCAGCCTGACCGCCGAGAAGTGCGGTCACTACGGGATCTTCTCGGGCCGCCGCTGGCGCACGATCATTTACCCGCAACTGCGCGACTTCATCCGAGAACACGAGCCGGAGCCGAAGCACGGCGCCGCGAAGGATCGCCCGGAAGCGCCGGCCACCGCGACGCTCGCGGCCGTGCCGGCGGCCGGCGACGCGCCGACCGAAACGACGCGGGCCGCCGCGGCGAAGCGCACGCGTGCAAAGGCGCCGGCTGCCGCCGTGCCCGCCAAGGCCGCACCGGCCACGAAGCGCGCCGGCAGCGGCGCCCGCGCCAAGACCGTACGCACGCGCAAGGCCGCCTGACGCCGCGCGCCCCGACGACAAAACGCCGCCGTTGCCTGCGCACGGCGGCGTTTTCGCATCCGGCGCCCGCCCGGGCCGCCGGCTCACGCCGGTAACGGACGCCGGTCAGCGCCGCAGCAGATACGCGAGCAGCACCTCGGTGTTCATCCGGACCATCTCGGCGCGCTCGTCGGCGTCGGTGAAGTCGCGGCCGAGCGTCGCGGCAAGCGTGAAGCGGTTCGACACGATGTAGTAGCCGAGCCCCGACAGCGTCACGTAGAAGCGCAGCGGATCGACGTCGGCGCGGAACAGGCCGGCCTTCTGGCCGCGCGTCAGCACGTTGCCGAGCTTCGCGACGATCGGCGACATCATCTCGCGGATCCGCGTCGACTTGTGCAGGTAGCGCGCTTCGTGCAGGTTCTCGTTGTTGATGAGCCGGAGCAGCTCCGGGTGGTCGCGGTAGTAGTCCCAAACGAAATGGGCCAGCCGCGTGACGGCTTCGACCGGCGCGACGCCGTCGAGGTCGAGCACGCGCTCGGCTTCGGTCAGCGCGGCGAACGCGTGTTCGAGCACGGCCGTGAACAGCTGCTCCTTGCTGCCGAAATAGTAATAGAGCATGCGCTCGTTGGTTTCGGCCCGGCGCGCGATCTGGTCGACGCGCGCGCCGAACAGCCCTCCACTCGCGAACTCTTCGGCTGCCGCCATCAGGATGCGGCGCCGCGTACCTTCAGGATCTCTTTTGATTTTTGGCTGATTCATGGTGGCGTTTTGCTATGTGAGCCGCGTGATCCGGACCGGCACCCCACCGCCTCGGCGCCGGCCGCCCGGGAACGGGCGCGCCGCGGGCGGCCGCCCTCCTGCTGAGCCCCTGCAAAAAAGCGGTTCGATTATGCGCACAGACGGCGTCCAGCGCAATGCGGGAAATCGGCGATAATCGAGCTTTGGCAAACCTTTCCGGCCGCGCCCGACGTGGCCGAGAGCCATTCGGCGCTGCCGCGCCCGTAGTCACCGTGACCGATTCCAAAATACTCGCGGATCGCATCGAAGATCTGCTTCCCCAGACGCAATGCACGAAGTGCGGCTATAACGGCTGCCGCCCGTACGCCGAGGCCATCGCCGCCGGCGACGCGAACTACAACCAGTGCCCGCCCGGCGGCGCCGAAGGCATCGCGCGCCTCGCGGGTCTGCTCGGCAAACCGGTGATTCCGCTGAACCCCGTCAACGGCAGCGAGCATCCGCGCGCCGTCGCCTTCATCGACGAAAGCCTGTGCATCGGTTGCACGCTGTGCATGCAGGCGTGCCCGGTCGACGCGATCGTCGGTGCGCCGAAGCAGATGCACACGATCGTCGCGTCGCTGTGCACGGGCTGCGACCTGTGCGTGCCGCCTTGCCCCGTCGACTGCATCGCGATGCTGCCGGTGACCGGCGAGCGCACCGGCTGGGACGCGTGGTCGCAGGAACAGGCCGATGCCGCGCGCGAACGCCACGACCTGCGGCTCGCCCGTCAGCGCCGCGAACGCGACGCCGCCGAAGCGCGCGCGGCTGCCCGCCGCGCGTCCGGCGCAGCGAAGCCCGCCGCCGCCGCACAGCCCGGCCCCCAGCCCGACACGCCGCCCCCCGCACCGGCCGCTGACGACGCCGAAGCGAAGAAACGCGCGATCATCGCCGCCGCGCTCGAACGGGCGCGCAAGAAGAAGGAAGAACTGGCCGGGCAAGACGCCGGGCCGAAGAACACCGAAGGCGTGAGCGCCGCCGTCCAGGCACAGATCGATGCGGCCGAGGCCCGCCGCAAGCGGCTCGCCGAACAGCAGGCGCTGCGCGACGCCGAAGCCGCGACGCCAGGCGACGAGCACGACGCCGGCAACGACGACCCCGGCGGCCGGTCCGCGCCGCCCGACCAGAACGCTCCATGAACGCCAGCAAACGACGCGCGATCTACGAAACGCTGCAGAGCCTCAATCCGCATCCGACCACCGAGCTCGAATACACGACGCCGTTCGAGCTGCTGATCGCCGTGATGCTGTCCGCGCAAGCAACCGACGTATCGGTCAACAAGGCGATGCGGAAGATGTTTCCGGTCGCGAACACCCCGCGACAAATCGTCGCGCTCGGCGAGGAAGGCGTCGCCGGGTACATCAAGACCATCGGCCTCTACCGGACCAAGGCGAAGAACGTGGTCGCGACGTGCCACATCCTGCTCGATCGCTACGACGGCGAGGTGCCGGCCGATCGCGAGGCGCTCGAAAGCCTGCCGGGCGTCGGCCGCAAGACGGCGAACGTCGTGCTGAACACCGCGTTCGGCCAGCCGACGATCGCGGTCGACACGCATATCTTTCGTGTCGCGAACCGCACGGGGCTCGCGCCGGGCAAGGACGTGCGCGCCGTCGAGGCGGCGCTCGAGAAGTTCACGCCGAAGGAATTCCTGCAGGATGCGCATCACTGGCTGATCCTGCACGGACGCTACGTGTGCAAGGCCCGCAAGCCCGAATGCTGGCACTGCGCGATCGAGCCGCTGTGCGAGTTCAGGCCGAAGACGCCGCCGCCCAACGAGTAAACGCCGGGCACGACAGCGGCGCACCGTGCCGGCCGCTCGATTCGTTCCGGCGCAACCGGCCCCGCGGGCGCCATCGCGACGCCCGCTCCCCCTTCCCCTTCCCGGCTACGCGCTGGATGTCGCGGTCGCATCGTCGGCGGCCGCACCGCCCGCCCGGACCAGCGCCAGCACGGCCGCGAGGATCGCGACGCCGCCCGCCCACTGCAGCGGCGACAGTGCTTCGCCGAACAATAGCGCCGCGAGCGCCACCGTCACGACCGGCTCGAGCGTCGACAGCATCGACGTACGCGCAGCCCCCAGCCGCTCGAGCCCGGCGAAGAACGCGAGCATCGCCGCGACCGTCGAGACGAGCGCGATCGCCAGCATCGACGCCCAGCCGTCGGCCGTCGCGGGCCAGCGCGGCGGTGCGCCGAACGCCACGGTCCGCACGACGGCGATCGCCGCGAGCGTCACGGTCGACGACAGGCAGATGATCGCGGTGGTCGCGAGCGGATCGACGCCGCGCGTCGCCTTCGTGCCGCCGACGATGTACAGCGAATAGATCACCGCGGAGGCCAGCGCGAGCGCGATCCCGAGCGGTTCGCCATGCCCGCCGCCGACCATCAGCGCCGAACCCGCGACGCACAGCACGAGCGCGAAGGCTTTCGCGCGCGTGAGGCGCTCGCCGAGCCACCATGCGGCCAGCAGCGTGACGAAGGCCGGATACAGGTACAGCAGCAGCGCGACGAGACTCGCCTGCGCATGCTGCAGCGCGCTGAAGTAACAGAACGACTGGCCGACGTAGCCGAGCGCGCCCATCGCCACGATGGGCGCGAGCGCACGCCCGCGCGGCCACGCAACGCGGCGGTGCCGCGCGATCGCGGCGAGCACCGCGCCGCCGATCGCGAAGCGCACGATCAGCAGTCCGAGCACATCGACGCCGGCCGCATACGCATAGCGGCCGAAAATCGCCATCGCGCCGAATGCGGCGGCGGACAGCGCGACGTAGAACGTGCCCTGCAGGGCGGCGGACGAAGGACGGGCGGCGGCGGTCATGACGGGACGGGTGCGATCGACTTGGCGGCGGGAAAATCGATCGAGTGTAACGGCGCGGCGGTGGCGAGCCAAGCGCGCTGCCCCGGCGGCGAGCCGGTGCCGCGCACCGGCACCGCGCGGGCGACCTCTGCCACAGCTGCCACCGCCACCGCGCGGCCGCTCCCGCCGGCCGCCAGCGCCGTCCGCCGACCCGGCGTACAATGCCCGACGCGGCACGACGCCGTCCGAATCACGACGTTTCCCCACCATGTTCAATCCAAGCCGCGACGAAGTGCGTCGCTTTTTCACCGAGACCTGGCGCAAGCAGCGCGCCGGCGAGATCCTGACGCCGCTGGAAGCGATGGCGGCCGACTGGATCGTCGAGCATCCCGAATACCACGACGAACTCGCCGACGCCGGCGGGGCCGCCGCGCGCGAGTACACGCCCGAGGAAGGTCGCACGAACCCGTTCCTGCACCTGTCGATGCACCTCGCGATCAGCGAGCAACTGTCGATCGACCAGCCGCCCGGCATCCGCGCCGCGCACGACAAGCTCGCGGCGAAGCTCGACTCGACCCACGACGCGCAGCACGCGATCATGGAATGCCTCGGCGAGACGATCTGGGAAGCCCAGCGCACGAACACGCCGCCCGATACCGACGCGTACCTGCAGCGCATCCTGCGCCGCGCGTCGCGCGACTGAGCAGCGCGGCCCGGGCGCCGGGCCGCGGACAAAAAAATACCCCGCCGAGGCGGGGTACGCTTTCCTGCCGCGCGAGCCGTTCGGGCCCGCCGCGCTTACTTCTTGAATACGAGATCGGTTTCTTTCAGCGACTCGATGTAGGCCGCGATGTCCTTCATGTCGCTGACCGACAGGCTCTGCACCTGCGCCTGCATGATCGCGTTGTTGCGGCCGAGCAGCGGATTCGTCAGGCCCATCTGGTACTGGCGCATCGCCCACACCAGATAGTCGGCGTGCTGGCCGGCGAGGCGCGGGTATTCCGCGTTGATCGGCTTGTTCATCTGCGCGCCGTGGCAGGCCGCGCAGTTGTGCGACTCGACCAGTTCCTTGCCCTTCACGGTATCTGCCGCATGCGCGGACCCGATCGCGAGGCCGGCCACCAGTGCAGCCGCCGCCGTCTTGAATGCGTTGTTCATGAATGCTCCTGTCCCGCCGGAGAGATCGGCGGCGCGCGCTTACTTGTAGGGGTTGTCCTTCGAGTCGGCCTTCTGGGCGGCGTAGTAGGCCGCCAGATCCGCGATGTCCTGATCCGTCAGCGAGCCGGCGATCGCATTCATCGACGGGAAGTGACGATCCTTCTTGCGGTAGGCCTTCAGCGCGTTCTCGAGGTATTGCTGGTTCTGGCCGCCGAGGACAGGCACCCGGTAGACCTCCGGGTACGCCGCGCGGTAGTCCTGGATGCCGTGGCAACCGATGCACATGGCGGCCTTGCTCGCCCCGTCCTTCGGGTTGCCGACCACACCGGCCGCCTGCGCGCTGCCCGCGAGCGCCACGAGCGCTGCGACAACGACGTGTTTGCCGACGAATTTGTTCATAGCTCTTGTAACCTAGCTTGAGGGGAAACTGGCGCCATAGCGGCAACGGCCCGCGCCGTTTTGCTTGTCAGGTCGCCACGCAGGCCAAAAAAAACGGCCAGATTGTACCGCGCCGACGGGGAACGCGTCCATAAGGCACCCCCGCTCGCCCCGCCACAGCCCTGCAACGATACGCGGGCGCGGCCCAACCGGACAGCCCTTCTGACTTATACTGGGTTTTTTTCCCCGATTGAGAAGAGCGCCGCCATGCGTTTCGAAGGGTCCTCGCACTACGTCGCCACCGACGATCTGAAGCTCGCGGTCAATGCCGCGCTGACGCTGCAACGCCCGCTGCTGATCAAGGGCGAGCCCGGCACCGGCAAGACCATGCTCGCCGAGGAAGTCGCCGCCGCGCTCGACATGCCGCTGCTGCAGTGGCACATCAAGTCGACGACGAAGGCGCAGCAGGGCCTGTACGAATACGACGCCGTCTCGCGGCTGCGCGATTCGCAGCTCGGCGACGAACGCGTGAAGGATATCTCGAACTACATCGTGAAGGGCGTGCTGTGGCAGGCGTTCGACGCCGAGCACCCGAGCGTGCTGCTGATCGACGAGATCGACAAGGCCGACATCGAATTCCCGAACGACCTGCTGCGCGAGCTCGACCGGATGGAATTCCACGTGTACGAGACGCGCGAAACGGTTCGCGCGAAGCACCGCCCGCTCGTCATCATCACGTCGAACAACGAGAAGGAGCTGCCCGACGCATTCCTGCGCCGCTGCTTCTTCCACTACATCCAGTTTCCCGATCCGTCGACGATGCAGAAGATCGTCGCGGTTCACTTCCCGGACATCCGCGAGGAACTGCTGCGCGCGGCGCTCGAGAGTTTCTTCGAATTGCGCGGCGTGTCGGGCCTGAAGAAGAAGCCGTCGACGTCCGAACTGCTCGACTGGCTGAAGCTGCTGCTCGCCGAGAACATCCCGGCCGACGCGCTGCGCGGCGCGGACGCGAAGCAGATCGTGCCGCCGCTCGCGGGCGCGCTGCTGAAGAACGAGCAGGACCTGAGCCTGCTCGAGCGCCTCGTCTACATGAACCGGCACAACCGGTAACCCCCCTCAACCCGCGAAGGCCCGGCCATGCTGCTCAATTTCTTCTACGCGCTGCGCGCAGCCAAGCTGCCCGTCTCGGTGAAGGAATACCTGACGCTGCTCGAATCGCTGAAGGCCGGGCTGATTTCGCCGTCGATCGATGCGTTCTACTTCCTCGCCCGGATGACGCTCGTCAAGGACGAGCAGTACTTCGACAAGTTCGACCAGGCGTTCGGCGCGTATTTCCACGGCGTATCCACGCTGCCCTCCGAGGCGTTCGACATCCCGCTCGACTGGCTCGAGAAGCGCCTCGAACGCGAACTGTCGCCGGAGGAAAAGGCGCAGATCGAAGCGATGGGCGGCCTCGACAAGCTGATGGAGCGCCTGAAGCAACTGCTCGACGAGCAGAAGGAACGCCACGAGGGCGGCAACAAGTGGATCGGCACCGGCGGCACGTCGCCGTTCGGGCACGGCGGATTCAACCCGGAAGGCGTGCGCATCGGCGGCCCGTCGAACGGCAACCGCACCGCGGTGAAGGTGTGGGAAGCGCGCGCGTACCGTGACTACGACGATTCCGTCGAGATCGGCACGCGCAACATCAAGGTCGCGCTGCGGCGGCTGCGCCGCTTCGCGCGCGAAGGCGCGGCCGAGGAACTCGACCTGCCCGGCACGATCCGCAGCACGGCCGCGAACGCGGGCTGGCTCGATCTCCGGATGGTGCCCGAGCGCCACAACAACGTGAAGGTGCTGATGCTGCTCGACGTGGGCGGCTCGATGGACGACCACATCAAGCGCACCGAGGAGCTGTTCTCGGCCGCGAAGGCCGAATTCAAGCACCTGGAATTCTTCTACTTCCACAACTGCGTGTACGACCACCTGTGGAAGAACAACCGCCGCCGCCACTCGGAGCGCACCGCGACGTGGGACGTGCTCCACAAGTTCACGCCCGACTACAAGCTGATCTTCGTCGGCGACGCGACGATGAGCCCGTACGAGGTGCTGCAGCCCGGCGGCTCGGTCGAATACAACAACCCCGAAGCCGGCGCGGTGTGGCTGCGCCGGCTCGCCGACCAGTTCCCGCATCATGCATGGCTGAATCCCGAGCCCGAGCGGCTATGGGAATACCGGCAGTCGGTCGCGGTGATCCGCGACCTGCTCGGCCATCGCATGTACCCGCTCACGCTCGCGGGCCTCGAAACCGCGATGCGCGCCCTCAGCAAGTAACGCCCCACCACCAAGACACGAAGGCCGCGTCCGAGCGGCCTCCCCCGGAGACAGCATGAACCCCTCGCCCACCGCGAGCGCCAGCCGCGCCGGCGGCCGCCGCTTTTTCGCCGACACCTCCGTCTCGGCACTCGTCGCCGGCTTCGTCGCGATGATGACGGGCTACACGAGCTCGCTCGTGCTGATGTTCCAGGCCGGCCGCGCCGCCCACCTCACCGATGCGCAGATCTCGTCATGGATCTGGGCGCTGTCGATCGGCATGGCGCTGACGACGATCGGCCTGTCGCTGCGCTTTCGCGCGCCCGTCGTCGTTGCGTGGTCGACGCCCGGCGCCGCGCTCCTGATCGCATCGCTGCCCGGCGTGCCCTACCCCGAGGCGATCGGTGCGTTCGTCGTCTGTGCGGTGCTGCTGACGGCCATCGGCGTGAGCGGGCTGTTCGACACGCTGATGCGCAAGATTCCGGCCGGCATCGCCGCCGCGCTGCTCGCGGGCATCCTGTTCGAGATCGGCATCGAGATCTTCCGCGCCGCGCAGTTCCAGACCGCGCTCGTGCTCGCGATGTTCTTCACGTACCTGATCGTCAAGCGGCTCGCGCCGCGCTATGCGATCGTGACGACGCTGGTCGTCGGCACGGCGGTGGCCGGCGGCCTCGGCCTGCTCGACTTCAGCGGCTTTCGCATCGCGCTCGCGAAGCCCGTGTTCACGATGCCCGCGTTCTCGTTCGCGTCGATCGTCAGCATCGGGATTCCGCTGTTCGTCGTCGCGATGGCGTCGCAGAACGTGCCGGGCATCGCGGTGCTGCGCGCGGACGGCTATCAGACGCCGTCGTCGCCGCTGATCGCGACCACCGGCCTCGCGTCGCTGCTGCTCGCGCCGTTCGGCTCGCACGGCGTGAACCTCGCGGCGATCACGGCCGCGATCTGCACCGGCCCGGAAGCGCACGAGGATCGCGCGAAGCGCTATACGGCCGCCGTGTGGTGCGGCACGTTCTACCTGATCGCGGGGATCTTCGGCGCGACGATCGCCGCGCTGTTCGCCGCGTTGCCGAAGGCGCTCGTCGTCTCCGTCGCCGCGCTCGCGCTGTTCGGCTCGATCATGAGCGGGCTCGCGAACGCGATGCAGGACGTGAAGCAGCGCGAAGCCGCGCTCGTCACGTTCATGGTCACCGCGTCGGGCCTCACGCTGCTGTCGATCGGCTCGGCATTCTGGGGACTCGTCGCGGGGATCGTCACGCAGGTGATCCTGAACGCGCGCCGCCCCGCGTGACGCGGCGCGGCGCCCGGCGCCGCGGCCAACGGACACGCCAGAACGTGTCCGACACGAATCGGGCCTAGAATAGCGGATCGGAGGCGGCGCCCGGCGCCGCTTCGCTTCGCCGCCGCGCTCGCGCGGCCCGTGAGAACCCGGCGCCTTGCGCCCTTCTTCCGAATCGCCATGACTACCGCACTCGACCAGCTGAAGCAGTACACGACCGTCGTCGCCGACACGGGCGATTTCCAGCAGCTCGCGCAATACCAGCCGCAGGACGCGACCACGAACCCGTCGCTGATCCTCAAGGCCGTCCAGAAGGATGCGTACAAGCCGATCCTCGAGAAGACCGTCCGCGATCACCGCACCGAAAGCACCGATTTCATCATCGACCGCCTGCTGATCGCATTCGGCACCGAGATCCTGAAGCTGATCCCGGGCCGCGTGTCGACCGAGGTCGATGCGCGCCTGTCGTTCGACACGCAACGCTCGATCGACAAGGGCCGCGAGCTCATCAAGCTGTACGAAGCAGCCGGCATCGGCCGCGAACGCATCCTGATCAAGCTCGCGTCGACCTGGGAAGGCATCCGCGCGGCCGAAGTGCTGCAGAAGGACGGGATCAAGTGCAACATGACCCTGCTTTTCTCGCTCGTGCAGGCCGCCGCGTGCGCGGAAGCCGGCGCGCAACTGATCTCGCCGTTCGTCGGCCGCATCTACGACTGGTACAAGAAGCAGGCCGGCGCAGCGTGGAATGAAGAGAAGGACGGCGGCGCGAACGATCCGGGCGTGCAATCGGTGCGCCGCATCTACACGTACTACAAGACGTTCGGCTACACGACCGAAGTGATGGGCGCGAGCTTCCGCACGACCAGCCAGATCACCGAGCTGGCCGGCTGCGACCTGCTGACGATCAGTCCCGACTTGCTGCAGAAGCTGCAGGACAGCAACGAGACCGTCACGCGCAAGCTGTCGCCGGAAGCGCTGCAGGACCAGCCCGCCACGCGCGTCGCGATCGACGAGGCAGCGTTCCGCTTCCAGTTGAACGACGACGCGATGGCAACCGAAAAGCTCGCGGAAGGCATCCGCGTATTCGCCGCCGATGCGGTGAAGCTCGAGAAGCTGATCGACTCGCTGCGCTGAGCCGCGATAAGCGTCGCCGGCTGTCGGCAACGCTGACAACAGCCGTCGGCAAGCACGGCGCACACGGCCGCGAACGTCAGGTTCGCGGCCGTTTTTATTTTTCATTCCATCGTCAAGCACGCGCACTACAATCCACGTCACGGGTGCGACGGCCGCTTCCCGATGCGCCCTTCCCCAGTCAGTCTTGCACGATGCCGCACCCGCGCGGATGCGCGGGCCGGCCCATCACAGGAGACAACGATGCAAGTTCAACCGTACCTGACGTTCTACGGTCGTGCCGACGAAGCCCTTCAGTTCTACGAAAAGGCGCTCGGTGCGAAGACGATGTTCAAGATGCACTTCAAGGACGCGCCGCCGAACCCCGACTACCCGATGACGCCGGAGATGGCCGACAAGGTGATGCACGCGAGCTTCACGATCGGCGACTCGATGATCATGTGCTCGGATGGTGATTGCAGCCAGCCCGGCGGCGGCATGCACGCCGGCTATTCGCTGTCGCTGAACCCGGCGACGGTCGAGGAAGCCCGGAAGCTGTTCAACGCGCTCGCCGACGGCGGCGAAGTGACGATGCCGTTCGGCAAGACGTTCTGGGCGCTCGGCTTCGGGATGGCAAAGGATCGTTTCGGCGTGCACTGGATGGTCAACGTCGAGGATCTGTCGCAGCGCGACGACCTCGCGAAACGCGCGGGCCAGTAACGCACGCGTCGGCCGCCCGGACCGCGCGCAACCGCGGCGTCCGGGCGAGCCCGTCACTTGCGCAACACCTCCGCCAGCGCCTGCTCGAACGTGCCGTTCGAGCGGCACGCGACACGCGCGCCCTTCTGCTTGCCGGCCGCTACCACGCCGGCCATGCCCGCGACGTCGATCGACACGGTTACGCCTTGCGTCGCTTCGTCGATGCGCGTGACGACCTTCAGCGTGTGCGTCACGTTCGACGTCTGCTTCAGCCCGGAACAATCCAGAAAGTTGTCCGCGTTCGGATAATCTGCATACGCGGCGGCGACGAGCCCCGCATCGCGATCGCTGACGCGCACCGCCAGCTTGTGGTCCGCGTAGAACTGCGCAACCGTCGCCCACACTTCGTCATACTTGCGATTGCCGATCACGATGCGCGATGCGGCGTCACTGCCGGACGAGTCGGCCGCGCCGGCCGCACCGTCGGCCTCGCCGTGTTTTTCAGCCGGCGCATCGCGCGCCGCGTAGCGCTGCCCGGGGCCGTACACCGAAATGCAGCCGGCAAGCGCCACACACAGCATGGCGGCCGACAAGATCGTTTTCATCGCGGCCCGCCGTCAACGGTAGTACATGTTCGCGCAACCGGCGAGCAGGATCGGCGCGACGAGCGCCCACATCAGCAGGACTCTCATGGCGCGCCTCACCGGTAGTACGCGTTGACGCAGCCGGCCAGCGCCACGCAGCACATGCCCAATACCAGAACCCAAATCTTCGTCATTGCGTCCCTCATATAGTCGGATCGTGTGGAGATCGAATCACCCGGTTCAGCCGGGCGGGACGCATTATTGGCAAGCGGGCCACGCGCCTCCCAATCGGTCTTGCACCGATTTTCGCCACGGCTCGGACGCCCTAGAATCGCTTGGAGATCGGCGCAAAAGGATGCACGGCCACACGGGGCATTCGCGGCGCCCCATGCAAAACGCCCGCGACTTGCGTCGCGGGCGTCGTGTCGAAACTGCAACAGCAGGTGGGGGAATCAGCCCTCGACGACGTCGAGATAATCCTCCGGCCGCGTGCGATCCTCCGCATGCGCCATGCCCATCGCACGCACCAGCACGCTCACCACCACCGACACCACCAGGTTCACGATCAACGACCACACGGCCGCATAGCCGGGAATCGCGAGGCCGAACAGGTGGATCGTGAAGATCGAACTCGCGAGCTTCAGCGAGACCGCCATCCACGTGCCGCACACGATGCCCGCCGCCCAGCCGGCCAGCAGGCCGCGGTGATCAAGCATGCGCGTATACAGGCCGAGCACGATCGCCGGCAGCGTCTGGATGATCCAGATGCCGCCGAGCAGCTGCAGCTGGATCGCGTAGGTCAGCGGCAGCCCGAGGATGAACGCGACCGCGCCGACCTTCACGATCAGCGACACGAGCTTCGCGACGTGCGTTTCCTGTTCGTGCGACATGTTGCGGTTCACGAACTCGCGGTGGATGTTGCGCGTGTACAGGTTCGCGGCCGCGATCGACATGATGGCCGCCGGCACCAGCGCGCCGATGCCGATCGCCGCGAACGCGACGCCGACGAACCATGACGGGAAATACTCGAGGAACAGCGCGGGCACCGCGAAGTTCGGGCCGAACGCCTTGAAGTACGGCGCGTACTGCGGCATGTCCTTCACGCCCGATGCGAGCGCCATGTAGCCGAGCAGCGCGAGCAGGCCGAGCACGAACGAGTACGCGGGCAGCATCGCCATGTTGCGGCGGATCGAGTTGCCCGACGACGACGACAGGATCGCCGTGACCGAGTGCGGATACAGGAACAGCGCGAGCGCCGAGCCGATCGCGAGCGTCGCGTACGCGCTGTAGCCGTTCAGGCTCGCCGCATCCGGCGCCTTCAGCAGCAGCTTCGCGGGCGGCACGCTCGCGAAGATGTGTCCGAAACCGCCGAGCTTCGCGGGAATCACGATGACTGCCGCGGCGATCGTGACGTAGATCAGGATATCCTTCACGATCGCGATCATCGCGGGCGCGCGCAGCCCCGACGTATACGTGTAGGCGGCGAGGATCGCGAACGCGATGATCAGCGGCAGATCGCCGACGAAGCCGGTCGTGTCGAAGCCGAGCGCGCCGATCACCACTTCGATGCCGACCAGTTGCAGCGCGATGTACGGCATCGTCGCGACGATGCCCGTCACCGCGATCGCCAGCGCGAGCATCCGGCTGCCGTAGCGTGCATTGACGAAATCGGCGGCCGTCACGTAGCGGTGCCGCTTCGCGATGCTCCACAGTTTCGGGAACACGACGAACGCGAACGGATAGATCAGGATCGTATACGGCAGCGCGAAGAAGCCCATCGCGCCGGCGCCGAACACGAGCGCGGGCACCGCGACGAACGTGTATGCCGTATAGAGATCGCCGCCGAGCAGGAACCACGTGACGATCGTGCCGAAGCGGCGTCCGCCGAGGCCCCATTCGTCGAGGTGGGCGAGATCGCCGCGCCGCCAGTTCGCGGCCAGGAAGCCGATGATGGTGACGCCGATGAAAAGCAGGACGAAGACGAAGGTTGCGCCGAGATTCATCGCGCACCTCCCTGCGGGCCGCTCGCCTTCCACGCATTTCTGGTCTTGAAATAGACGAACGCGGTGATCACCGCGCTAATGAAGACCCAAAGCAGCTGGTACCAGTAGAAAAACGGAAAACCGAACAACTGCGGTTCGATCCTGCTGTACGACGGCACCCAGACCATCGCAATCAGCGGCAGGACCAGCAGCCAGAGCCAGCGCTTCGCGGCCCGGTTGGCGTCGGCATCGTGAGCCATGACGTCTCCTCATCTTTCCCGGTTATCGATCTTGTTGAGCGGGTACGGCGCCGAGAGGAGCGCAAAACGGGTAGGCTGCGGCTCCCCTGGCTTCGCGCCAGTATAGGAGCCGCGAGCACGCGGTCAAGCGGGGGCGAACCCGAGGTGATCCGCCCCTTGTCGCGTGGTTGCACCGGCATGCCGCCGGCGCATGAAGCGTCAGATCGCGAACGAGGCGTCGCGCGCGCCGGTCGTTTCTTTCAAGGCTTTCACCCACTTGCGGGCGGGCAGCTTCAGCGTGTCCTCGATCAGCTTCGCACGCGCGTCGAGCTGCACGAACGGCACGTCGAGCGCGGGGCCCGAGAAGGCGACCGCGATCCGGTTGCCGTCGTGCACTTCCGGCAGCGCGATCACGCGGTGATCGAATGCCGCGTTCAGGTGCTTCATGTTGCGTACGAAGCTCGGGTGATCGCCGAACAGGTTGATCGTCGCGATGCCCGCGTCGGCGAGGCAGCCGCGCACCGCGCGGTAGAACGCGACGCTGTCGAGCACGGGGCCGCGTGCGGTCGCGTCGTACAGGTCGATCTGGATCGCGCCCGTCGTGCCGCGGTTGGCCGGATCGTTGACGAAATCCCATGCGTCGGCTTCATGCACGGCGAGACGCGCGTCGTCAGGCGGCAGCGCGAACATCGTGCGCGCGGCGACGATCACGGCCGGATTCAGCTCGACGGCCTCGACCTTCGCATTCGACAGGAAGCGATGCGAGAACTTGGTCAGCGCGCCGGTGCCGAGCCCGAGCTGGACGATCCGCTCGGGCGTTTCGAGGAACAGCAGCCACGCCATCATCTGCTGCGCGTATTCGAGCTCGATATGCAGCGGCTTCGAGATACGCATCGCGCCCTGCACCCATTCGGTGCCGAAGTGCAGGAAGCGCACGCCGCCCTCTTCCGAGAACGTGACGGGCGCGAAGCGCGGCTTGCGCGGCGCTTCGAGCACCGGCACGTCGTCGTGTTCGTCGATGTCCGGGCGGCGCTTCACGCGCGGCGGCTGGAGTTTTTCGGAGCCGTTGTAGGAGGACGGCTTGCCTTGCTTGAACGCGCGCGCCTCGGCGGACGCGCGCTTGATCAGTCGGGTCATGTGTGAATCTCGCTGGGTGATGCTGGATAAGCGGACGAGAGGATAGCATTGGTGGGGCGTGCGGAACGCCAGGGACAGATCCACCGTCATACGCTGTCGCTCGGTCAGTGCACGAAAACGGTTAGCTCGGTCGACAATGCGTCTCAACCGTGTCGGGGGAAGTTACCTGAAAGCCGTCACCGCTCCATCGGTCGACGTCGAGCAAGAACTGCTTCTGCCACCGAGCGTGTCTTGCATGACGGCGAAACGCTCGGGATCGGGATGAGGCTTGCCGATCGCAGGCAGGGCTGGATCGCACCGCCGACTACGGTACGCCGGATCAAGGGCGAGCCGCCCAGATGAAGATGGCGCAAGAACAATCGAGCGTCGGGCGCGATGCCCGCCGTTCACGGCACTTTTGCCGACGTCAGCCGCCAATCCCCCGCCACTGCGCGAGCTTCTGCTCGAACGACAGCATCGCATTCGCCGGGCTCGACGAAGGCAGCACGAGCGTGTCGTACCCGGCCCGGCCGATCACGTCGGCGAACCGCCCGGCCGTCTTGCCGTTGAAGCACACGCGCTTCAGCAATGGCGCATGTTCTCGCAGCGAATCGAAATCGTTCGGCGCCGCGTTGCGAATCGCCGAATCGAGGCTGCCTTCACGATGGCACGCGGCGAGCACGTCCCAGATGCCGATGCCGTGCGCGAGCACGCGTGCGAGCCGCGCGTCGTATGCCAGCTCGTGCAACCCGTGCTCGCCGAGCACCGTACCGAGCAGCCGCCAGAACTGGTTGCGCGGATGCGCGTAATACTGCACGGCGTCGAGCGACGCCTCGCCCGGAAAACTGCCGAGTATCATCGTGTGCGTATCCGGCCCGACGACCGGCGGAAACCCCTGCAGCATCATGCGTCTCCACGCGGCCCGACGGATCGGGGCCCGTCGCCGTGCGCGTCGAGATGACGCCACAGCGCCGGCAGCATGCATTCGGTCACCATCAGCGGCTTGCCGTGACGCTGGAACACCGAGCGCCGCGCGGCGAATGCATGCGGCGCGCGCACGCCCGCGCCGAGCGCATGGCTCGCCAGCGCATACAGCGGATGCCCGGCAATCACGCGCCGGCTGACGAGCGCCGAGCGCTCGACCTGCGGATCGCTGTACAGCAGCTCCGCGAGCGGCCGCGTGCGCAGCCGCCGCATCGCCTGCCACACGCCCTTGCTGGCGGCAAGCGGCGCGATGCTGTGCGCGGCCACGTACGGCGTGCCGTCAACCGACAGGATCACCTCGCGCACCCACATCGGCGCGCGCGGCGCACAGGCAAGCGCGTCCGGCTCGTCGAACCACGGGCAGTCGACGGCCTCGCGCGTCACCCGCACGTTCACGCGGCCAAGCCGCGCGAGATGCGCGGTCAGCGATCCGCCGCGCGTCAGCCAGTCGCGCTGGTCGAGCGTGCAGCCCGGCCGCGGCGTCTCGCGCCAGCCGGCCTGCCCGCCGTCGAAGCGCATGCGCGCGTTCACGCGGCCCGCGACAGCAGCAGCGCGTTGGTCCGCTTCACGAAGCTCGCCGGATCGTCGAGCGTGCCGCCTTCCGCCAGCAGCGCCTGGTCGAACAGCAGGTGGCACCAGTCGCCGAAATCGGCGCTGTCGGCGTTCAACTGCTTCACGAGCGCGTGTTCCGGATTGATCTCGAGGATCGGCTGCATCGCCGGCGCGTTCTGGCCGGCCGCCTTCAGCATCCGCTGCAGGTAGCCGCTCATGTCGTTGTCGTCCGCGACGAGGCACGACGGCGAATCGGTCAGGCGGAACGTCACGCGCACCTCCTTCACCTTGTCGCCGAGCGCTTCCTTCATCTTCTCGACGACGGGCTTGATCGCCTCGCCCGCCTGTTCCTGCGCCTTCTTTTCCTCGTCATTCAGCTCGCCGAGGTCGAGGTCGCCGCGCGCCACGCTCGCGAGCGGCTTGCCGTCGAATTCCTGCAGGAACGACAGCATCCATTCGTCGACGCGATCGGTCAGCAGCAGCACCTCGACGCCCTTCTTGCGGAACACCTCGAGATGCGGGCTGTTCTTCGCGGCCTGCCATGCATCGGCCGTCACGTAGTAGATCTTGCTCTGCTCGGGCTTCATGCGCGACACGTAGTCGGCGAGCGACACGTCCTGCACGTCGGTATCGCCGTGCGTCGACGCGAAGCGCAGCAGCTTCGCGATACGCTCGCGGTTCGCGTGATCCTCGCCGAGGCCTTCCTTCAGCACCTGGCCGAACGCGCCCCAGAAGGTCTTGTACTTCTCCTTGCCGGCATCCTCTTCCGCGTTCGCGAGTTCCTCGAGCATCGACAGCGCGCGCTTCGTCACGCCTTCGCGGATCGCCTTCACGTCGCGGCTTTCCTGCAGGATTTCACGCGATACATTCAGCGGCAGGTCCGCCGAATCGACCACGCCCTTCACGAAACGCAGGTATTGCGGCAGCAACTGCTCGGCGTCGTCCATGATGAACACGCGCTTCACGTACAGCTTCAGGCCGCCGCGGTAGTCGCGGTTCCACAGGTCGAACGGCGCGTGCGCCGGCACGAACAGCAGCTGCGTGTACTCGCTGCGACCCTCGACGCGGTTGTGCGTCCACGTCAGCGGATCCTGGTGGTCGTGCGCGATGTGCTGGTAGAACTGGGTGTACTGCTCGTCGGTGACGTCGCTCTTCGAACGCGTCCACAGCGCGCTCGCCTGGTTGACCGTCTCGTCCTCGTCCTTCAGGACCATCTCGCCCTTTTCCTGATCCCATTCTTCCTTCTGCATCAGGATCGGCAGCGCGATGTGGTCGGAGTACTTCTGGATGATCGACTTCAGGCGGTGCGACGACAGCAGCTCGTCCTCGCCTTCGCGCAGGTGCAGCGTGATCGTCGTGCCGCGCTGCGTGCGCTCGATCGCGTCGATCGTGAAATCGCCCTCGCCCGCGCTTTCCCAGCGCACGGCCTCGCTCGCCGGCAGGCCCGCGCGGCGCGTCTCGACCGTGATCCGGTCCGCGACGATGAAGCCCGAGTAGAAACCGACGCCGAACTGGCCGATCAGCGCCGCATCCTTCTGCTGGTCGCCGGACAGCTTCGTGAAGAATTCCTTGGTGCCCGAACGCGCGATCGTGCCGAGGTTCGCGATCGCCTCGTCGCGGCTCATGCCGATGCCGTTGTCGTCGATCGTGATCGTGCGCGCAGCCTTGTCGTAGGCGATGCGGATGCGCACGTTCGGATCGTTCTCGTACAGCGCGTTGTCGGCGAGCCCTTCGAAACGCAGCTTGTCGGCCGCGTCGGACGCGTTCGACACCAGTTCGCGCAGGAAGATTTCCTTGTTGCTGTAGAGCGAATGAATCATCAGGTGGAGGAGTTGCTTGACCTCTGCCTGAAAGCTCATCGTTTCGTGTGCCATGGATGCTGTTTCCTCTTACTTGAACTTGAAGGGTGTGGCGCAGGCGCCCGCCGGGCGATGCCGGCCCGGCGAAGGACGACCGCCTGGCGCAAGCGGTTTGCGCGCGTATCTGGGGACCGCGCGCGCGATTTCAAGGGCCGGCGCGCCGCGCCGCGTCACGACGCGCGCCGCATGGCCGAGTCGATATAGCGCGACAGCAGGCCCGGCAGCGCCGGATCGCCGCAGTTCGCGACGTTGAAGCGCATCCACGTGGACGGCGATTGCTGCGGCGAGAACAGGCTGCCGGGGGTGAGCAGGAAGCCGGCCTCGTGCGCGACCGCCGCGAGCGCATCCGAATCGACGCCCGTGTCGGCCCACAGGAACATCCCGGCCGCCGGCATCGTGAAGAGCCCGAGCCCCGTGCGCTCGAGCATCCGGGCAGTCTTGTCGCGCACGCCGTCGAGCCGCGCGCGCAGCCGCTCGACGTGGCGCCGGTAATGTCCCTCGGTCAGGATCTTGTAGAGCACGCGCTCGTTGAGCTCGGGCGTCGTCATCCCGACCAGCATCTTCTGGTCGGTGACCGCCTTCGCGATCTCCGGCGCGCACGCGACATAGCCGACCCGCAGGTTGGCGGCCAGCGTCTTCGAATAGCTGCCGAGGTAGATCACGCGCTTCAACTGGTCGAGGCTCGCGAGGCGCGTGGCCGCATAGCTCGGCGGACACAGGTCGCCGTACACGTCGTCCTCGACGACGAGGAAGTCGTATGCCTCGGCGAGCTTCAGGATCCGGAACGCCTGCGCCGCCGACAGCGACGTGCCGGTCGGGTTCTGCAGCACCGAGTTGATCACGAGCATCTTCGGCCGCCACATCTGCACGAGCGTTTCGAGCGCGTCGAGATCGGGGCCGTCCGGCGTGTACGGCATCCCGACGAGTTGCGCGCCCTGCGCGGCAAAGCGGCCGAACATCTGGAACCACGCCGGATCGCCGACGATCACCGCGTCGCCCGGCTGCACGTAGATCCGCGAGATCAGGTCGATCGCCTGCGTGATGCCCGATACCAGCACGATCTGCTCGGGCTTCGCGCCGATCTCGACTTCGGCGAGGCGCGTCTGCAGTTGCTGGCGCAGCGGCAGGAAGCCCTGCGCGGTGCCGAAGCCGAGCATCTGCGCGCCGGCCTGGCGCCCGAGCGCGCGCAGCGCGCCGGTAATCAGTTCGCCGTCGAGCCAGCGGCCCGGCAGGTAGCCGAGACCGGGCCCCTTTTCCGGGCTGACGGTATGCAGCATGTTGCGCAGCAGCCAGACGACGTCGATCGTGTTGTGCACGGGCGCGGCCTCGGCCACGCGCGCCACGTTGTCGGTCGGCTGCGGGCCGGCCGTGCGCTCGCGTACGTAGAAACCCGAGCCGCGCCGCGAATCGAGGTAGCCCTGCGCGACGAGGCGCTCGTACGCCTCGACGACGGTGAAGCGCGACACGCTCTTGTCGAGCGCGAGCTTGCGGATCGACGGCATCCGCATGCCGGGACGGAACACGCGTTCGTCGATGCGCCGCCGCGCCCACTGGACGAGCTGGTCGACGAGCGTGAGCGTGGCCGTATCGTGCGGCGCGGGAATCTGGGCGAGTGGGACGGTGGACATGAGCGGCGGCTCCAACACAACTGTACCGAAGGCTATCGCGTCGATTGTACCGTTACTGTGCCGGTATCGACGATTACAGTTGACCGAAATGGCGACCGTGCGGCCGCCGTTCCGGCCCGCCGCATCGGGCGCCGCGTCCGCCCGCCAGGGTCGCGGCCGGTACGCCGGCCGGCCCGGCAGCCAACCGGCGCGTCACCCGCCCACCATGACACTTTCGCTTCCCGACCGACGTTCATGCCAGCCCGCTCCCTGACCCTCGACCATCTCGTGATCGCCGCGCGCACGCTCGACGACGGTGTACGCCATGTCGCCGGCGCGCTCGGCATCGAGCCGGCCGGCGGCGGCCGGCATCCGCTGATGCGGACCCACAATGCGCTGTTCGGCGTATGGGGCGGGCTCTACCTCGAAGTGATCGCGATCGACCCCGACGCGCCCGCGCCGGACGACGCGCCGCCGCGTGCGCGGCTGTTCGGCCTCGACGATCCTGCGATGCACGCGCGGCTCGCGCAGGGCCCGTTTCTCGCGCACTGGGTCGCCCGCGTCGACCGCCCGCGCCAGCTGGCGCTGTGGCAGAGCCAGTATCCGGCCCGCATCCCGCCCATCGTCGCGATGCGGCGCGGCGACCTGGGCTGGGGCCTGTCGGTGCCCGACGACGGCGCGTTCCCCGCGTGGCAGGGAGCCGGCGACGGCCTCGTGCCGTCGCTGATCCAGTGGGACGGCCCGCGCCACCCGGCCGATGCGCTGCCGCACGACGGCGTCGCGCTGAAAACGCTCAAGGGCGCCCATCCGCAGGCGGACCTCGTCCGCGCACAGCTCGACTGGCTCGGCGCCGCCCACCTGCTCGACCTCGAATCCGCCGACGGCCCGCCCGTGCTCGTCGCCGAATTCGACACGCCGCAGGGCGCGCGCACGCTGCGCTGAGCGGCCCGCCGCCCCGACGATAACAACGGCCAATACGGAGACGCCCACGACATGAATTCACGCGAAACACGCGGCATGCTGCTCGGCCTGATCGGCGTGATGATCTTCAGCCTGACGCTGCCGATGACGCGCATCGTCGTGTCCGAACTCAATCCGCTGCTCAACGGGCTCGGCCGCGCGCTCGCCGCCTCGGTGCCGGCCGCGCTGCTGCTGTGGTGGCGCCGCGAGCGGCCGCCGACCCGCGCGCAACTGAAAAGCCTCGCGATCACGTCGGCCGGCGTGATCATTGCGTATCCCGTCTTCTCCGCCTGGTCGATGAAAACCGTGCCGGCCGCGCACGGCGCGGTCGTCAACGGGCTGCAGCCGCTGTTCGTCGCGCTGTACGCGGCGTGGCTGTCGCACGAGCGGCCATCGAGGGCGTTCTGGATCAGCGCGGTGGCCGGCAGCGCGCTGGTGATCGCGTTCGCGCTGCGCGACGGCGGCGGCACCGTGCAGGCCGGCGACGCGCTGATGCTCGTCGCGGTCGGCATCGGCGCGCTCGGCTATGCGGAAGGCGCCCGCCTCGCGCGCCAGATCGGCGGCTGGCAGGTGATCTGCTGGGCGCTCGTCGTGTCCGCGCCGTTCCTCGTGCTGCCGGTGGGCTGGCTTGCGTGGCAGCAGCACGTCATGCATCCGGGCCCGCTCGCGCCGCGCACGTGGCTCGCGTTCGGCTACGTGACCCTCTTTTCGCAATTCATCGGCTTTTTCGCGTGGTATGCGGGGCTCGCGATGGGCGGCACCGCCCGCGTCGGCCAGGTGCAATTGCTGCAGATTTTCTTCACGATCGCCTTTTCCGCGCTGCTATTCGGCGAAACGGTCACGTCGTCCACGTGGCTGTTCGCGATCGCCGTGATCGCCACCGTGATGCTCGGGCGCCGCGCGGCAGTCGCCACTGCCGCGCGCCCGGCTCGCGCCGGCTGAACAGGTGCGCCATAATGGCTGCTTTGCCTGAACGGTTTTGCCCACCCGGCCGCGAAGGTTCGACCGCGCTCGCGCTTGCCCACCCGGCAGCGTCGAAGCAGTCCGCCCGAACGACCTTTCTTGACTGACCACGATACCCGAACGAGGAGACTATGAATCCGAGCGACCTGCACCCGCCGCACTGGCAACTTTCCGAACGCGCCCGCAAGCTGACGAGCTCTGCGATCCGCGAGATCCTGAAGGTCACGGAGCGCCCCGAGGTCATCTCGTTCGCCGGCGGCCTGCCCGCCCCCGCGACGTTCCCGGCCGAGCGCATGCGCGCCGCCGCCGACCGCGTGCTGCGCGACGCGCCGGCCGCCGCGCTCCAGTACAGCGCGACCGAAGGCTACCTGCCGCTGCGCGAATGGATCGCCGAGCGCTACAGCGTGCGCGTGTCGCAGGTGCTGATCACGACCGGCTCGCAGCAGGCGCTCGACCTGCTCGGCAAGGCGCTCGTCGATCCGGGCAGCCCGGTCCTCGTCGAGACCCCGACCTACCTCGGCGCGCTGCAATCGTTCTCGCTGTACGAGCCGCGCTACGTGCAGGTGCCGACCGACGAGCAGGGCCTGCTGCCGGACGGCCTCACGCCCGAACTCACGCAAGGCGCGCGCCTGCTGTACGCGCAGCCGAACTTCCAGAACCCGACCGGCCGCCGCCTGCCCGTCGAGCGCCGCCGCGCGCTCGCCGCGTTCGCGCAGTCGAGCCCGTTCCCGGTGCTGGAGGACGATCCATACGGCGCGCTGAACTACCGCGGCGAGCCGCTGCCGACGATGCTGTCGATGGCGCCCGACCACATCGTGCACCTCGGCACGTTCTCGAAGGTGCTCGCGCCGGGCCTGCGGATCGGCTACATCATCGCGCCCGAGGAACTCCACTTCAAGCTCGTGCAGGCCAAGCAGGCCACCGACCTGCACACGCCGACGCTCACGCAGCGCATCGCGCACGAAGTGATCAAGGACGGCTTCCTCGACGAGCACATCCCGACGATCCGCGAGCTGTACAGCGCGCAGTGCGACGCGATGCTCGGCGCGCTCGAACGCCACATGCCGGAAGGCGTCACCTGGAACCGCCCGGAAGGCGGGATGTTCATCTGGGTGAACCTGCCCGCGCAAATCGACAGCATGAAGCTGCTCGCCGCGGCCGTCGACAACCATGTCGCCTTCGTGCCGGGCGCGCCGTTCTTCGCGGACAACGCCCAGCAGAACACGCTGCGCCTGTCGTTCGTGACGGTGCCGCCCGAGAAGATCGAGGAAGGCGTGGCGCGCCTCGGCAAGCTGCTGCGCGAGCGCCTCTGATCCCCTTTTTCCTGTCACGACTCTCTACGAGGAACCGAATACATGGCTAACGTCTACGACAAGCTGAAGTCGCTCGGCATCGAGCTCCCGACCGCCGGCGCACCGGCCGCCGCCTACGTGATGAGCGCGCAAAGCGGCAACACGGTCTACCTGTCGGGCCACATCGCGAAGAAGGACGGCAAGGTCTGGGCCGGCAAGCTCGGCGCGGATCTGCAGACGGAAGACGGCAAGGCGGCCGCACGCTCGATCGCGATCGACCTGCTCGCGACGCTGCACGCGCATACGGGCGACCTGAACAAGGTCACGCGCATCGTCAAGCTGATGAGCCTCGTCAACTCGACGCTCGACTTCACCGAACAGCACCTCGTGACGAACGGCGCGTCGGAGCTGATCGCGGAAGTGTTCGGCGACGCCGGCAAGCACGCACGCTCGGCATTCGGTGTCGCGCAGATCCCGCTCGGCGCGTGCGTCGAGATCGAGCTGATCGCCGAAGTTGCGTAACGGGCCCTCCGTGATGTCCAGCCGCCTGGTCCGCTTCAAGCAGGTCGACGTGTTTACGTCGGTGCCGTTCAAGGGCAATCCGCTCGCCGTGATATTCGACGCCGATTCGCTCGGCGACGACGAGATGCTCGAGATCGCCCGCTGGACGAACCTGTCGGAAACGACGTTCGTCTGCACGCCGACCGATCCGGAAGCCGACTACCGCGTACGGATCCTCACGCCGGCCGGCGAACTGCCGTTCGCCGGCCACCCGACGCTCGGCACCGCGCATGCGTTCCTCGAAAGCGGCGCGCGGCCGCGCACGCCGGGCCGGCTGATCCAGCAGTGCGGGGTCGGGCTGGTGACGCTGCGCGAGCAGGCCGACGGCTGGGCGTTCGCCACGCCGCCGGCACGCGTCACGCCGCTCGAGCGATCGGACTACGCGGCACTGGCGGCCGCGTTGCGCAGCGATGCGATCGACTTCGACGCCGAGCCGTGCGCGGTGGACAACGGCGCGCCGTGGCTGGTCGTGCGGCTGAAGTCGGCCGACGCGTGCATCGGCCTGTCGCCCGACCCGGCCGCGCTGGAGGCGATCACGCGCCGCTACGGCATGGACGGCCTCGCGGCCTATGCGCCGCACGCCGAAGGCGGTCCCGCGACGTTCGAAATCCGCTGCCTGATGACGGGCGGCAACTTCGGCTTCGGCGAGGATCCCGTCACCGGCAGCGCGAACGCCGCCGTGGCCGGGCTGCTGACGCGCCAGGGGCGCCGCCCCGGCCAGTCGTATACGGCCCGCCAGGGCACGGCGATCAGCCGCGACGGCCGCATCTTCGTCAGCTACGACGAAGACGGCACGACGTGGATCGGCGGCCAGACCGTCACGGTCGTCGACGGCACGTTCCGGGCGCCTGCCTGACATTTCGCGATGTGCGATGGCGCCGGCCCCGCCGGCGCCCCCCCCGATTTGCCCAACTATCGCAAAAGCGCGCCAGCCAGTAATATCGGGCCTAATCCGTTGTTTCGGAGGTCTGTCCATGGTTGCGCGTCCCGCGAACGAACAGACGTCGGGACAACCCCTACCCTAGCAGGCCATCCCGACGGATGGCGCACGCGAGCAGGACGCCGCCCGTTTCAATGAGCTCCGCCCGGTCCAACCACACGCCGCCGCCCCGACCGCTGCGCACACCGCGCAAGTCGCGCCGGCGTGCGCTATTCGCGATCCCGCTACTCGGGATGCTGGCGCTCGCGCTGCTGTGGGCCGTGATCATCGCGCGCCTGTCGGTGGAAAAGGACAGCGCCTACAAGGAAGCCGCGGCCTCCGCGGCGATCCTGTCGTCCGCGCTCGAGCAGCATACGGTCAAGGCGATCCACCAGGTCGACCAGATCACCCGCTTCGTCAAGTTCGAATTCGAGAAGTCGCCCGCGCACTTCAATCTCGCGGGCGCCGTCGAGAAAGGCGTGGTGCCCAGCGACACGCTGATCCAGGTGTCGCTCGTCAACGCGAAGGGCATCCTGTTCGCGAACACGGCCGAGCTCCATCCGCAGCCGATCAACCTGTCCGATCGCGAGCACTTCAAGGTCCACCTCGCCAACAACGACGACCGGCTTTTCATCAGCAAGCCGGTGCTCGGCCGCGTGTCGAGCCACTGGACGCTGCAGATGACGCGGCGCCTGAACAACCCGGACGGCAGCTTCGCGGGCATCGTCGTCGTGTCGGAAGACCCGAGCTATTTCACGAACGACTTCTACAACAACGCGGCGATCGGCAAGGAAGGCGTGATCGCGGTCGTGTCCGACACCGGCGCCGTGCTCGCGCGGCGCACGGGTTCGCTCAGCAACGCGCCGGGCGCGTTTTCCGCGTCCGGCGTGTACCCGATCGCCGAACGCGTGACGGGCACGATCATCGACCCGATCGACGGCCTCACGCGCATCGTGTCGTACCGCCACCTCGACGGCTACCCGCTCGCGGTGATGGTCGGGCTGTCGCAGACGGAAGAATTTGCGGACTACTACCATACGCGCAACGTCTACCTGCTGATGACGAGCTTCATCACGCTGGCGATGCTCGCGTTCTTCGGTGTCGCGACGGGCCTGATCGGCAAGCTGCTCGGCCGTGAGCGCGAGATGACCCAGCTCGCCGAATACGACCTGCTCACCGGCCTCGCGAACCGCTACGCGACGCTGCGCGGGCTGCGCAACGACGTGTCGATGCCGGCGAGCCTGTCGCGGCTCGGGCTGCTGTTCATCGACCTCGACAACTTCAAGACCGTCAACGACACGCTCGGCCACAACGCCGGCGACATCGTGCTGCAGATGACCGCGTCGCGCCTGTCCGATGCGGTCGGCGACGAAGGCTCGCTCGCGCGCATCGGCGGCGACGAGTTCGTCGTCGTGATGAAGGGCGACGACGTCGAGCGCCGCGCGGTACGGCTCGCCGAAGCGATCATCCGGATGTTCGGCGAACCGTTCGACGTGCGCGGCAGCTCGTTCGTCCTGCATGCGAGCATCGGCATCGCGCTGCACACCGTCGCGAACGAAAGCGAGATCGACCTGCTGAAGAAGGCCGACCTCGCGATGTACAGCGCGAAGGACGCCGGCAAGAACTGCTACCAGTTCTATGCGCCGCACCTGTCGCACCGGGCCGACCACCTGATGCGCTGGGAACAGCAATTGCGCGTCGCGCTCGCGGAAGGGCAACTGTTCCTCGCGTACCAGCCGAAGATCGACCTCACGCACCGCACCATCACCGGCTTCGAGGCGCTCGCGCGCTGGGATCACCCCGAGCACGGGATCATCTCCGCGAACGAATTCATTTCGATCGCCGAATCGACCGGCCTGATCGTGCCGATCGGCGATTTCGTGATCCGCACCGCGTGCGAGCAGATCGCACGCTGGCGCGACGAGGGCCACGACGCGCTGACGCTTGCGATCAACATCTCGCCCGTGCAGTTCTGGCGCGGCGACCTGATCGAGACGATCTCGCGCACGCTGCAGGACACCGGCATCGACGCGAGCCGGCTCGAACTCGAGATCACCGAAACCGCGATGATGGAGTACCCGGAGCTCGTGTCCGAGAAAATCGTCGCGCTGAAGAAGCTCGGCATCCGGATCGCGCTCGACGATTTCGGCACCGGCTATTCGTCGCTGTCGTACCTGCACCGCTTCTCCGTCGATACGCTGAAGGTCGACCGCTCGTTCGTGCAGGCGATTCCGAACGATCGCAGCGTGTGCGTGATGGTGTCGTCGATCGTGCATCTCGCGCGCTCGCTCGGGCTGACCGTCGTCGTCGAAGGCACGGAAACCGAGGAACAGATCACGTGGCTCGCCGCGCTCGGAGAGATCGAGGCGCAAGGCTTCCTGTTCTCGCGACCGGTGCCCGCCGACGCGATTCCCGCACTGATCGCGCGCTTCGGCGTACGCGGCGCCCCGCCGAACGTGATCGCGCACCGCGCGACGGGCAGCACCGGCGCGTGAGCGCAACGCGTCCGCGGCGGGCGTTGCGCGCCGCCGCAATTGTTTCGTTTTCCGATCCGATCGTTTAGTTCATGACCTAGCGTTTTCGCGCATGGCAGCGCCATGGGGCGCGGTGGACAATCGGGAGGCCCAGGGTGTCGGCGGGCCGCCGGCGCCGCTATCTGCGAGAGATCTGGCCCCGCGCCAACCTCACCATCATGACGACCGCCGAAATCGATGCGACCGCCGAGGTCGAGCAGGCACAGGCGTCCCTGTGGGACCTGTTCAAGGTCGTGGCCAGCATTTCCGCGGTGTCGTGGGGCGGGCTCTCGATGATGGCGCAGCTCGAACGCCACTACGTGGAGCGGCTGCGGCGCATCGAGCCGAGCGTGTTCGGCGATCTCGTCGCGCTCGCCTGGCTCGTGCCGGGCCCCGTGGGCTGCAACGTCGCGATACAGGTCGGACGAATACTGCACGGCCGCGCCGGTGCGTGGGTCGCCGGCATCGCGAGCGTTCTGCCGTTCTCCATACTGATGACGCTGTTCGCGGTCTTCTATCGCACGCCGTTCGTGCGCTCGCTGGCCGCGCCGATGCTGATCAATCATTTCGGGATGGTGCTCGCCGCGCTGATCGGCGTCACGTGGGTCAAGCAGCTGCGCTCGCTCGCGCGCACACGGCTCGAGCAACTGATCGCCGCGCTGTCGACGATTCTGCTCGCTTTCGCGCATAGTCCCGCCGCGTTCGTCGGGATTCTCTTCGCCGCGTTTGCAGCAGGCTGGCTGACAGGGCCGCCGCAACGCGACGCGGTCGATTTCACGCTGTCGCACCGCGACCGCAACCTGCTCGTGCTGCTCGGCGTGCTCGTCACGCTGTTCGCGGTTCCGCTGTCCGGCGATTACCAGGCGGCGCTGCTGTGGCCGCGCCTCGCAGGCGCCGGCATGACGCTGTTCGGCGGCGGCTTTTCCGCGCTGCCCGTGCTGAAGACGCTGTTCGTCTCGCCGGCAACCGGCATCTCCGATCGCGACTTCACCCTCGCATTCGCGCTGTCGCCCGTGGCGCCGGGGCCGCTGCTGAACGTCGTACCGTTCCTCGGCTACCTGACCGACGGCTGGGTCGGCGCGCTGCTCGCGACGGCCGCGCTGTTCATCCCGTCGGGCTGCCTCGTCGTGTTCGCGCAAACCCACCTGTTCCGGCTCAAGCGCCATTCGCGCTTCGAGCACGGGATGCGCCTGCTGCGCGCGGCGACGACCGGCTTTCTCGTCGTCGCCGTCGTGAGGATCCTGCATCGCGAACCGGCCGACGCCGTCTACTGGCTGACGGGCGCCTTCGCGACGCTGTGTTTCGCGCGCTTCAAGGTGCCCGTCTATGCCGTCTACGGCGCGGTCGCGATCGTGTGCGGCGTGTGGCTGTGGGCCGCCGCGCGCTGACCGGCGGCGGCCGCCTCTTCCTCAGCCTGCCTGCATTGCGACCCGGCGCGCGATCCAGCGGGCGCGCAGCGCGTCGTACGCAAGGTTGAAGCCGAACGTGTAAGGCAGGAAGAACAGCACGATGCCGAGGTCGAGCAGCAGCGCTTCGACCAGGCTCACGTTCAACCACCACGCGGCAAGCGGCACCACCATCGCGACGAGGCCGAGCTCGAAGACGACCGCATGCGCGATCCGCATGCCCAGCGTGCGCGTCAGCCCCGCACGACGCTCGAAGCGATCGAACAGCGTGTTGAACGCCATGTTCCACGCCATTGCGATCAGCGACACCATCACCGTCAGCACGCCGACGTGCGACACCGGCATGTCGAGCAGCCACGCGCCGATCGGCGCGCAGAGCGCGATCGCGACCAGTTCGAACGTCAGCGCATGCAGCAGCCGTTCCGTCACCGTTTTGTTGACCTGTTTCATGATTCCCTCCGATTCGTGTGCTTCGTTCATGTCGGCCATTTTGATCGGCACAACCGTATGAATCCAGTTTGATATCATCGGTTTTACCGATATGACACTGCCCGGAGCATCGCATGCGCCACGCCCCCGAAGCCCTGCTCGCATTCGCCGAAGCCGCGCTGCTCGGTTCGTTCACGGCCGCCGCGCGCAAGCTCGGCAAGCGTCAGTCGACCGTGTCGGAAGCGATCGCGAACCTCGAGATCGATCTCGGCGTGCAGTTGTTCGACCGCTCGACCCGCGCGCCGACGCTGACCGAGGCCGGGCGCGCGCTGCTGCCGCAGGTCCAGCGCGCGCTCGAGGCGGGCGCGGCGATCGACCGCACGGCCGCGCGGCTCGCGCGCGGCGAGGAAGCGCGGCTGACGCTCGTCGTGTCCGACACGTACCAGTCGAAGCATTACGAGGAAACCATGATGGCGCTCGAGCGGCGCTTTCCGGCGCTCGAGCTCGAATGCCAGATTGCCGAACACGAGGACGTGCTCGACCTGATCCAGCAGGGGCGCGCGCAGCTCGGGCTGATGGCCGCGCGGGCGGCCTACCCCGCCGATATCGGCGCGGCGACGATCGCGGAGGAATCGGAGATCGGGCTGTTCGTCGGACGCACGCACGCGCTCGCCGCGTACGGCGACGCCGAAGTGCCGCACGCCGCATTGCGCGACGTGCGCGAACTGCGCCTCAATACGTATGTGAAAACGGAGGGCCGCGGCGCCGGCGACCGGATCGTCGTCGGCACCCAGCGCTGGCTGGCGCCGAGCTACCTGATGCTGCTGGAGATGGCCGTGCTGGGGTTCGGCTGGGCCGAGCTGCCGCGCTGGATGGTCGACCACTTCGCGCAAGATCGCCTGTGCGAACTGCGTGCGCGCGGCTGGCCGCGCCGCGTGCGGGTCGATGCGGTATGGTCGCGCAACCGGCCGCTCGGCCCGGCCGGCTCATGGCTGCTCGACGCGATGCTGGCCGCGTAGCGGCGCTTGCCGATGCGACGACGGGCGCCGCCGCCGGGCAATCAGAAGCCGCGCGACAGCACGGCCGCGCCGATCGTGACGACCCCGAGCACGAGGTTGACGACAACGAGCAGGCGCACGGCGTTCACCGCGCGCGCGCCGTCCGGCCACTTCTGCGCCTGCACCGCCCGGCGGATGCGCGGGAACAGCGCGAAGCGGATGTGCCCGAAGATCAGCATCATCACGACGCCGAGCCCGGCCATCGCGTGCAGCGACCACGTCGCGTGCGCGCCGCCGAATTCCATCAGCAGGAAGCCGCCCGACAGCAGGATCACGATCACGGCGCCCGATACCCAGTTGAAGAACCGGCCGAACACGCCTTCGATCAACGGCAGCCGAAGCTGCGGCGACAGATCCGACAGCGCCGGACGCAGGCAGAAGTTCGCGAAGACCATCCCGCCCACCCACACGGCAACGGCCAGCAGATGAAGAAACAACGCGACGGCGACAGCATGGGACATGACGACAATCCTGAGATGGGTTGGATACGGCGAACGGCCGCGTCGCACGCGGCATCGAGCGACGTTCGACCGGCCGGCTGCCGCGCGGTTCAGACCCCAGGCGCGATTTCACACTATTTTGCAAGTTTCGCGTGACAGCGCCACGCTTGCTTACCCGAATCTCCCGCCCCGAAGAAACGAAAAGGCCGCACTTCCGCTGAAGCGGGAGTGCGGCCTTCGATCGCGCCGGATGTCAGCCGAGCAGCGGACGCAGCTCGTTGACGACCTTCAGCTTCGTCTCCGGCGTGCGGCCCTTGCGGGCGCGCTTGCCGACGTGCGGCGCAAGCCCCGCATACGACAGCGTCTCGTCCTGCGCCTTGCCGCCTCGGCCTGTGCCGATCAGCACCACGCCCGCCGGATCGATCGCGAGCGCCTGCACGAGCGTCTCCTTGTCGTCGAGCGCCAGCAGGATCACACCGCGGCCGCCGCCGGACAGCGTCTTCATCTCGTCCATCCCGAACACCAGCAGCCGGCCGCCGCTCGACAGGCACGCGACCTGCGTCGCGTTCGGCAGCACCGGCATCGGCGCGAGCGGCGACGCACCCGCGTCGATCGTCATGAACGCCTTGCCGGCCTTCACGCGGCTGACCATGTCGCCGACCTTCGCGAGGAAGCCGAAACCGTTGCTCGACGCGAGCAGCAGTTGCTGGTCGACCGGCGCCGCATAGTAGTGCATCAGGTGCGAGCCCGATTCGAGCTCGATCAGCGACGTGACCGGCACGCCGTCGCCGCGCCCGCCCGGCAGCACCGACACGTCGACCGAATACACGCGGCCGCTGCTGCCCCAGGCGATCAGGCGGTCCGGCGTGCGGCACTGGAACGCCGCGTACAGGCTGTCGCCGGCCTTGAACGAGAAGCCTGCCGGATCGAGCCCGTGGCCCTTCAGCGCACGCACCCAGCCCTTCTGCGACACGACGACCGTCACCGGCTCGTCAACCACCTTCGCCTCGAAGGTCGCGCGCTTTTCCTGCTGGATCAGCGTGCGGCGCTCGTCGCCGTACTGCTTCGCGTCGGCCTCGATCTCCTTGATCATCAGCCGCTTCATCGCGCTTTCGTTCGCGAGCAGTTCCTCGAGCTTCGCCTTCTCGTCGCGCAGCGCCTCGAGTTCCTTCTCGATCTTGATCTTCTCGAGCCGCGCGAGCTGGCGCAGCCGGATTTCGAGGATGTCCTCGGCTTGGCGGTCGGTGAGCCCGAACGCGCTCATCAGCGCGGCCTTCGGCTCGTCCGACTCGCGGATGATGCGGATCACCTCGTCGATGTTCAGGAAGACGATCATCCGCCCTTCGAGGATATGGATGCGATCGTCCACCTTCGCGAGACGATGGCGGCAACGGCGCGTCATCGTCAGCTGGCGGAACTTCACCCATTCGTCGAGGATCGTCAGCAGGCCCTTCTGGCCCGGCCGGCCGTCGGCGCCGATCATCACGAGGTTCAGCGTCGCGTTCGATTCGAGGCTCGTGTACGCGAGCAGCGTGTTCACGAATTCCGTCTGGTCGATCGTGCGCGACTTCGGCTCGAACACGAGCCGCACCGCCGCTTCCTTGCCCGACTCGTCGCGCACCGCGTCGAGCAGGTCGAGCATCGCCTTCTTCGTGTTGAGCTGCTCGGGCGTCAGCGTCTTCTTGCCGAGCTTGAGCTTCGGGTTCGTCAGTTCCTCGATTTCCTCGAGCACCTTCTGGCCCGACGTGCTCGGCGGCAGCTCGGTGACGACGAGCTGCCACTGGCCGCGCGCGAGATCCTCGATCTTCCAGCGCGCGCGCACCTTCAGGCTGCCGCGGCCCGTTTCGTAGGCCGCCGCGATTTCCGTGTCGCTCGAGATGATCTGGCCGCCGCCCGGGAAATCCGGGCCGGGGATCAGGTTCATCAGCTCCGCGTGCGAAAGCTTCGGATTGCGGATCAGCGAGACCGCCGCAGCCGCGACTTCGCGCAGGTTGTGCGACGGGATTTCGGTGGCGAGGCCGACCGCAATGCCCGACGCGCCGTTCAGCAGCACGAACGGCATGCGGCTCGGCAGCGTCTTCGGCTCCTCGAACGAGCCGTCGTAGTTCGGCATGAAATCGACCGTGCCCTGGTCGATCTCGTCGAGCAGCAGCTTCGCGATCGGCGTGAGGCGCGCTTCGGTGTACCGCATCGCCGCCGCGCCATCGCCGTCGCGCGAGCCGAAGTTGCCCTGCCCGTCGATCAGCGGGTAGCGCAGCGAGAAATCCTGCGCGAGACGCACCAGCGCGTCGTACGCCGACTGGTCGCCGTGCGGGTGGTATTTACCGAGCACGTCGCCGACCACGCGCGCCGACTTCACCGGCTTCGCGTCCGGGCCGAGGCCCATTTCGTTCATCGCGAAGAGAATCCGGCGCTGCACCGGCTTCTGGCCGTCGCACACGTCGGGCAGCGCGCGGCTCTTCACGACGCTGACCGCGTAGCTGAGATACGCCTGCTCCGCGTAGTTGCCGAGCGTCAGCGCGTCGCTCTCGGGCGCGTCGGGGCCCGCAAAGAGATCGGAAGTGTTGTCGTCCATCTGAATTCCGTATTCGTAAGTGGCGTAAGGCCGGGCCGGGCGTCTTGCCCGGCCGCGCAGGTGCTCGGCTTAGATGTCCGCTTCGACGTCGTTGCCCTTTTCCTCGAGCCAGCCGCGTCGCGCGGCTGCCTCGCCCTTGCCCATCAGCATCGTCATGCGCGCGACGGTCGCCTCGTAATCGAGCTCGCCGAGCTTCACCGGCATCAAGCGGCGCGTGTCGGGGTTCATCGTCGTGTCCCACAGCTGCTCGGCGCTCATTTCGCCCAGACCCTTGAAGCGGCTGATGCTCCATTGGGTCTCGCGCACGCCGTCCTTGCGCAGCTTGTCGAGGATTGCTTCCAGTTCGCCGTCGTCGAGCGCATAGAGCTTCTGCGCGGCCTTCTTGCCGCGCGCCGGCGCGTCGACGCGAAACAGCGGCGGCCGCGCGACACACACGTGGCCGCGCTCGATCAGTTGCGGGAAATGCTTGAAGAACAGCGTGAGCAGCAGCACCTGGATGTGCGAACCGTCGACGTCCGCGTCCGACAGGATGCAGATCTTGCCGTAGCGCAGGTTCGACAGGTCGACGCTTTCATCGGGGCTGTGCGGATCGACGCCGATCGCGACCGAGATGTCGTGCACCTCGTTGTTCGCGAACAGGCGGTCGCGCTCGGTTTCCCACGTGTTCAGCACCTTGCCGCGCAGCGGCAGGATCGCCTGGTATTCCTTGTCGCGGCCCATCTTCGCGGAGCCGCCCGCCGAATCGCCCTCGACGAGGAACAGTTCGTTGCGCGCGATATCTTCCGTCTCGCAGTCGGTCAGCTTGCCGGGCAGCACCGCGACGCCCGAGCTCTTGCGCTTCTCGACCTTCTGGCCCGCGCGCGTGCGCGCCTGCGCCTGCTTGATCACGAGTTCGGCGAGCTTCTTGCCGTGCTCGACGTGCTGGTTCAGCCACAGCTCCAGTGCGGGACGCGAGAACGACGACACCAGCTTCACCGCGTCGCGGCTGTTCAGGCGTTCCTTGATCTGCCCCTGGAACTGCGGATCGAGCACCTTCGCGGACAGCACGAACGACACGCGCGCGAACACGTCTTCCGCGAGCAGCTTCACGCCCTTCGGCTGCAGGTTGTGCAGTTCGACAAAGCTTTTCACCGCCTGGTAGAGACCGTCGCGCAGGCCGGATTCATGCGTGCCGCCGGCCGGCGTCGGGATCAGGTTCACGTACGACTCGCGCACGAGCGAGCCTTCCTCGCTCCATGCGACGACCCACGACGCGCCCTCGCCTTCGGCGAAGGTGTCGTCGCCCGAACGCGAATCGGCGAAACGCTCGCCTTCGAACAGCGGGATCAGCAGCTCGCTGCCGTTCATTTCGTCGAGCAGGTAGCCGCGCAGGCCGTCTTCATACTTCCATGTCTGGCGCTCGCCCGACTTCTCGTTGACGAGCACGACCTCGACGCCCGGCAGCAGCACGGCCTTCGAGCGCAGCAGGCGCTGCAGCTCGCCGAGCGGCAGGTTCGGCGAATCGAAGTACTTCGGATTCGGCCACACCTGCACGCGCGTGCCCGACTTCTTCTCGCCGCGGCCCGCGCCCTGCGTCGCCAGCGGCTTCACGACATCGCCGTCGGCGAAGCCGAGCGCCGCGATCTTGCCGTCGCGCCAGACCGTCACGTCGAGACGCGTCGCGAGTGCGTTCGTCACCGACACGCCGACGCCGTGCAGGCCGCCGGAGAACGTGTAGGCGCCGCCTGCGGCCTTGTCGAACTTGCCGCCCGCGTGCAGGCGCGTGAATACGATCTCGACGACCGGCACACCCTCTTCCGGGTGCATGCCGAACGGGATGCCGCGACCGTCGTCCTCGACCGAGACCGACTGGTCCGCGTGCAGCGTGACCGTGATCTGCTTGCCGTAGCCGCCGAGCGCCTCGTCGGACGCGTTGTCGATGACTTCCTGGATGATGTGCAGCGGATTCTCGGTACGGGTGTACATGCCGGGGCGCTGCTTGACCGGCTCGAGACCCTTGAGCACCTTGATCGATGCTTCGCTATAGGCCGCGCTGGGTTTCTTCGTTGACATAGGCGCTGAATTTCGTCATTCATCGGGACATTGTCCACACCTCGTGTGGATAACGTCGTGGACAAAACGTTGAGTTCCGTAAAAAAGCGAATCGAAACAACGGTGTGCTTGGACTGCTCCGAAAGCGGGCGCGCAGCATGCGCTGCGCTGCCCGGGACGCGCGGTATTTTACTGGTTCCGCGTGGCGCGCCAATCGCGGGATTGCGCGCCCTGTGCATTACGCCGGCTTACGCTTCGCCTCGAGCGTTTCCCACCGTTCGAGCGCGGCGAGCAATTCGTCGTCGATCGCCGCGAACCGTTCGGTCAGGCGCGTCCCCTCCTGCGGGTCCTTCGCGAAGATCGACCCGTCTTCGAGCCGGGCGTTGATGGTTTTCTGCTCCTCTTCGAGCGCGGCGATCTTCTCCGGCAGCGAATCGAGTTCGCGCTGCTCGTTGAACGACAGCTTCACCGTGCGCTGCGCGTTGCGGCCCGCGGCGCTTTTCGCCGGTTCTTCCTTGACGGGTGCCGCCTCGCTGACCGCGCGCTTCGCGGCTTCCTGCTGTGCGAGCTGATCCGCGCGCGCGCTCTGGATCTGCCAGTCGCTGAAGCCGCCGACATATTCGCGCCACTTGCCGTCGCCCTCGGCGGCGATCACCGACGTCACGACGTTGTCGAGGAACGCGCGATCGTGGCTGACGAGCAGCACCGTGCCGTCGTAGTCGGCCAGCAGTTCCTCGAGCAGTTCGAGCGTCTGGATGTCGAGGTCGTTGGTCGGTTCGTCGAGCACCAGCACGTTGGCCGGCCGCGCGAACAGGCGCGCGAGCAGCAGCCGGTTGCGCTCGCCGCCCGACAGCGACTTCACCGGCGAACGCGCGCGTTCCGGCGCGAACAGGAAATCGCCGAGGTAGCTCATCACATGCTTGCGCACGCCGCCGATCTCGACCCATTCGCTGCCGGGGCTGATCGTATCCGCGAGGCTCTTTTCCTGGTCGAGCTGCGCGCGCATCTGGTCGAAATAGGCGACCTGCAGGTTGGTGCCGATGCGCACCGTGCCTTCGTCGGGCTTCAGTTCGCCGAGAATCAGCTTGAGCAGCGTCGTCTTGCCGGCGCCGTTCGGGCCGATGAAGCCGATCTTGTCGCCGCGCATCACCGTCGTCGAGAAGCGATCGACAACCGTGCGGCCGCCGTAGCGCTTCGTCACGTCGGTCAGCTCCGCGACGATCTTGCCGGACTTCTCGCCCTGCGCGACATCCAGCTTCACGTTGCCCAGCGTGTTGCGGCGCTCCGCGCGCTCATTGCGCATCTGCACGAGCCGCGCGATGCGGCCGACGCTGCGCGTGCGGCGCGCTTCGACCCCCTTGCGGATCCACACTTCTTCCTGCGCGAGCAGCTTGTCGAACTTCTCGTTTTCCACGCGCTCGATTTCGAGCTGCTGCGCCTTGCGCGTCTGGTACGCGGAGAAATTGCCCGGGTACGACAGCAGCCGACCGCGATCGAGGTCGACGATGCGCGTCGCGACGCGGTCGAGGAACGCGCGATCGTGCGTGATGAACAGCAGGCCCGCGCGCTGCGCAACCAGCAGTTCTTCCAGCCAGCGGATGCCGTCGAAGTCGAGGTGGTTGGTCGGTTCGTCGAGCAGCAGCACGTCGGGCTGCAACACCAGCGCGCGCGCCAGCGCGACACGCTTCTGCATCCCGCCCGACAAGGCATCGACGGGCGCATCGACGTCCGCCAGGCCGATCTGCGCAAGCGTCATCGATACGCGCGTGCGCCAACTCCACGCGTCGTGCGCGTCGAGCGACGACTGCAGTGTGTTCATCCGCGCGAGCAGCGCATCGTGTTCGGCGCCTTCGGGGATATCCGCGAGACGGTGCGCGATCGAATCGTATTCTTCGAGCAGTTCGCGCGTGTGCGCGAGCCCCGACGCGACTGCATCGAACACCGTCGCGCCCGGCTCGAATTCGGGCTCCTGCGGCACATAGACGGTCACGAGTTCCTGCTGGCGCGTAACCAGCCCGTCGTCGGGCTTCGCGAGCCCGGCGACGATCTTCAGCAGCGACGACTTGCCCGCGCCGTTGCGGCCGATCAGGCCGACGCGCTCGCCAGCTTCCAGCGAGAAATCCGCGTGATCGAGCAACGCGACGTGACCGAACGCGAGTTGCGCGCCGGTGATGGAATAGAGCGACATGGGGAGACGGCGAAGAGAGAAATCGGAAGCGCCCATTGTACCGGGCGCGGACATCGGGACCGGCATGGCTGAACGGCCTAGTGTGGCAAACGGGCCGGATCGCGCCCTGGAGGGCGTGCCGGCGGCGTCCGTCACCGCGTCGGTGGGTGCGCGGGCGCAGCGGATGTGCGCGGCTTCGGGCAGCGGTTCCTGCGGCGAAACGGCCGACCGGCGATCCCGCGCCGGGCGCCTCGGGCGCCCGCACGCGGCACGCGCGATTGCCGCGTGCGATTACTTCACGTTGATCGTGATCGTCGAGCTCATTTCCGGACCGTACGAACGGTGCGCGCCGTCGCCGAACTGCAGCGTCAGCGTATGCTGGCCCGGCGGCAGCGTCACGTCGGTTTCGGTCTGGGCCTTGCCGAAGTGCAGCGAATGATCGGTGGCCGGGATCACGACGCCCTTCGGCACCGGCTGGCTGTCGATCAGCAGATGATGGTGCCCCGTATCCGGCGTCATGTCGCCGGCCGGCTTAAGTGCCATGCCTTCCAGACCGAACTTCACGTGCACCGGGCTCGAAACCGTCGCGCCGTCCTGCGGTTCGACGAAGAACACGCGCGCTTCGGCGTGCGCCACCGTCGACATGGCCAGCGCCGCGACACAGGCCACACCCGCGATCCACTTTTTGTTGAGCATCGTTTCCTCCTTCAGATTGACAGGCTCACGAAGCATACACTGCATGCCCGCCGGGCGCGATGGCGCTCGTTGTTCGCGATGCGCACGTTTAAAACGACGTTGCGTAGGCGTTCGGCGAAATTCCGGTACCATTGCGCCTTTCGTCCGCCGGACAGGCCGCGGGCGGCATCACCGAGTTTCCATCATTACCCCGAGCGCCACATGAGCGAAGTAACCGAATACCAGAGCTGGGTCTGCCTGATTTGCGGGTGGGTCTACAACGAAGCGGAAGGGCTGCCCGACGAAGGCATCGCGCCCGGCACCCGGTTCGCGGACATTCCCGCCGACTGGCGCTGCCCGCTGTGCGACGTGGGCAAGGAAGATTTCGTCGTCGTCGATTTCTGATTTTCCGATCGCGGCGGACTGCCGTCGATCGCACGATATGCACGGCGGTGCGGATTCCGCCCGCCGATGCGCCACGCGTTTGCTATACTCTGCGCGCTGTCCACATCGCCGTCCGGTTCGCGTTTGTCGCGCGAGCGCCCGGACACGGCTCTCCCCGTAGTTCAATGGATAGAACAAGCGCCTCCTAAGCGCTAGATACAGGTTCGATTCCTGTCGGGGGGACCAGCCAAGCCCCAAACCTCCCCCAAGATTCACAAGAAACGCCCCGCTCACGCCCGTCTGGCGGCCTTCTAGCTCCCATCGTTACTCAAGGTTGCTCAGTGACAGCCGGAGAAAGTGTTGGTATTTTTGTTGGTATCAGCAGATACCAACAATGCCTCTCACTGACATACAGGTGCGGAACGCGAAGGCCAGCGCGGCACCATACAAACTGACGGACGGCAACGGGATGTTCTTGCTCGTCCAACCGAACGGCGCGAAGTACTGGCGCTTGTCGTACCGATTCCTTGGCAAGCAGAAAACGCTCGTGATCCGCTTGGGTTTCCCGGACCAGATCTAGAGCGAGTTTTCCGGCGTTTCGGGTCTGGTTGAACCCGGCAAAGGCACCAGTTGACGGGCGAATTCAGCTGGTGCCAACTCTTTAAGAGCAGAGTGAGGACGGCTCTCGTTGTAATCCCGGCGCCAGGCCTCGACGATCGCTTTGGCTTCGCCCAGCGTTTCGAACCAATGTAGGTTCAAGCACTCGTCGCGGAATGATCCGTTAAACGTCTCAATGTGGCAATTGTCCGTCGGCTTACCGGGCCTGCTGAAGTCGATTTTTGCTCGGTAGTGGTACGCCCACATATCGAGCAGCCGCCCGGAAAATTCGCTGCCATTGTCGACAAACAGATACCGCGGGGCGCCGTGCCGAGCGGCGATCCGGCTCAATGCAGACACCACGTGTTCGCCTTTCAAGCGTTGCCCGACTTCGATCGCCAACGCCTCCTTCGTGAACACATCCACGATCGTCAAAGTGCGAAATTTCGAGCCATCAGCAAGCTGGTCAGCCACAAAATCCATACTCCAAGCGTCGTTTGGCCTGACCGGCACGATCTTCGCCACGCGCGTCACCACCATCTTTCGTCGCTTCGGCAATTTCGAGCGCAACTGCAGCTGCTCTTCGCAATACAACCGGTATATGAAATTTA
>NZ_JPGM01000014.1:0-157836 GCF_000731655.1 Burkholderia sp. MSh2 | reverse complement strand
CCGGCAAGATGGCCTCAGTCTTTTTTTGCGAGCGCCTCCGCCACGATCTCGGCCTTGATCTTCTCCTCGACGTACATCTTGCGCAACCGAGCATTCTCGGCCTCCAACTCCTTCATCCGCGCGATCAGCGAGACGTCCATGCCACCGTACTTCGAGCGCCATTTGTAGAACGTCGCCGTGCTGATGCCCAGTTCCCGGCACAGGTCCGGCACCGACAGCCCCGATTCCACGCGCTTGAGCGCGTCCATGATCTGGCTGTCCGTGAATCTCGATTTCTTCATGCTGTAGAACTCCCTCAACGAGAAAATTCTACTTCTGATCACACCGGTCTTTTGGGGGGATTACCGGATCAGAGGGTCGTAGGTTCGAATCCTATCGCTCCGACCAAAGGAATCAAGGGGTTACGGCAGAAATGCCGTAACCCTTTTTCTTTTGGGGTAACGCCGCCGCCAGCTTCGCGCGCCGCCTGCGCCATCATTGTGTGGGCCACCGTCGCTCGGTCACCGGCGATCGGTGATTGCTGAATGATTGTGTCGTTCGCTTTTTTGCGATCAATGATCCTGGCCTACAAAACTGCCCGAGTTGAAATTGGAAAACTCCGGCACGAGCGCCAATCGATATTCTTCGTCGATTACATTGCCTGCCTCAACAAGCTTATGCATTCCACAAAGTCTCGCCGAAGCGTCGACTGACCTTCCAATATGATCAAGCTTTGATTATGGCGCTGCTGTCACCTTCCGCGTTTAGATAACCGGCTTACCCGCCACAGATCACGCTCCCGACCACGACTCAACCGCGCGCGCCTCAAATGCATCCATAGTGGCTGTCGCCGCACTTCCTGCTTTGATATTCGGAATCGAGCCTGCCCGACGGATAACTTCCGGGACTTTCAATTGAGACGTACAGCGCAATCATGCAGCCGATTTGATCGCGGAAAGCATCGCCATCCAGCGCGGCCCCGCACACGCACACGCCCCATCCCGGAACACGCGATAATGCGCATGAACAACCCGCATCCGCGCATGAACGACAACATTCTCAAAACCGCCCTCTGCGCCTCGCTGCTCGCGCTTGCAACTTCCAGCGCCGCATCGGCCAAGACGCTCGACGATGCGCTCGACTGCCATTCCACCGGCCACAAGTTCGTCGCGCCGTTGCTTGCAGCCGGCGACATTCAGTCGGAACCGATGCATGTCGAATCGAATTCGGTCAACGCATTCCGTACCAACCGCTCGCTGACGGCATACGGCTTCGGCGTCTATGTCGTGCTCGGCTACCAGGCGAACGACCCGATCTTCCGTCCGGGCGACGGCACGCCGATCGGCGACTGGGCCTACGGCGTCGTGGTGCGGGGCACGAAGAGTGCGGTGGAGGAAGCCGTGCGCAAGGCCGGCAGCGACGCGACCGTCAAACAGGCATTCCCGTTCCTGACCGCGATCGTCTGCTCGTCCGACTGAGCGGGCGTCGCGGCGGTCACGCGCCCCGCCCGAACGCGGCGCACCGACCCCATCGGCCCCCGCTATCGGCCGGTCACGCGCCGGTGTACACCACGCGATACGGGATACCGACCTTCTCCCACTCGGCCGCCTCCTGGCTGAGGCTGTAGTCGGTCAACGGATTCTGCTCGACCCACGTGCCCGGCAGGCGCACTTCATACCCGCCCTTCTTCATCTGCGACACGGAAATGTCGGGCAGCCCGGCATCGGTCCGGCGCCGGCACAGCAGCGCCGCGAGCCGCAGGCAGAACAGCAGCGGCCACTCGACCTCGCGCGCCTGTGACAGCTTGCCGAGCTTGCCCGCGTGCCCGAGCACGAGCGCAGCGAGCCGCGCCTGGTCGGTGCGCGAAAAACCCGGCATGTCCGCGTTGCTCGCGATATAGGCCGAATGCTTGTGATACGCGCTGTGCGAGATCGACAGGCCGATCTCGTGCAACGCGGCCGCCCAGCCGAGGAACATCCGCCCTTCCTCGCGCGCCTCGTCGTCGGCCTCTTCGAGTTCGTCGTATAAACGCACCGCCAGCGTGCCGATCCGCTCGGCCTGCGACCGATCGACGCCGTAGCGACGCGTGAAGCCCTCGACGGTCACCGCGCGCATGTCCTCGTGCTGCGTCCGCCCGAGCAGGTCGTACAGCACGCCGAGGCGCAGCGCGCCGTCGGTCGTGTCGACATAGTCGACGCCGAGTTCCTCGAACACCGCAAGCATGATCGCGAGGCCGCCCGCGAGCACCGGCACGCGGTCGGGCTTCAGCGCGATCAGCTTCAGCCGGTTGACGTTCTCCGACTTGATCAGCGCGCGTTTCAGGCGCTCGAGGCCGCCGCGCGAAATGCCGTGCGTGACGCCCGGATCGTTGAAGCCGTTCGCCTCGACGAGCTCCGCAAGCGCCCGCGCGGTGCCGGACGAGCCGATCGCCTGATCCCATCCGGCCTTCTTGTACTCACTCGAAATGATCTGGATCTCGCGCTTGGCCGCGAGCTCGGCCTGCCGCATCGTGTATTCGTCGACGTTGCCGGCCGGGAAAAAGGCGCGGCTGTGGCTCACGCAGCCGATATAGAGACTCTCCATCACGATCGGCGTGTAGTGCGAGCCGATGATGAACTCGGTCGAGCCGCCGCCGATGTCGACAACGAGCCGCTTGCCGGCGCTCGCCGGCACCGAGTGCGCGGCGCCCGCGTAGATCAGCCGCGCTTCCTCGCGGCCCGCGATCACTTCGATCGGGAAGCCGAGCGCCGCCTCGGCCTCGCCGAGAAACTCGCCCGCGTTCTTCGCGACGCGCAGCGTGTTGGTCGCCACCGCGCGCACATGATCGGGATGGAAATCGCGCAGGCGCTCGCCGAACCGCTTCAGCGCCTCCCAGCCACGCTCCTGCGACGCACGGTCGAGCATCTTGTCGCTCGACAGGCCCGCGGCCAGCCGGACCGGCTCGCGCAGTGCGTCGACGGGATAGATCTGGCTGCCCGCCGGCGTCTCCTCGACGCGCCCGACGATCAGCCGGAAGCTGTTCGAGCCGAGATCCACGGCAGCCAGCAAGTGGGGGGTTGTAACCATCAGAAGGGGGCTCCGTGAGCGTTCGCCCGCGGCAGCCGGCCGGCCGCCGCGGGCGATCAATCAAAGGCGACATTTTAAGCGTGGAACGCTTGCCGTTGCCACGCTTCACGGGCATGCACGCCGCTCGTTTGCATATCGTCGAAACATTTATGAGACAAAACGGTTACGGCGTAGAATTTCCCGATATAAATACACCATTGTCATCAGCACGTCACTGTACCGTGAGAGTTTCCGAGCGTCCTTTCGAATCATCGCCCGAATCACCCCCTACTCTGCCGATGTCCGTCCGTTATCCGCTTCTCAATCGTGAACTCGGCATCCTCGGTTTCAACGAGCGCGTGCTGGCCCAAGCGGCCGATCCTCAAGTCCCTTTGCTCGAACGCCTGCGCTTCATCTGCATCACGAGCAGCAACCTCGACGAATTCTTCGAAGTGCGGATGGCCGGCCTGCAGGAGCAGATCCGCGACAATCCCGGCGCGCTGACACCCGACGGCATGTCGTTACAGCACGCTTACGATCTCGTCGTCGAACGCGCGCAGCGGCTCGTCCATCGACAGTACACGATGCTGCACGAAACCGTGCTGCCCGCGCTCGAGCAGGAAGGCATCTACTTCCATGCAAGCGATACGTGGAACGACGAGCAGCTCGAATGGGCGCGGCGCTACTTCCTCGACGAGCTGCTGCCCGTGCTGACGCCGATCGGCCTCGATCCGGCCCATCCGTTCCCGCGCGTGCTGAACAAGAGCCTGAACTTCGTCGTCGAGCTCGAAGGCCGCGACGCCTTCGGCCGCCAGGCCGTGATGGGCATCGTGCAGGCGCCGCGCGCGCTGCCGCGCGTCGTGCGCATGCCGCACGCGCTGTCGGGCTTCGAGCACGGCTTCGTGCTGCTGAGCTCGTTCATGCAGCGCTTCGTCGGCGAACTCTTCCCGCAACTCGTCGTGAAAAGCTGCAACCAGTTCCGCATCACGCGCAACAGCGAACTGTTCGTCGACGAGGACGAAATCACGAACCTGCGCGTCGCGCTGCAGGGCGAACTGCCCGCGCGCCACCTCGGCAACGCGGTGCGCCTCGAGGTGTCGGCCGATACGCCGCCGCACATCGTGCGGCGCCTGCTCGAGGAAAGCGAGCTCGGCGAGAAGGATTGCTATCGCGTCGCCGGATCCGTGAATCTCGTGCGCCTGATGCAGATTCCCGATCTCGTCGACCGCCCCGAGCTGAAGTTCACGCCGTTCACCGCATCGACACCGGCCGCGATCACGAACGCGCCGACGATGTTCGACGCGATCGATCACGGCGACATCCTGCTGCACCACCCGTACGAGAGCTTCCAGCCGGTGCTCGAGCTGTTGCAGCAGGCCGCGAAGGATCCGAGCGTCGTCGCGATCAAGCAGACGATCTACCGTACCGGCACCGATTCGCCGCTGATGGACGCGCTGATGGAAGCCGCGCGCAACGGCAAGGAAGTGACCGTCGTCGTCGAGCTGCTCGCGCGCTTCGACGAGGAAACCAACATCAACTGGGCGTCGCAGCTCGAAGCCGTCGGCGCGCACGTCGTGTACGGCGTGGTCGGCCACAAGTGCCACGCGAAGATGATGCTGATCGTGCGGCGCGTCGTGCAGGCCGGCAAGACGTCGCTGCGCCGCTACGTGCACCTCGGCACCGGCAACTACCACCCGCGCACGGCGCGCCTCTACACCGACTTCGGGCTGATGACGGCCGACCAGAAGATCTGCGAGGACGTCCATCACGTGTTCCAGCAGCTGACCGGAATCGGCGGCGAACTCACGCTGCACGAGCTGTGGCAGTCGCCGTTCACGCTGCATCCGCGCATCATCGAATCGATCCGCAAGGAAATCGACAATGCGCGAGCCGGCAAGCGTGCGCGCGTCGTCGCGAAGATGAACGCGCTGCTGGAGCCGTCGGTGATCGCCGCGCTGTACGAGGCGTCGCAGGCCGGCGTCAAGGTCGACCTGATCGTGCGCGGGGTCTGCGCGCTGAAACCCGGCGTGCCGGGGCTGTCGGAGAACATCACGGTGCGCTCGATCGTCGGGCGGTTCCTCGAGCACCACCGGATCTACTATTTCCACGCGGGCGGCACGGAAGACGTCTATCTGTCGAGCGCCGACTGGATGGACCGCAACCTGTTCCGCCGCGTCGAAGTCGCGTTCCCGATCCGCGATCGCAAGCTCAAGCGGCGCGTGATCGCCGAAGGCCTGTCGGTCTGCCTCGGCGACAACCAGTCGGCCTGGCAGATGCAAAGCGACGGCCACTACCGCCGCCGCCGCGCCGGCAAGACGATCCGCAACGCGCAACTCGGGTTGCTCGCGAAGTTCTGCTCGTGATCCGGCAGCGCGGCGCGAGTCGCGCGCCGCACCGCCCATGAAAAAAGCACAGCCCGCGGGCTGTGCTTTTTTCGTTTCCGACCGTTCAGACCTTTCGGACCGTTCAAACCGGCATGCCGCCGCTCGCCGGGCGAGCGACGGGACGCCATGACGCGATCATGCCTCGTACGCGGCCGGCCGGATCGCGATGATGCGCGAGCCCGGGAACCGGGCGGTAAACGTGCTGCCGCGCCCTTCCTCGCTCTGCACGTACAGGTGCGCATCGTGCCGCTGCAGCACGTGCTTGACGATCGCGAGCCCGAGCCCCGTGCCGCCCGTATCGCGCGAGCGGCTGCGGTCGACGCGGTAGAAGCGCTCGGTCAGTCGCGGCAGGTCCGCGGCCGGAATGCCGAAGCCGCTGTCCGTGACCGAAAACACCCCGTGGGCGCCCTCGCGCCGCCACGACACGGCGATCTTGCCGCCGTCCGGCGTATAGCGGATCGCATTCGTGACGAGATTCGCGAACGCGCTGAACAGCTCCGTCTGCGCACCGGTCACGCCGAGCGTGTCGTCGATCGTGAACGAGATGTCGTGATGCCCGTTCGACAGCGTCTGCGCGTCCTCCTTCAGATGGTCGAACACGGCGCGCATGTCGATCGCGCGATCGGCCGGCGGCTTGCTCTCGCCCTCCAGCTTCGCGAGCACGAGCAGGTCGGTGACGATGTGCCGCATCCGCGACGCCTGCTGGTCCATCATGTCGAGATAGCGCGCGCGATCCTCCTCGTTCAGCGGCAGCTCGCGCATCGTCTCGAGGAAGCCCGACAGCACGGTAAGCGGGGTCTTCAGCTCGTGCGACACGTTCGCGACGAAGTCGCGCCGCATCGCATCGGTGCGCTCGAGCTCCGTGATGTCCTGCGTGAGCAGAAGCTTGCGGTTCTCGCCGTACGGAAACACCTGCACGGCCAGCACGTTCTGCCGCGAATCGCCCATCCCGCGCATCACGAGCGTCTCGTCGTAATGCTGCGCGTTCAGGTAGCGGACGAAATCGGGATGACGCACCAGGTTCGTGATGTGCTGGCGCAGGTCGCGCTTCGCATCGAGGCCGAAGTGGACTTCGGCGATCGCGTTGCACCACTCGATCTGATCGTGGTCGTCGAGCATCGCGACGCCGTTCGGCGACGCCTGGATCGCCTGGATGAAGCGCGAATGCTGCTGCTCGACCTGCCGCACCTGCGCATGCCACTGTTTCGCGAGCTTGTGCAGCCGATAGTAGATCTCGCCCCAGATGCCCGGCGCGCTCGGCACTTCGCCGTAGACCGGCGCGTCGAGCAGCCGCCACAGACGCTGCGTATGAAAGGTGCTGAAAAAGCCCTGCACGATCAGCATCACGACCACGAACACGAGGCCCGCGGTCGGGCCGGCGAACACGCCGACCAATACGCCGATCAGCACGAGCAGCACGAGCGACACGAGAAAGCGCGCCCAGATGATGTTCATGATTCAGCGTCCGAAAGAATGAACGGCATGCCGTGGCACACGGCATGCACGAATACGTTACGCGTGCTTGGCGAGCCGGTAGCCGCTGCCGCGCACGGTCTCGATCATCGCATCGCAGCCGGCCGGTTTCAAGGCTGCGCGCAGTCGCTTGATATGCACGTCGACGGTACGCTCCTCGACGAACACGTGGTCGCCCCACACCTGGTCGAGCAGTTGCGTACGGCTGTGCACGCGCTCCGGATGCGTCATGAAGAAATGCAGCAGGCGGAACTCGGTCGGGCCGAGATCGAGCTTGATCTCGCTGCCGTCGCCATGCGCGGCGACACGATGCGTGGCCGGATCGAGACGCAGCCCGTTGATCGACACGACGTCCTCGGTCAGCTGCGGCGCGCGGCGGCGCAGCACGGCCTTGATCCGCGCCATCAGCTCCTTCGGCGAAAACGGCTTCGTCACGTAGTCGTCCGCGCCGATTTCGAGGCCGAGCACCTTGTCCTGCTCGTCGCCGCGAGCGGTCAGCATGATGATCGGAATGTGCTTGGTCCGTTCGTTGTTGCGCAGGTCGCGCGCGAACGCGATGCCGGACTTGCCCGGCAGCATCCAGTCGAGCAGCACAAGATCGGGCAGCACGTCGCTGATCAGGTTCTGCGCCTGTTCCGCGTTGTACGCCCGGATCGGGCAGTGACCGGCGTGCTGGAGATTCACCGAGATCAGTTCGGAAATCGCGGGCTCATCTTCAACGACGAGAATGTTGCTGGGCATCGGCACCTCTTTCTTTCCTGTACGGAGTCGATTAACTGTTGGCTTCGCGATCGAGCGTGTCGCGCGGCTGGTGCCGTACGTCGGTGCCCTTCACGATGTAGATGATGAATTCGGCGATGTTCTTCGCGTGGTCGCCGATCCGCTCGATGGCCTTCGCGATGAACAGGTATTCGAGGCCGACCGAGATCGTGCGCGGATCTTCCTGCATGTACGACACGAGCTTGCGCACGAACGCGCGGAATTCCAGGTCGATCTCCTTGTCGTCCTTGACGATCTGGGCGGCGGCCACCGTATCGAGACGCGCGAACGCGTCGAGCGCGCGGCGCAGGATCGTCACGGCCATCTCGCCCGACACCTTGATCTCGGCGATGTTGACCGTACGAGCAGCCGGCTCGTCGACCAGACGGCGCACGCGCTTCGCGATCTTCTCGGCCTCGTCGCCTGCGCGCTCGAGGTTCGTAATCGTTTTCGAAATCGACATCAAAAGGCGCAGGTCACGCGCGGCAGGCTGCCTCCGCGCGATGATGTTGCCGCACTCCTGGTCGATGTCGACTTCCATCGCGTTCAGCGTTTCCTCTGCGGCGATCACCTTCTCGGCCGCATCGCGATCGAAATCGTTCAGCGCGTGCATCGCGCCGACGATCTGCGACTCGACGAGCCCGCCCATTTCCAGCACTTTCGACGACACGGCATTCAGGTCCGCGTCGAACTGGCTCGACAGATGTTTATCCGACATGGCTGTTGTTCTCCGTCATCAACCGAAACGGCCGGTGATGTAGTCTTCCGTTTCCTTGCGCACCGGCTTGATGAAGATCTTTTCGGTCTCGCCGAATTCGATCAGCTCGCCCAGGTACATGTAGGCCGTGAAATCCGAGCAGCGCGCGGCCTGCTGCATGTTGTGCGTGACGATCACGACCGTGTAGTCGCTTTTCAGCTCCGCGATCAGCTCCTCGATGCGGCCCGTCGAGATCGGGTCGAGCGCCGAGCACGGTTCGTCGAGCAGCAGCACTTCCGGACGGATCGCGATGCCGCGCGCGATGCACAGCCGCTGCTGCTGGCCGCCCGAGAGGCCGTAGCCGCTCTGGCTCAGCTTGTCCTTCACTTCGTTCCACAGCGCGGCCTTCGTGAGCGCCCACTCGACGCGGTCGTCCATTTCCGAGCGCGTGAGCTTTTCGAACATCTTCACGCCGAACGCGATATTGTCATAGATCGACATCGGGAACGGGGTCGGCTTCTGGAACACCATGCCGATGCGCGCGCGCAGCAGCGAGATGTCGCGCTTCGTCGTCAGCAGGTTCTCGCCGTCCATCAGGATTTCGCCTTCGGCGCGCTGCTCCGGATAGAGCGCGAACATCTTGTTGAACGTGCGCAGCAGCGTCGACTTGCCGCAGCCCGACGGGCCGATGAACGCCGTCACCTTCCCTTCGGGAATGCTCAGGTTGATGTTCTTCAGCGCATGGAACTTGTTGTAGAAGAAGTTGAGGTTGTTGACCTCGATCTTCGCGTTCAGCGGCTCGAGCGGGCGGCCGTGCGCCGCGTCTTGCGTGCCGGCCGGCGCAGCAGTGCGCTCGACGGGATTCAGGTGGCTTTCTGCCATATTCATCGGATTGCTCCGCCGTTACTTTTTCGAGAAGATCGAGCGCGCCAGGATGTTGAGTCCGAGCACCCCGAGCGTAATCAGGAACACGCCCGCCCATGCGAGCGACTGCCATTCGGCGAACGGGCTCATCGCGAACTTGTAGATCGTGACGGGCAGGTTCGCCATCGGCTGGCTCATGTCCCACGAGAAGAACTGGTTCGACAAGGCGGTGAACAGCAGCGGCGCCGTTTCGCCGGCGATCCGCGCGACCGCAAGCAGCACGCCGGTGATGATGCCGCCCACCGAAGCACGCAGCGTGATCTTCAGCACCATCCGCCACTTCGGCGTGCCGAGCGCGAAGGCCGCTTCGCGCAGCGCGTTCGGCACGAGCTTCAGCATGTTCTCGGTCGTGCGGATCACGATCGGGATCTGCAGCAGTGCCAGCGCGATCACGCCGGCCCAGCCCGAAAAACGCCCCGACTTCGCGACGACGATCGCGTACACGAACAGGCCGATGACGATCGACGGCGCGGACAGCAGGATGTCGTTGATGAAGCGGATCGTGCTCGCCAGCAGGTTCTTCTGGCCGTATTCGGCGAGATAGACGCCTGCGAGGATACCGATCGGCGTGCCGACCAGCGTGCCGAAACCGCACAGCAGCAAGCTGCCGACGATCGCGTTCGCGAGACCGCCGCCTTCCGTGTTCGGTGCCGGCGTCGATTCGGTGAACAGTTGCAGCGACAAGCCGCCGATGCCGAGGTGGATCGTCGTGTAGAGAATCCACACGAGCCACAGCAGGCCGAATGCCATCGCACCGAGCGCCGCGGCGAGCGCGATCGCGTTGACGGCCTTGCGCTTGCGCTGCAGGCGGTTGCGCATCGCGTCGAGCACGGCGCCGTCCGGCCCCGGGAAATTCATGACGGGCTCGCTCATTTCTTGCCCTCTCCCTTCTCGAGACGAAGCAGCAGCAGTTTGGAGATGGTCAGCACGATGAACGTGATCACGAACAGGATCAGGCCCAGTTCCATCAGCGCGGACGTATGCAGGCCCGGCTGCGCTTCCGCGAATTCGTTGGCCAGCGCCGACGTGATGCTGTTGCCCGGTGCGAACAGCGACACGCTGTCGAGCAGGTTGGTGTTGCCGATCACGAAGGTCACGGCCATCGTCTCGCCGAGCGCGCGGCCGAGGCCGAGCATCACGCCGCCGATCACGCCGGTCTTCGTATAGGGCAGCACGACCTTCCACATCACTTCCCAGGTCGTGCAGCCGATGCCGTACGCCGACTCCTTCAGCAGCACGGGCGTGACTTCGAACACGTCACGCATCACCGACGCGATGTACGGGATGATCATGATCGCAAGGATCACGCCCGCCGCGAGGATGCCGATGCCGATCGGCGGCCCGGCGGTAAGCGGGCCGAGAATCCACACGTCCTTGAACAGGCGGCCGAGCGGCTTCTGGAAATATTCCGCGAAGATCGGCGCGAACACGAGCAGGCCCCACATGCCGTACACGATCGACGGAATCGCTGCGAGCAGCTCGATTGCAATGCCGAGCGGGCGGCGCAGCCAGACGGGCGACAGCTCGGTGAGGAACAGCGCGATGCCGAAGCTGACCGGCACGGCGATGACGAGCGCGATGAGCGACGTCACGATCGTGCCGTAGATCGGCACGAGCGCGCCGTAGATGTCCGAGTTGGGATCCCACTCGGATTGCCACAGGAAGCCGAGGCCGAACTTCTGGATGGTCGGCATCGACGCGATGATCAGGGAAACGATGATCCCGCCGAGCAGCAGCAGGGTCACGATGGCGGCAAGCCGTGCAAGACCGCCGAATACGACATCCCCGAGGCGGCTCGGCGCGCGTTGCTGCGCAACGTCGGCGGACCGTGAGGACGTATAGGAAATATCAGACATGGGTGCCTGCTTTTGATTGCCGGGCGCCGTAACGCCCGGCTTTACCGCACACACCGCCCGACCTGCACGGCCGGGCAGCGAACCGCTGCAATGCTTACTCGGCGGCGACCGACTTGCCCGAAGCGTCCGTCACCTTGGTCTTCCACTGCTTGCGGATTTCCACTTCGACTGCCGGCGGCAGCGAGATGTAGTCCAGGCTGTCAGCAGCCTTCTCGCCGTTCTTGAACGCCCAGCTGAAGAACTTCAGCGTTTCCGCGCCCTGCTCCGGCTTGTCCTGCTTCGCGTGCAGCAGCACGAACGTCGCGCCGACGACCGGCCATGCTTCCTTGCCCGGCTGGTTCGTCAGGATCTGGTAGAACGACTTCGACCAGTTCGCGCCGGCAGCAGCGGCCTTGAACGTTTCCGTCTTCGGCTCGACCACCGTGCCCGTCGAGTTCTTCAGGGCCGTGTAGACCATGTTGTTCTTCTTCGCGTACGCCCATTCGACGTAGCCGATCGCGCCCGGCAGACGCTGCACGAAGGCCGCGACGCCGTCGTTACCCTTGCCGCCCGTGCCCGTCGGCCAGTTGACGGTCGTGCCTTCGCCGATCTTCGACTTCCACTCGTCGTTGACCTTCGACAGGTAGTTCGTCCAGATGAAGCTCGTGCCCGAGCCGTCGGCGCGGCGGACCACGGCGATGTCCGTATCCGGCAGCTTGACCTTCGGGTTCAGCGCGGCGATCGCCGGATCGTTCCACTTCTTGATCTTGCCGAGGTAGATGTCGCCGAGCACCGGGCCCGACAGCGTCAGTTCGCCAGCCTTCACGCCCGGCACGTTGACGACCGGCACCACGCCGCCGACCACCGTCGGGAACTGGAACAGGCCTTCCTTCGCGAGCTCGTCATCCTTCAGCGGGGCGTCCGAACCGGCAAAGTCGACCGTCTTCGCGACGATCTGCTTCAGGCCGCCCGACGAGCCGATGCCCTGGTAGTTGACCTTCGCGCCGCCGGACTGCTGGTAATCGGCAGCCCACTTCGTATAGATCGGCATCGCGAACGTGCTGCCAGCACCCGTGATGTCGGAAGCGTGCGCAGCTACGGCGAAAAGCGCGCCAGCCAGGCCGGCAATCGCGGTTTGCATCAATTTCATGAGACCTCCAGTGTGTGAGCGGATGACTACGGCACCGCGAAGGTTAGGGGCTCCTCATGACGGTAATGTGACAATCGATGAAACTGGCGTGACAGTAACATGACTGCTTGAAAGGAAACAGCGGGCGCGCCGAAGCGGCGACGGCAGGCCCGAAATGCCTGCCCGGACGGATGCGAAGAACCTCCGCCGCGGGGCGCCGGCGCGGCGTGCCGCGGCATCGGCCGGCCGGAAAAACGCCCGCCGGCAACGGGTTCGATATTCGGGGCCGGTGGCGTTTGCCTCGGTCTGATGAATGCGTACGCGGAACGACGCTTTCCCGCTGTCGCAAACCTTTGCGTCTGACGAAACAGCGGCGCCCCGAAGGCGCCGCGTAAGGAATGGCCGGCGGGCCGGCGCGGGGGCGTCAGGGCCGCCCCGCGCCGGCATCCTGCATCAGGTCGTCGCCGCGCGCACCACGTCGGCGATCGTCTCTGCGTGGCGCACCGCGTCGGCCGCCTGCTGCGCCTCGACCATCACGCGCAGCACGGGCTCGGTGCCCGATGCGCGGATCAGCACGCGGCCGCTGCCGGCGAGCGCCGCTTCCGCCGCGGCGATCGCGGCGCGGATCGCCGCGCTGCCCTTCCAGTCGGCGCCCGGCTTCATCCGCACATTGATGAGCTTCTGCGGGAACAGCGTGACGCCGTCGAGCATCTGCGCGAGCGTTTGGCCGCTGCGCTTCAGCGCGGCCAGCACGAGCAGCGCCGACACGATACCGTCGCCGGTCGAATGGCGGTCGAGCGACAGGATATGGCCGGAGCCTTCCGCGCCGAGCTGCCAGCCGTGCTCGCGCAGCTGTTCAAGCACGTAGCGGTCGCCGACCGCCGCGCGGACGAATTGCACGCCCTCGCGCTGCAGCGCGACTTCGACGGCGAGGTTCGTCATCAGCGTGCCGACCGCGCCCTCGACCTTGCCGTCGGTCGCGATCCGGTCCTTCACGAGCACGTAGAGCAACTCGTCGCCGTTATAAAGGCGGCCGGTCGAATCGACGACCTGCAGGCGGTCAGCATCGCCGTCGAGCGCAATGCCGAGATCGGCATGATTCGCCCGCACCGCGCGCACCAGTGCGTCCGGCGCGGTCGCGCCGACGCCGTCGTTGATGTTGAAGCCGTTCGGCGCGACGCCGATCGGGATCACGTCCGCGCCGAGCTCGTGGAACACGTGCGGCGCGATCTGGTATGCGGCACCGTGCGCGCAGTCGATCACGAGCTTCATCCCGCGCAGGTCGAACGCGGCCGGGAACGTGCTCTTGCAGAACTCGATGTAGCGGCCGGCCGCGTCGTCGAGGCGGCGCGCCTTGCCGAGGCCGTCGGACGGCGCGCATTCGAGCGGCTTGTCGAGCCACGCTTCGATCGCGGCCTCGGTGTCGTCGGGCAGCTTGTTGCCGTCAGCGGAAAAAAACTTGATCCCGTTGTCGTGGTACGGGTTGTGCGACGCGCTGATCACGACGCCGGCCGACAGGCGCAGCGCGCGCGTCAGGTACGCGACGCCCGGCGTCGGCATCGGGCCGGCCAGCATCACGTCGACGCCGGCCGCCGAGAACCCGGCCTCGAGCGCGGCTTCGAGCATGTAGCCCGACACACGGGTGTCCTTGCCGATCAGCACGGTCGGACGCGAGCCTGCCGCGCCGTCGGCCGAACCGGCCAGCACCTTGCCGGCCGCGTAACCGAGGCGCAACACGAAATCGGGCGTGATGGGCGCTTCGCCCACCGTACCGCGAATGCCGTCCGTGCCGAAATATCGACGTCCCATGGGTTCTTCCTCCTTCGTCTTCTGACTTATCGTTGCCGCGCGGCTTCGCGCACGGCATTCCAGATCTTCAGCGCGTCGACCGTCGCCGCGACATCGTGCACGCGCACGATCGCCGCCCCGCGCCCGACCGCGCACACTGCCGCCGCCACACTCGCCGCGACACGCTCCATCGGCGGCTTGCCGCCGATCACCGCGCCGAGCATCGACTTGCGCGACATGCCCGCGAGGATCGGATAGGCCCGCCCGTCGGGCCGCGCCGGCGCCGTGTCCGGCAACGCGGCCAGCAGCGCGTAGTTGTCGTCGACGACGGCCTTGCCGAACCCGAAGCCGGGATCGACGCAAATCCGCTCCGACGCAATGCCTGCGTCGCGCAACGCCTGGGCGCGCGCGGCGAGAAAATCGCGCACGTCGGTCACGACGTCGTCGTAGTCGGGTTCGCCGACCTGCATCGTCTGCGGCTCGCCGAGCATGTGCATCGCGCACAGCCCGCAGCGGCCCTCGCGCACCGCGTCGATCGCGCCCGGCTGGCGGAACCCCCAGATGTCGTTGATCAGGTCCGCGCCGGCGGCAAGCGCCGCGCGCATCACGGCCGGCTTGTAGGTGTCGATCGACAGCGGCACGTTCAGCGGCCGCAGCGCCTCGACAAGCGGAATCACCCGCGCGAGTTCCTCGTCGAGCGGCACGGGCGGCGCACCGGGCCGCGTCGACTCACCGCCGATATCGAGGAGGTCAACGCCTTCGGCGATCATCCGCTCGGCCTGGCGCAGCGCGTCGTCGCGCGCCAGGAAGCGGCCGCCGTCGGAAAACGAATCGGGCGTGGCGTTGAGGATGCCCATCACGAGCGGGCGCTCGAACGTCAGTTCGAAACGGCCGCACTGGAGTGGCGCGGGAATAAGCGGGAAGACAGCGGAATCGGACACGAGGAACGGGCGTGGATGAATGCAAAACGGGCCGGTGTGAAGCCACACCAGCCCGTGAACGGCGCTGAAACGGAGATTACGCCGCCGGCGAGGCAGGCGCCGGTGCGTTGCCGGGCTTCACCTCGGCGCTGCTGCCGCCGCCCGACGAATCGCCGCCGACAGCCGGCGCGCTCTTCGGCGAGCGCGGCGGACGGCCGTCCATGATGTCGTTGATCTGATCGGCATCGATCGTCTCCCACTCCATCAGCGCGGCGGTCATCGCTTCGACCTTGTCGCGGTTCTCGTCGAGCAGGCGGCGTGCGAGGCTGTACTGCTCGTCGAGCACGCGGCGGATTTCCGCGTCGACCTTCTGCTGCGTCGCTTCCGAAATCGTGCGCGTGAAACCCCGGCCGAACGGCGACGCATCGTTCTCGTCGTCGACGTAGACCATCGGCCCGAGCGCATCGGTCATGCCGAAGCGTGCCACCATCGCGCGCGCCGTCTGGGTCGCCTTGTTGAAGTCGTCCGACGCGCCGGTGCTGACGAGGTTCATGAACAACTCTTCCGCCACCCGGCCACCGAACAGGATCGCGAGGCGGTCCATCAGGTAGTCCTTCGAGTACGTTTCGTTGTCATGCTCCGGCAACTGCCACGTGACACCCAGCGCACGGCCGCGCGGGATGATCGTGACCTTGTGCACCGGGTCGGCCTTCGGCAGCAGCTTCGCGATCACCGCGTGGCCCGACTCGTGGTAAGCGGTTGCGCGCTTCGCTTCCTCGCGGATCACGGCCGACTTGCGCTCCGGACCCATGAAGATCTTGTCCTTCGCGTCCTCGAAATCCTGCATCTCGACGATGCGCTTGCCACGACGGGCGGCGAACAGCGCGGCCTCGTTCACGAGGTTCGCGAGATCGGCGCCGGAGAAACCCGGCGTGCCGCGCGCGATGACTGCCGCATCGACGTCGTTCGCGATCGGCACCTTGCGCAGGTGCACGCGCATGATCTGTTCGCGGCCGCGGATGTCCGGCAGGCCGACGTAGACCTGGCGGTCGAAACGGCCCGGACGCAGCAGCGCCTTGTCGAGCACGTCGGAACGGTTGGTCGCGGCGATCACGATCACGCCGGAGTTCGCCTCGAAGCCGTCCATCTCGACGAGCATCTGGTTCAGCGTCTGTTCGCGTTCGTCGTTGCCGCCGCCCATGCCGGCGCCGCGATGACGGCCGACCGCGTCGATTTCGTCGATGAACACGATGCAAGGCGCATGCTTCTTCGCCTGCTCGAACATGTCGCGCACGCGGGCCGCGCCGACGCCGACGAACATTTCGACGAAGTCGGAACCCGAGATGCTGAAGAACGGCACCTTCGCTTCACCCGCGATCGCGCGGGCCAGCAGCGTCTTGCCGGTACCCGGAGGGCCGACGAGCAGCACGCCGCGCGGAATGCGGCCGCCGAGCTTCTGGAATTTCTGCGGATCGCGCAGGAAGTCGACGAGCTCGGACACTTCTTCCTTCGCTTCGTCGCAGCCCGCGACGTCGGAGAAGTTCACCGCGTTGTTGTTCTCGTCGATCAGCCGCGCACGCGATTTGCCGAACGAGAACGCACCGCCTTTGCCGCCCCCCTGCATCTGCCGCATCATGTAGAACCAGAACACGATGATCAGGATCGTCGGCCCGAGGTAGTACAGCGCGGACATCAGCGCGTTCGGCTCGTCGTCGGCCTTGCCGCTGACCTGCACGCCGTACTTCATCAGATCGCCAACCATCCAGATGTCGCCGGGCGACACGATCTGGTATTTCTGGCCATCAGCCGGAGTGACGGTGAGGTTACGCCCCTGAACGATGACGTTCTTGACCTTGCCGTTCTTGGCGTCGTCCATGAACTGCGAATAGGACACGCCTTCCTGGACGCGGGGCTTGTCGAACTGCTTGAACACGGTAAACAGCACCAGTGCGATCACCAGCCACACTGCTGCCTTCGAAAACATGTTGTTGTTCAAAGCACCACTCCTTCACTCGTAGACGAGCGCCTACATTTTCCTTGCGGCGCCCCTCGGTCATTCTAATCCAGTCCGACCACCCTCGCCATAAGCATTGACAACCGCCGCGATAGCGCTTCGCTTGTCTGGCAAGGGCCGGAGCCCGTTTGCGGCACCCCGCCGCGCATCAGCGCGGACGTTTCAGATGCCGACCCAAAATGAACGTTTCGGACGATTTGTCGCGGGACGCCTTCGGCTTGCGCGGCGCGACGATCTTAAACTGCTGTTTGAATTTCTCGACGATCTGGCTGTAGCCGCTGCCGTGAAAACACTTCACGAGCAGCGCACCTTCCGGCTTCAGATGGTTCTGCGCGAATTCGAGCGCCAGATCGCAGATGTGCTCGATGCGCGCCGCGTCCGCCATGGCCACGCCAGAGAGGTTGGGGGCCATGTCGGAAATAACAAGGTCCACCGCGCGACCTTCGAGCAAATCCTCGAGCTGACGGAGCACCTCGTCCTCGCGGAAGTCGCCCTGGAGAAAGTGGACATCGGCGATCGGCTCCATCGGCAGGATATCGAGCGCCACGATCGTGCCGTCGATGCCGCCTTCGCGTTCCGCGTCGCGCTTCCTGCCCTGCGCAAGCTTGTTGCGCGCATACTGGCTCCAGCTGCCCGGCGCCGAACCGAGATCGACGATCACCTGGCCCGGACGGATCAGCTTGTCCTGCTCGTCGATTTCCTTCAGCTTGTACGCGGCGCGCGCGCGATAGCCCTCCCGCTGCGCCATTTTGACGTACGGGTCGTTGATGTGGTCGTGCAGCCAGTGCTGGTTAAAGCGATTTTTTGCCATTCGAGAGAGAGATTGCTGCCATTTGCTTCGTGAAGCCGCGCTTTTAGCGGATAATACGCGTCTTCTTCGCGCGGCTGCGGCCCCTTTTCAGGCCCATGCCGCGATTTTACGTGGTTTCGGCGCACGGCTGACGCGGTAACGTTCCGCGATCGCTATTCAGTCAGCGCGCCCTTATTTAGATTTCGACATTTCCATGCCCGCCCTTTCGCTTACCCCCGCCGAGCGCTCCGCGCTGCGCTCCCAGGCCCATGCGCTCAAGCCCGTCGTGCTGATCGGCGCCGAAGGGCTGACCGACGCCGTGCTGAAGGAGATCAAGGTGCACCTGAACGCGCACCAGCTGATCAAGATCCGCGTGTTCGGCGACGAACGCGACGAACGCATCGCGATTTACGACGAGATCTGCGACCGCCTGAGCGCGGCGCCGATCCAGCACATCGGCAAGCTGCTGGTGATCTGGAAGCCCGAAGCCGCCGCGGCGGCCCCGGCGCGCGGCCGTCGTGCCGGCACGCTGCCGAGCGCGGCCGAAGCCGCCGACGACCGGAAAGGCCGCGCACCGCGCACCGTCAAGGTCGTCAAGGTTTCGCCGAACGCGAGCCCCGTGCGCCGCCCGAAGCCGACGAAGGTCGTCGTGCGCGGCAACGAGCGCGTAACGGCCGGCGGCACCGTGAAGCGGGCCAAGAAGCGCCAGGCCAGCACGAAGCGTCCGTTCCAGGACAAGTAAGCCCCGCCCCGCGGGCCCGCCATCGGCCGGGCCTGCGCGGCACGCTTCAGGCGTCGCGGGTCGGCAAACGCCAGATCAGCATCAGCCCCAGCACGCTCTCGACGAGGTAGAACACGCTCGAGACGCCGTGCAGCATCCCGAAACGGCTCGCATACGGCGAGTTCGCGATGTCGGTGCCCGCATCCATCGCGGCCACCCGCAGCGCGTTCATGAACGGTTGCAGCGCGAAATACCCGACCAGCACGCATACGATCATCGCCGCGACGACCCAGCGCACGCGGCGATACTCGTTGCTGCCGCGCCGCACCTGCTGGTTCGACAGCGCGAGCAGCAGCACGCCGCACACGACACCGAGGATCGCCTCGATACGGAACAGCTGGGCGGCGACCGAACCGGCCGTCATCCGCTCCAGCGTCCTGAACAGCACGGGCGCGACCGCATACCCGATCGTCAGCAGGCTGCCGACCCACACGGCCGACAGCAGACGGAACACCCGATGCGGCATCACGTCGCCCCGCTTCAGATGTAGCTGACCGAGATGATTTCGTACTCGCGCACGCCGCTCGGCGCCTGCACGGCCGCGACGTCGCCTTCGGTCTTGCCGATCAGTGCGCGCGCGATCGGCGAGCTGACCGAGATCAGGCCGTGATCGATATCGGCTTCGTCGTCGCCGACGATCTGGTACTTGACGGTGTCGCCCGACTCGAGATCCTCGAGCTCGACCGTCGAGGCGAAGACCACGCGGCCTTCGGCGTCGAGCACGGCGGGATCGATGACCTGCGCGGCGGACAGCTTCGATTCGAGTTCCGCGATACGACCCTCGATGAAGCCCTGCTTTTCCTTCGCGGCATCATATTCGGCGTTTTCGGACAGGTCGCCCTGTGCGCGGGCCTCCGCGATCGCGTTGATCACGGCCGGCCGCTCGACGGACTTGAGGCGCTGCAATTCATCGCGCAGGAGTCCTGCGCCACGCTTTGTCAACGGAATGGTGCTCATAAACGGCTCAATCGCTAAAAACGGCTATAAAAAAAATCACCGCGATTAAGCGCATTTCCGGCGAACCGGAAACGCCGCCTAATCGCGGCACGTGTTGCTTCTACAGGTAACTGACCGCTTAGTTTAGGCGAGCGTGAAGACCTTGTAAATCATAGACTTCCAGATCCTTCAGGTAGCGCAGGCCTTCGACCGCCGCGCGCGCGCCCGACATCGTCGTGTAGTACGTGACCTTGTGCGCCTGTGCGCTCATGCGGATCGAACGCGAATCGGCGATCGCCTGGCGCGTCTCGTCGACCGTCGTAAACACGAGGGCGATCTCGCCGTTCTTGATCATGTCGACAATGTGCGGACGGCCGTCCTTCACCTTGTTCACGACCTTCACCGGCACGCCGGCAGCCTCGATCGCGGCGGCCGTACCCTTGGTCGCGACGATCGGGTAGCCGAGGTCGTGCAGCATGCGCGCGACTTCGACCGCCTTCGGCTTGTCGGCGTCCATCACGGTCAGCAGCACCGTGCCCGACTCCGGCAGGCGCGAACCGGCCGCGAGCTGCGACTTGAACAGCGCTTCGCCGAACGTCTGGCCGACGCCCATCACTTCGCCGGTCGAGCGCATTTCAGGCCCGAGGACCGGATCGACGCTCGGGAACTTGACGAACGGGAACACGGCTTCCTTCACGCTGAAGTACGGCGGCTCGACTTCCTTCGTCACGCCCTGCTGCGCGAGCTTCTGGCCGACCATCGCGCGCGCCGCGATCTTCGCGAGCGGCAGGCTGGTTGCCTTCGACACGTACGGCACCGTGCGCGATGCGCGCGGGTTCACTTCCAGCACGTAGATGATGTCCTGCTTCGAACCGTCCGCCTGCGGCACCTGCTGGATCGCGAACTGCACGTTCATCAGGCCGACCACGTTCAGCGCCTTCGCCATCGCGCCCGTCTGGCGCTTCAGTTCGGCCACGGTTTCCTTCGACAGCGAGTACGGCGGCAGCGAGCACGCCGAGTCGCCCGAGTGGACGCCCGCCTGCTCGATGTGCTCCATCACGCCGCCGATGAACACGGCGTCGCCGTCGCAGATGCAGTCGACGTCGCACTCGATCGCGTCGTTCAGGAAGCGGTCGAGCAGCACCGGCGAATCATTCGACACCTTAACGGCCTCGCGCATGTAGCGCTCGAGGTCGCGCGGCTCGTGGACGATCTCCATCGCGCGGCCGCCCAGCACGTACGACGGGCGCACGACCAGCGGATAGCCGATTTCCTCGGCCAGCTTGAGCGCTTCGTCTTCGGCGCGCGCGGTGCGGTTCGGCGGCTGGCGCAGGCCGAGGTCCTGCAGCAGCTTCTGGAAGCGCTCGCGGTCTTCGGCCGCGTCGATCATGTCCGGCGACGTGCCGACGATCGGCACACCGTGCGCCTCGAGATCGAGCGCGAGCTTCAGCGGCGTCTGGCCGCCGTACTGGACGATCACGCCGACAGGCTTTTCCTTGTCGACGATCTCGAGCACGTCTTCGAGCGTCAGCGGCTCGAAGTACAGGCGGTCGGACGTGTCGTAGTCGGTCGACACCGTTTCCGGGTTGCAGTTGACCATGATCGTTTCGTAACCGTCCTCGCGCATCGCGAGCGCCGCGTGCACGCAGCAGTAGTCGAATTCGATGCCCTGGCCGATCCGGTTCGGGCCGCCGCCCAGCACCATGATCTTCTTGTTGGTGGTCGGCTGCGCCTCGCACTCTTCCTCGTAGGTCGAGTACATGTACGCGGTTTTCGTCGCGAATTCGGCCGCGCAGGTGTCGACGCGCTTGTAGACCGGGCGCACGTTCAGTTCGACGCGACGCTTGCGGACGTCTTCCGGGCTCGCGCCGAGCAGCTTCGCGAGGCGGCGGTCGGAGAAGCCGCTCTGCTTCAGGTAGCGCAGCTCGTCGAACGTCAGCGACGCGAGCGTGCGGCCCGAAAGCGCCTTTTCCTTCAGGATGATCTGTTCGATCTGTTCGAGGAACCACGGGTCGATCGCGGTTTCCTCGAAGATTTCCTGGGCCGTCATGCCGATGCGGAACGCATCGCCGACGTACCAGATGCGGTCCGGGCCCGGCTCGTGGATCTCGATCGCGATCTCGTCGCGGTTGGTCGACTTCTCGTCGAGACCGTCGACGCCGACTTCGAGGCCGCGCAGCGCCTTCTGGAACGATTCCTGGAACGTGCGGCCGATCGCCATCACTTCGCCGACCGACTTCATCTGCGTCGTCAGGCGCGAATCGGCTTCGCGGAATTTCTCGAACGCGAAGCGCGGAATCTTCGTGACGACGTAGTCGATCGTCGGCTCGAACGACGCCGGCGTCTGGCCGCCGGTGATTTCGTTCTTCAGCTCGTCGAGCGTGTAGCCGACCGCCAGCTTCGCGGCGACCTTCGCGATCGGGAAGCCCGTCGCCTTCGATGCGAGCGCCGACGAACGCGACACGCGCGGGTTCATCTCGATGACGACCATGCGGCCGTCCTTCGGGTTGATCGAGAACTGCACGTTCGAGCCGCCCGTGTCGACGCCGATCTCGCGCAACACTGCGAGCGATGCGTTACGCAGGATCTGGTATTCCTTGTCGGTGAGCGTCTGCGCCGGGGCGACCGTGATCGAGTCGCCGGTGTGCACGCCCATCGGGTCGAGGTTCTCGATCGAGCAGACGATGATGCAGTTGTCGGCGCGGTCGCGCACGACTTCCATCTCGTACTCCTTCCAGCCGAGCAGCGATTCCTCGATCAGCAGCTCGCGCGTGGGCGAGAGGTCGAGACCGCGCTTGCAGATCTCCTCGAACTCCTCGCGGTTGTACGCGATGCCGCCGCCCGAGCCGCCGAGCGTGAACGACGGACGGATCACGATCGGGTAGCCGCTGCCGCCGGTGGCCGCCATGATCTCGCCGTGCACGCGGGTCGCGTCTTCCATCGAATGCGCGATGCCCGACTTCGCGGAACCGAGACCGATCTTGGTCATCGCGTCCTTGAACTTCTGGCGGTCTTCCGCCTTGTCGATCGCTTCCGGCGACGCGCCGATCAGCTCGACGCCGAACTTCTCGAGCACGCCGTGGTGGTGCAGGTCGAGCGCGCAGTTCAGCGCGGTCTGGCCGCCCATCGTCGGCAGGATCGCGTCCGGGCGCTCCTTCTCGATGATGCGCGCGACGACTTCCCACGTGATCGGCTCGATGTAGGTCACGTCGGCCGTGTTGGGGTCGGTCATGATCGTCGCCGGGTTGCTGTTGACGAGAACGACCTTGTAGCCCTCCTCACGCAACGCCTTGCAAGCCTGCGCGCCCGAATAGTCGAACTCGCACGCCTGGCCGATGATGATCGGGCCGGCGCCGATGATGAGGATGCTCTTGATGTCTGTGCGTTTTGGCATGGCTGGTGAATTCAATAAGTAATCGTTGTCGTGGGTCGGCCGGCGGCGCTCAGCTCAGGGTCGCGAGCGCCAGCTTCACCGAGAATCCGATGAACAGGCCGCCCACGCTGCTCGCCGCGCCTGCCGCAAGCTTGCGGCGGCGACGGAAATGCTCGGCGAGCCGCGCGCCCGCGAAGATCAGCGTGCTCAGGTACAGGAAGCTCGCGCATTGCGCGATCGCCCCGAGCACGACGAACGACAGCGCGGGATGCGGGAATGCCGGGTCGACGAACTGGATGAAGAACGAGATGAAGAACAGGATCGCCTTCGGGTTCAGCAGGCTCACGATCAGCGCCTTGCGGAACGGCCGCTCCGCATCGACCGAACGCGGCGCGTCGGCCGGCGCATGGGCCGGCGCGCGCAGCTTCTGCCACGCGCTGCGCAGCATGCCGGTGCCGATGTAGAGCAGATACGCGGCGCCGCCGTACTTGACGACGGAGAACAGCAACGGGTTCGCCTTCAGCAGCGACGCGACGCCCGCGGCGGACAGCACCATCAGCACGGTGTCGCCGAGGAACACGCCGCAGGCCGCGCGGTAGCCGGCCTTCACGCCGCGCTGCGCCGCGAGCGACAGCACGTACATCGAGTTCGGCCCCGGCAGCAGGATGATGAAGATCACGCCGAACACGTAGGTCCAGATATCCGTGATGCCGAGTGCGTGGCCGAACATGATGCGAATCTCCCGTTCTTCGGTTGCGTCGGTGACGTCAGGCGTTGTGCTGCTTCGCCGCGTCCATCAGCGCGGTGAAACGGTCGAACAGATAGCCGATGTCGTGCGGGCCGGGCGACGCTTCCGGGTGACCCTGGAAGCAGAACGCCGGCTTGTCGGTGAGCTCGAAGCCCTGCAGCGTGCCGTCGAACAGCGACACGTGCGTCACGCGCGCGTTGGCCGGCAGCGAGTCGGCGTCGACCGCGAAGCCGTGGTTCTGCGACGTGATCACGACACGGCCGTCGCCGAGATCCTTCACCGGGTGGTTCGCGCCGTGGTGGCCGGTCTTCATCTTCAGCGTCTTCGCGCCGACCGCGAGGCCCATGATCTGGTGGCCCAGGCAGATGCCGAAGGTCGGCACGCCGCGCGCGATGAATTCCTTTGCGGCGGCGATCGCGTAGTCGCACGGCTCCGGATCGCCGGGGCCGTTCGACAGGAAGATGCCGTCCGGATTCAGCGCGAGCGCATCGGCCGCGCTCGCCTGCGCGGGCAGGACCGTCACGTGGCAGCCGCGCTCCGCGAGCATGCGCAGGATGTTGTACTTGACGCCGAAATCGTACGCGACGACGCGATACTTCGGCGCTTCCTGCATGCCGTAGCCGCTGCCGAGGCGCCATTCGGTCTGCTTCCACTCGAACGGCTTGTCGGTCGACACGACCTTCGCGAGATCCATGCCGGCAAGACCGGGGAACGAGCGCGCGAGCTCGATCGCCTTCTCCGCGTCGTCCGAGCCCGTCAGGATGCAGCCGTTCTGCGCACCCTTGTCGCGCAGGATCCGGGTCAGCTTGCGGGTGTCGATGCCGGCGATCGCGACGACGCCTTCGTCGCGCAGGTAATCGCCGAGCGTGCGGTCCATGCGGAAGTTCGACGCGAGCGAGGGCAGATCACGGATGATCAGGCCGGCGGCATGGACTTTCGTGGCTTCGACGTCCTCGGCGTTGACGCCGACGTTGCCGATATGCGGATAGGTGAGCGTGACGATCTGGCGCGAGTAGCTCGGATCGGTCAGGATTTCCTGATAGCCGGTGATCGCGGTATTGAACACGACTTCGCCGATCGTGTGGCCTTCGGCCCCGATCGAATAACCACGAAAGACCGTGCCGTCGGCGAGTGCAAGCAAGGCGGGAGTAAAAGACGGCAACACGGGAGGCTCCTTGGGGAACACCCTGCTGCCGACCTGTTTACCCTGCCGCGCGAGCGCCGCGCTGCGTGAGCGCGCGTGGTCGCTAGCTGGACGCGGCTTGCGCTGCGAGCCGCGAACCCGGCGCGTGGCGCACGAGGCTTCGCGGCATCGCCCGGCAGGCGGCGTGCGGCGGATGAACGGGATGAATGAGGTAGGCGCTAGGGTGCGAGGTTGATCAGCACAAACTTTCAAATTATAGCCTGAAAACGGCCCTATCTTCAATCGATATGGCGCGTCCGATCATGCACGCGCGGCGCCCGCCGGCGCGGCGCGACGTGCTGCGGCCCCGTTTCCGCGGCCGCCCTACCCGTCAGCGTACCGCCTGATCAGTGTGCTTGGCCAGCGCCGCGCGCGGGCCATACGTACCAGACCGCGCTCGCGAGCTGCAGCGCGAGCAGCACGCCCCACGCGGTGAAATGCGCGACGGCCGGATAACGGCCGTCGACCGCCGGCCAGTGCGACAGCACCGCGCCGACGCCGATCTGGAATGCAAAGATCAGCAGGAAGATCACGAGCGTGAGCGTCGTGTTCGCTCGGCCGATCAGATGGGCGGGAAAGTGCCCCGCCATCACCGCGTAGGTCAGGATGCCGACGCCGCCGAACATCCCGTAGGCCGCCCACAGCACCGCCGGCGGCAGCGGCGCGCGCGCGACGATCGCGGCCTGGGTCGCGACGAACAGCGCCATGCCCACCCCGCAGAACGCGTAGACGGATACGCCGCGCCGCTCGAGCACGCGCGCCGCCGCGCCGAAACCGACGCAGCCGGCCATCATCGCGAAACCGAGCACCGACACGAGGCGCGCGGCATGCGGCGCATCGAACCCGGCGACGTCGCGCAGGTACGGCCCGACCCACAGCGACTGCATCGCGTAGAACACGCCCTGCGTGACGACCGAGAACGACGCGATCTTCCAGAACGCACGGCTGCTCAGGATGTGCCACGTCCCCTTGAACTGGCTGACGAGCCCGCCCTGGTGGCGCGCCTGCGCAGCTTCGGGCGCCCCGAGGCCGATCGAGGCCGCGACGGCCACCGTCAGCACCGCGAGACCGAAACAGATATCGCGCCAGCTCGTCCAGCCGAGCAGCCAGGTCAGCGGCGAGCCGACCACGACGCCGCCAAGGCCGCCCACGGCCATCACGAGACCGTTGACGAGCGGCAGCCGGCCGACCGGGAAGTGCTGCGCGAGCGCCTTGAACGCCGCGCCGAGACAGACCGACACGCCCACGCCGATCAGCAGCCGGCCGGCCATCATCGTGCCGAGGCTGTGCGCGGCGCCGAACACGGCCGCACCGGCTGCCGCGAACAGCAGCATGCCGGCCGTCACGCGGCGCGGGCCGAAATGGTCGAGCATCACGCCGGCCGGGATCTGCGCACCCGCGAAGCCGAGGAAATACAGACTCGTGAGCAGGCCGAGATTGGCGGCGGACAGCCCGAGTTCGTGCGTGACGAACGGCGCGAAGCCCAGATTGACGCCGCGAAACACGTACGACACGAAATACCCGACCGAAAACAGCGCGAGCACCCTCACCTGCACCGACGACATCGCTTCCCCTCGTTATGTGAAGATTTCCGGCGCGGCGCCCGCGCGCCGCGCACAAACGAAAACGCCGTCACCTCGGTGACGGCGTTTCGTCGCATTTGATCGGATGATAACGCAATCGCGCGAACCGGGCCGGCCGCGCGACGCGTGCGCGACCGCGTTACTTCTTCTTGCCCTTGTGCTCCGCCTTCGCGGGCGCCGCCTTCGACGACTTGGCCGCCGGCTTGGCCGCGGCGCGCTTCGCGCCGTGCGCGGACTTGCCGCCCACCGCCAGGCTCGCGCGCTCGATGTGCGCGCTGCCGACCGACGTCGCGATCCGTTCGGGCCCCGGCTCGGCCGGCACCGCACGGCCGACCGGCACGTGCAGCACGAGCGCCTGGCCGGGCATCGCGAGATCCCGGTGCGTGCGGTTCCAGGCCTTGAGCTGGCCGACCGACACCCCGTAGCGGCCGGCGATCGCCGCCATCGACTGCTTGCGGCGCACGCGGATCAGCATCTTGCGCGTGTCGGGCACGTCGGGTTCCATCGCGAGTACGCCGTTTTCGGCGACATCGGCGCTGATGTCCTCGTCGTCGTCGCCGCCGCGCGGCACGACGATCGTCGAGCCCGGCTTCAGGCGCATGCCGGCCGGAATCTTGTTGACCGCCATCAGCGTATCGGCGTCCACGCCGATCTTCTCGGCGATCGCGGCCGGCCGCGCGCGCTCGCTGACCGTATAGGTGGTCCAGGACGAAAGCTGGCCGTTGTAGGCCTTCAGGTTCTTCTCGAACGCCGACGCGTTGTCGAACGGCAGCAGGATCTGCGGCTCGGTCGCGCCGAGGATCACCGGCTTCGAGAACGACGGGTTCAGCGAGCGGAATTCGTCGAGCGACAGGTTCGCGAGCTTCGCGGCGATCTCCACGTCGATGTCGCGCGACGTCGTGACCGTCACGAAATACGGGTGGTTCGGGATGTCCGGCAGCGTCAGGCCGTACTGCTGCGGGCTCGCGATGATGTTCTTCACCGCCTGCAGCTTCGGCACGTAGTTGCGCGTCTCGTTCGGCATCCGCAGGCTCTGGTAGTCGGTCGGCAGGCCGGCCGCCTGGTTGCGCGCGATCGCGCGCTGCACGTTGCCCTCGCCCCAGTTGTACGCGGCCAGCGCCAGGTACCAGTCGCCGAACATGTCATGCAGGCGCGACAGGTAGTCGAGCGCGGCGCTCGTCGACGCGAGCACGTCGCGGCGCTCGTCCTGCCACATGTTGCGCTTCAGGTTGTAGGTGCGGCCCGTGCCGGGCATGAACTGCCACATGCCGGCCGCCTTCGCGACCGACAGCGCCTGCGGGTTGTACGCGGACTCGATGAACGGCAGCAGCGCAAGCTCGGTCGGCATGTGACGCGCCTCGAGCTCCTCGACGATGTGATACAGGTACTTCTGCGAGCGCTCGGTCATGCGCTGCACGTAATCGGGCCGCTGCGTGTACCAGGTCGTCTGCATGTCGACCAGGTCGCTCTGCAGGTCGGGCATCTGGAAGCCGCGACGAATGCGCCCCCAGAGATCGGAGTCCGCGCTGGTCAGGTCGCCGACGGATTGCTTGTCGACGTCGACGGTTTCCTTGGCAGTGGCTGATTTACGGAGGTAGCTGGACGTCGCCTGCGAATCGGCGGCGTTGTTGGCGACAGGCGGCTGGCTCGCACAGGCGGCGAGCAGCAGAACCACCATCGCACTCAATATAAGTCGCATGAAAATCTCGGCTTCCGACGGCTGGAAATTGCAGGCGATACTACGGAAGTGCGTGCTTCACGTCAATAAAAACACCGAAAACTCAGCGAAATCCTACATTTGGAGCAATTTTTACAGACACCGCTTGAGCTTTGGAGTCCTCCGGAAATGATCACCGGAACCGGTTTTTCCACTCTCGCATCAGCGTGAACGCCGCCAGTCGATCCGGCACCGTTTCGTGCAGTTCGGCTTCGAGCGTCGCGCGGATCGCATCGCTGTCCGCCCGCATGAACGGGTTAACGGCGCGTTCGTGCGCGATCGTAGTGGGCAGCGTCGGCACGCCGCGCGCGCGCAGCGCCTGTGCGTCGTCGCGCCACGCGGCGAGCGCCGCGTTGCCGGGCTCGCATGCGAGCGCGAAGCGGATGTTCGACAGCGTGTATTCGTGGGCGCAGTGCACGCGCGTGTCGCCGGGCAGCGCCGCGAGCGCGTCGAGCGACGCGAGCATCTGCGCGGGCGTGCCTTCGAACAGGCGGCCGCAGCCGCACGAGAACAAGGTGTCGCCGCAGAACACGTGCGGCACCGTGGCGCCCTGCCCGGCCGCCTGGAAGTAGGCAATGTGGCCGCGCGTATGGCCGGGCACGTCGAGCACGTCGAACGCGACGGCCGGCGCGTCGAGCACCACGCGCGCGCCGCCGGACAGCGGCCGCGTGACCACGCCGATCGCCTCGGCCGCCGGGCCGTAAACGGCGAGCGGAACATCGGCCGGTTGGCTATCGCGCAGTGCCGCGACACCGCCGACGTGGTCGGCATGGTGGTGCGTGAGTAAAATAGCGGTCAACCGCCAGCCTCGTTCGGCAAGAACCCGGCGCACGGGCGCGGCTTCACCCGGATCGACGGCGATCGCATCGCGGCCGTCCGAGACGAGCCAGATATAGTTGTCTTCGAATGCCGGCACCGGCACGTATTCCAGCTCGTTCATGGGCGCGCAATCATCGTTATGTCTGACCGACAAATTATAGACTGGCCCGCCTGGACCGACTCGCCGCCCGGCCGCTACGTGCTGGGCTGGGAGCAGGCGCAGCTCGACCGGATCGTGTCCGACGTCTTCGGGTTCCACGCGCTGCAGCTCGGCCTGCCGCAGCTCGACGCGCTGCGCGAGAACCGCATGCCGTATCGCGGCCTCGTGCTCGATCCGGCGAGCGGCGCGAGCGCGCCGTACCAGTATCCGTGGGCGCGCGAGGCGCACACGCCCGAGCACGCGCCCGACGGGCGCAGCACGACCTGGTGCGACCTGCTCGACCTGCCGTTCGAGTCGCAGAGCGTCGACCTGATCGTGATGCCGCATACGCTCGAATTCACGTCCGACCCGCACCGCCTGCTGCGCGAGGCCGAACGCGTGCTGATGCCGGAAGGCCAGCTCGTCATCACCGGCTTCAATTCGCTCAGCCTGTGGGGCATGCGGCAATCGTTCGGGCGCATGGCGAACCATCCGTTCGTGCCGGCCGCGCGCGACCAGATCGCGTTCATCCGGCTCAAGGACTGGATCAAGCTGCTCGGCTTCGACCTCGAACGCGGCCGTTTCGGCTGCTACCGGCCGCCGCTCGCCACCGACAAGTGGCTGGCCCGCTACGGCTTCATGGAAGCCGCCGGCGACCGCTGGTGGCCGATCTTCGGCGCCGTCTACATGGTGACGGCCGTCAAGCGCGTGCGCGGCATGCGCCTCGTCGGCCAGATCAGGATGAAGAAGCCCGTGCTCGCGCCGGGCCTGACGCCGGCGGCCTCCCCGACCACCCATCAAGAACACTCATGACCACCGATACCATCGACATCTATACCGACGGCGCCTGCAAGGGCAACCCCGGCCCCGGCGGCTGGGGCGCACTGATGCGCTACGGCGACCGCGAAAAGGAACTGTTCGGCGGCGAGCCCAACACGACCAACAACCGCATGGAGCTGATGGGCGTGATCGCCGCGCTCGAGGCGCTGAAGCGGCCGTGCCAGGTGATCGTGCACACCGACTCGCAATACGTGCAGAAAGGCATCAGCGAGTGGATCCACGGCTGGAAGAAGAAAGGCTGGATCACCGCGGCGAAGACGCCCGTGAAGAACGCCGACCTGTGGAAGCGGCTCGACGCGCTCGTCGCGCAGCACGAGGTCGAGTGGCGCTGGGTCAAGGGCCACGCGGGCCATCCCGAAAACGAGCGCGCCGACGCGCTCGCGAATCGCGGCGTCGAATCGCTCACGGCCTGAGCACCGGCCGCTCCCCTGTTTTCCTTGTTTTTCCCGACATGCGCCAGATCATTCTCGATACCGAAACCACCGGCCTGAACGCCCGCACGGGCGACCGCCTCATCGAAATCGGCTGCGTCGAGCTGCTGAACCGGCGGCTCACCGGCAACAACCTGCATTTCTACGTGAACCCCGAGCGCGACAGCGATCCGGGCGCGCTGGCGGTGCACGGCCTCACGACCGAATTCCTCAGCGACAAGCCGAAGTTCGCGGAAGTCGCCGACCAGATTCGCGATTTCGTGCAGGACGCCGAGCTGATCATCCACAACGCGCCGTTCGACCTCGGGTTCCTCGACGCCGAATTCTCGCGGCTCGGCCTGCCGCCGTTCACCGAGCATTGCGGCGGCGTGATCGACACGCTGGTGCAGGCCAAGCAGATGTTCCCCGGCAAGCGCAACTCGCTCGACGCGCTGTGCGACCGCTTCGGCATCAGCAACGCGCACCGTACGCTGCACGGCGCGCTGCTCGACTCGGAACTGCTCGCCGAGGTGTATCTCGCGATGACGCGCGGCCAGGACAGCCTCGTGATCGACATGCTCGACGACGCGGGCGCCGACGGCGGCGCGGGCAACGGCCAGCGCGTGTCGCTCGCCGCGCTCGACCTGGCCGTGGTGACCGCGAGCGACGACGAACTTGCCGCGCACCACGCGCAACTCGACGAGCTCGACAAATCGGTCAAGGGCACCTGCGTATGGCGCAAGCCCGCCGACGCGGGCGCCGCCGAGCCGGCCTGACGCACCCGGCCCGCGCCGCAGTCGCGCTCACGCGCGCGGCTGCAGCGCGATGACCGCCATCCCGCCGAGCGCGAGCACCGCGCCGGCCACGTCCCAGCGGGTCAGCGCGACGCCGTCGACCACCCGCAGCCAGATCAGCGCAACGGCGATATACACGCCGCCGTACGCCGCGTAGGTGCGCCCCGCCGCGCTCGGGTGCAGCGTCAGCAGCCACGCGAACAGCGCGAGCGACAGCGCGGCCGGCACCAGCAGCCAGGCCGGGCGCCCGGCTTTCAGCACGAGCCACGGCAGGTAGCAGCCGACGATTTCGGCCAGCGCGGTGGCGGCAAACAGCGCCGCGATCCTCATCAGTTCGGTCATCCGGTTCCTCGCGAATTCACCCCCGCCAACGGGGTTGCGCGGGCCCGCCGCGCGCCGCCGATCATACCCGAGCGGCCCCCGCCGGACGGGCGTCTCCCGGCAATTTGCACGATCATCCGTCATCGTGCTATCATGTCGCCTGTTTCAACATTCAATCTCTGTCTATTCGATTTCGGGAGAAGTCCGTCCGCGTGTTGCGGGCCGGCCCTTCGATCGAAATTGCATCCACAGGAAAGCCCGCCCGACAGGCCCGCTTTTCTCGTTTCGCTGCCCCTCCGGGGTGCTCGCCGGAACGCCGGACATCGTCCGCGCCGGCATCTGCCGCCTGCATCACGCGGCCCATTCTTCATGAGCGCACTGTCGCGACGGCCCGCCGGGCCCGCGTCGAAGCAGTCCCTTCAGGCCCTTTACCGCCCGTTGTGCAGTAAGTGCTTAATGGCTTGCCCCGACGCGCCGCACACGACACCACGCTCGCCGGCAAACCGTGTCGGACGGCCCGCCCGTTCCGGCGCAGTCAAAGGAGTGCATGACCTTGACCGCAACACACGTCAGCCCGACCGCTGCTGCTTCCTCCGCCTCGCCGTCCGGCGAGGCCCCGCTCGCCGCCGACGACATCACCGTCGTCGACCAGAGCCTCCTCAAGCGCGCCGTCAGCGCGATGGCCATCGGCAATGCGATGGAATGGTTCGACTTCGGCGTCTACAGCTACATCGCCGTCACGCTCGGCAAGGTGTTCTTCCCGTCCAGCAGCCCGTCCGCGCAATTGCTCGCGACCTTCGGCACGTTCGCGGCCGCGTTCCTCGTGCGCCCGCTCGGCGGCATGGTGTTCGGCCCGCTCGGCGATCGCATCGGCCGCCAGCGCGTGCTCGCCGCCACGATGATCATGATGGCCGTCGGCACCTTCGCGATCGGCCTGATTCCCAGCTATGCGTCCATCGGCATCATGGCGCCCGTGCTGCTGCTCGTCGCGCGTCTCGTGCAGGGTTTCTCGACCGGCGGCGAATACGGCGGCGCAGCCACCTTCATCGCCGAATTCTCGACCGACAAGCGGCGCGGCTTCATGGGCAGCTTCCTCGAGTTCGGTACGCTGATCGGCTATGTGCTGGGGGCCGGCGTCGTCGCGCTGCTCACCGCGTCGCTGTCGCAGGAAGCGCTGCTGTCGTGGGGCTGGCGCGTGCCGTTCCTGATCGCCGGCCCGCTCGGCCTGATCGGCCTCTACATCCGGATGAAGCTCGAGGAAACGCCCGCGTTCAAGCGCCAGGCCGAAGCGCGCGAAGCGCAGGACAAGGCCGTGCCGAAGGCGCGCTTCCGCGACACGCTGATGCGCAACTGGCGCGCGCTGCTGCTGTGCGTCGGCCTCGTGCTGATCTTCAACGTGACCGACTACATGGTGCTGTCGTACCTGCCGAGCTTCATGTCGTCGACGCTGCACTTCGACGAATCGCACAGCCTCGTGCTCGTGCTGATCGTGATGGTGCTGATGATGCCGATGACGCTCGCCGCGGGCCGCCTGTCCGACAAGGTCGGCCGCAAGCCCGTGATGCTCGCCGGCTGTATCGGCCTGCTCGCGCTGTCGATTCCGTCGATGACGCTGATCCATGCGGGCACCACGGCCTCGGTGTTCGGCGGCCTGCTGATCCTCGGCGTGCTGCTGTCGTGCTTTACCGGCGTGATGCCGTCGGCGCTGCCGGCGCTGTTCCCGACCGAGATCCGCTACGGCGCGCTCGCGATCGGCTTCAACGTGTCGGTGTCGCTGTTCGGCGGCACGACGCCGCTCGTGACCGCATGGCTCGTCGACGTGACCCACAACCTGATGATGCCCGCGTACTACATGATGGGCGCGGCCGTGATCGGCATCGTGTCGGTGCTCGCGCTCGCCGAAACCGCGCGCCAGCCGCTCAAGGGCTCGCCGCCGGCCGTCGCGACGCGCCGCGAAGCCCACCAGTTGGCGCGCCAGATGCGCGAGGACGACGATGCGCAGCCGTACGGCGTCGTATCGACCGCGCGCGCCTGAGCGTCGACCATGAAAAAGGCCCCGGCCGAAGCCGGGGCCCGATCGAACCCGATCCGCCCGACCGGCTCACGCCGGCCGGGCTTTTTTTCAGCGATCCGCCGCAAGCGCGCTCATGCCTGCGCCTCGCAGTGACGGCAGAAGATCAGTGCGCGCGAGCGCGACACCGCCGCCTGTGCGCCTCGGGTCGCGACGATCAGTCCGATCTGGCCGAGATTGAAGTCGCGCTCGACCATCAGTTGCGTCAGCGCGGCAAGCGGCAACACGACGGACGGGTGGTACAGGCTCGATTCGATCAGGGCTTTCATGTTCGGCTCCATCAGGCAACGCGTGATTCGATGGAGTGAATTCTAGGGATCGGCCGGCCCCGGATAAACCGCGCGAATGCGAAGTCACTTGTCAGCGTTCGCGAACAATCGGCAGCGGTTTGCCCGCCCGGGCCCGGCGCGCGCCGGATCTCGGCCCGCGGCGGTCGATCGCCCCGCGCGAACCGGCCTCAGACCAGCGGCGTCCCGACGAACGCCGGCAGCGCTTCCGCCCGGGCCGAATGCGCGGCCAGCGCCGGATAGCGGGCCGGATCGATCCGCGCGAGCGCCGGGTAATCGGCCGCCATGAACTGCGTGAAGCGCCATGCCACCGCGACCGTCACGTCGGCTTGCAGCGGACGCGCGCCGCCCAGCCAGCCGTTCGCCGCCGCCACGAGCGGCTCCAGTGCGCCGTACGCCCCTTCGAGCTGGCCCATCACGCGCTCGAGCCACGGCGCGTGCTGCTTGTCGGCCGGGCGCAGCGCCTGCTCGTAGATGACCTGCACGGTCTTCTCGGCCGCCGCCAGCGCAAAACCGACCGGCACGAGCGCCCGCAGCCGCGCCTCCACGGCGTCGGGCAGCAGGCGCCGCTCCGGCTCAACCAGGTGATCGAGATAGTCGACGATCAGCGACGAATCGAGCAGCGTCGTGCCGTCGCCGGTCACGAGCGTCGGCGCCTTGACGACCGGGTTGAGCGCCTTGAACTGCTCGAAATGACGGAATACCGAAACCGGCTCGTGTTCGAACGGCAGGTCGAGCAGCTTCGCCGAAATGGCGACACGTCGCACGAATGGGGAATCCAGCATGCCGATCAGCTTCATCGCAAACGCTCCGCTCGAGGGGAATGGGACCGACGACTGTAGCAGCGTTGCACCGCGCCGCCTAGATCGCTTGATACGCATCAGCCGGCCGCAGATCGGACTCCCGCTGCGCGGCCACAGTGGCCATAATGCAGATTCACGCCCCTTCCGCCCCAAGGTTCGCCATGTGGTATGCCCTCGTCGAGCAGCAGCGGGAATGGATGCGCGCCTGGCGCGCCGCGACGCGGCATGCGTTCGACGCGTGGCCCCCGACGACGCTGCCGCACGCCGCCGCGTCGTGCTACGACGATCTGTTCGAGCCGTTGCTCGGACGGCCGGCCGGCCCGCCGCGCTTCGACATCGGGTGGCCGGACCTCGGCGAGCGCGTCGTCGCGCGCACGCCGTTCTGCGACCTGCGGCGTTTCACGCGCCCCGACACACGGCGTACGGTGCTGCTGTGCGCGCCGCTGGCCGGGCACGCGGCCGTGATGATGCGGGAAACCGTGGAAACACTGCTCGCCGACGGCGACGTCTGCGTGACCGACTGGCGCAACGCGCGCGACGTGCCGCTCGCGTCGGGCCGCTTCGGGCTCGACGAATACGTGGCGACGCTCGACGGCTTCGTCGACGGGCTCGCGCACGACGAGCGGCCGCTGCATGTCGTCGCCGTGTGCCAGGCGACCGTGCCGGCGCTCGGCGCCCTCGCCCTGCGCGCCGCACGCGGCCTCGCGCCGCCCGCGAGCATCACGCTGATCGGCGGCCCGCTCGACGCCCGCCTGAATCCGAGCTCGCTCGGCAGCGCCGCGGCCGCGCACTCGCTCGGCTGGTGCCGCCGCTACCTGATCGACGTCGTGCCGCCCGGCTTCACCGGGCACGGCCGCCACGTGTTCCCGACCTACCTGCAACAGGGCGAGATCGCCCTCCTGTATCCGCGGCGCTTCCTGACGCTGATCGAGGCCTACGCGCTGGCCGCGTCGCGCTTCGACATGGCCGGGCTCGCCGCGGCGCGGCGGGCGCTGCTCGAATACACCGCGCTGCTCGACATGCCGGCCGAGTATTTCCTCGACACGATCGACATCGTGTTCCAGCGCATGAGTCTCGCCAACGGCACGTGGGAGGTAGGCGGCCGGCGGATCGAGCCGGCCGCGCTGCGCGGCGTCACGCTGCTGACCGTCGAAGGCGCCTGCGACGCGGTCACGGGCGCCGGCCAGACACATGCGGCGCTCGACATGTGCGGCGGCCTCAAGGCCGACGAGCGCTATCGCATCGACGTCGACGATTGCGATCACTACGGGCTGTTTACGGGAGCGCGCTGGCACGGCAACGTCCATCCGGCGCTGCAGCGCGCGTTCGCCCTGGCCGAGGCCGGCCGCCCGCACGGGCTCAGGCGGACGTGATGCCGGGTCGGAGACGGGCCGCGTCGAGCAATGCGCGCACCTCGTCGTCGCTCGTCTGCTCGAAGCACGCGTAGAACTGGCTGATCCCGAAGAACGACGACGGCTGCGACACCGCGACGAACGCGTCCGCCAGATCGTCGAACGCATGCCGCGCACCCGCCGGCGCAACCGGCGCGGCCGCCACGACGCGCGCGGGACGACGCTCGCGCAGCGCCTGCAGCGCGACGCGCATCGACGCACCGGTCGCAATACCGTCGTCGACGACGATCGCCACGCGTCCGGCGACCGACAGCGGCGGCGCGGCGCCCCGATACAGTGCTTCGCGGCGATGCAGTTCGGCCGTCTCGCGCGCGATCACGTCGGCGAGCTGCGTGTCGGACACGTTCATCGAGCGGAGCACCGAACGCTGCAGATGAATCGCGCCGCCCGTCGCGATCGCCCCCATCGCGAGTTCGGGATCGTACGGCACGCCGAGCTTGCGCACGACCAGCACGTCGAGCGGCGCGCGCAGCGCGCAGGCAACCGGATACGCGACGGGCACGCCGCCGCGCGGCAATGCGAGCACGACGACGTCGCGACGCCCCGCGTAATCGCCCAATGCATCGGCCAGCTGGCGGCCCGCATCGGCGCGGTCGGCAAACCACTCGGTCACGATCGGCTCCCGGCTGTTGCGCCGGACGCGCGCAACCCGCGTCGGCGCCTGTCAACGAGCATGGTTCATCGGCGCGGCCGATGCAAGCGGGGTCACACCGGCGGGCGCAGCGCCCGCCGAAGGCAAGGATCAGAGGCCGCCGGCCTGCCGGTACAGCCGCCAGAACGACTGTGCATAGGATTGCGCGAGTTCGGGCGCGCGCCGGAACACGTTCACCGTTTCCGCATGCGCGGCCGCGCCTTCGGACAGCGTCGTCAGCGCGACGCTGTCGTCGACGATCACGAAGCGCGGCGCGGGATCGCCGGGCCGCGAATCGATCGCGACGTCGATGCCTGCGGATTTCAGATAGCCCGCGCCGCTGTACCTGCCCGCGCGCGGAGAGCGCACGAGCACGACCCGAACCTCGACGCCACGCGCACGCGCCGCGCGCAGCGCGCTCGCGACGGCCGGCTGCACGTGCGTATGGCCGGCCAGCAGCACGCGGCGCTGCGCCTGCTCGATCAGGCCGACGGTCGCGTCGGCCGCTGCGTTGTCATACGAAAAGTACGTGCCGAGCGATGCGGCGTCGGACGGCATCGGGCTGGCGTGGACGCTCGCCGCGCAGCAGAGCGCGGCGAGAAGGAAGGCGGCGGATCTCATGGCGGGCGCCATTGTAGCGACGCCAGTTCGGGTGGCAAGCGCCCGCCGCGGCGCTGCGGCGCGGGCGCAACACACGGTGCGGAAAACGCGTACGACGGCGGCCGTCCCGGTCGCCGTTCAGCCCGATGCGACGCGCGCGAGCCAGCTCGCGACGCCGTCGACCGAACGAAAATCCGCCAGGCTGCGCGCCGGCAGCGCCGGATACGCCGCACCGGCCATCTCGGCGAGCGCGCGGCCGGGGCCGAGTTCGAAAAACGCGGTCGCGCCCGCCTCCACGCACGCGGCAAGACAGGCTGCCCACTCGACCGGCTCCGCGATCTGCCGCGCGAGCTTGTCGAGACCCGCATCGACATCGAGCACCGATGCGCCGTCGATGCCGGAAAACAGCCGCGTGCCCGGCAGCGGCCGCCGCACGTGCGTTGCGGCGAGCGACGCGCGGAATCCCGGCACGGCCGCCGCCAGCAGGCGCGTATGCGACGCGATCCGCACGCCCATCGGCGCGACGCGCAGCGCACCGTCGCGCGCCGCATCGTCGCCCACCGCGTCGACATCGGCCTGCCGTCCGGCCACCACGAACGCGTCGCCCGGGTTCGCGATCGCGATCGCCGCGTCGCGGCCGTCGCACAGCCGCGCGAGCTGCGCGCGCGTCAGCCCCCGGACGAACACCATCCGCTCGCCGCCGCCGCTCGCGGCATCCATCGCATGCGCACGCGCATCGGCCAGGTCGAGCGCGTCCTCGGGCCGGATCACCCCCGCGACGCTCCACGATGCGACTTCGCCGACGCTGTAGCCTGCAACGCAGCGCCGGCGCGGCCACACGGCGTCGAGCAGCGCGGCGGCCGCGAGCGCCTGGAGCGTGCAGAGGATCTGCGCGGCACGGTTTTCGTGCAGCGCGTCCGTCCCGGCTCGCCGGACCCACTCGCGCGGATCGTCGCCGAGGAGCCGGCCGGCGTGCGCGAACAGCGCGCCGGCCGCCGGCGCGGCGCCGGTCAGGTCGAACATGTCGGCGCGTTGCGAGCCCTGCCCCGAGCACAGGATGGCCAGCGTCATCGCACCGCCCCGCCGGCTTCGAGCGCATCGACGAAGACGCTCATCGCGAGCAGATCAGCCGCGCCGCCCGGGCTCAGCCGCCGCGCGACGAACGCACGATGCGCGGCGGCCGCGCGCAGCCGCCAGTCGCGCGCGCGCACGCCGCCGCGCGCCACGAACGCACGGGCGGTCGCCCGCGCGAAGTCGAGGCCGGCCTGCCCGCCCCGGTGCAGCAGATTCGTGTCGTCGAGCGCGGCAATCAGCGCGAAGCACGCATCGACGCGCGCGGCTTCCGGATCGTCAGGCAAATCGCGCTTCGCGCGGCGCAGCGCGGGCAACCCGACCGCGTACACGGTCGTGAACCCGTCGGCTGCCTCGCGACGCGCGCCGCCGACGCCGTAACGGCGGCTCGCGCGCTCGCCGTGGCTGTCGGGCAAGCGCGGGCCGCCCAGGATATCGGCGCCCCAGCGGCGCGCGACGCACGCGCCGAGCGTCGTCCCGTCCGGCGCGGCGCCGGGCATCGCACGCCGGCCCGCGGCCGCGCACAGCAGCCCGAGCCCGAAGATCGCGCCGCGATGCGTGTTGACGCCGCCCGTCGCGGCGAGCATCGCGTGCTCGGCCCGCAGGCCGATCTTGCGCAGCACGGCCATGTCCGCGTCGCGCGCGCCCGCGTCGGCCAGCTCGGCGAAGTACGGGCGCAACGCGGCGGCGCTGCGGGCGAACGTCGCGGCATCCATGTCCGAATGACTGCCTGTGTCGACGTGACTGACGAGCCCCGGCTTCGGATAGGTTTCGATCTCGAGCACGAGACAGCGCTCGGCCAGCCCGGCGATACGCTCGGCATCGGACGGCGCCGCGACGCGCCGGGCAGCCGATGCGCTCATCGCGCGCCTCCGGTGAATGCGCCGGCCGGCATCAGTTCGACGGCGCTCGCGGTCTTGACCGCGACTTCGGGCTGGCGCGCATGCAGTTCGCGCCAGTTGACCCCCGCGCCGTCGGCGCGCAGCAGTTCGCCGTCGATGCGCATCGGCGCACCCGCGTCGATCGCCGCGAGGCCGTCGAGCAGCGGCGCAATCGACGCGGCGTCCGGCAACGGAAACACGATGTCGAGATCGGATGCCGCGCCAAGGTACGTCTCGCCCGTCAGCGCCTGCCACGCGAGGCTGCCGAACACGCGGCCCTGCACGCCGCAACGCACGCCGAGCGCGTCGAGCGCGCGCAGCGATGCGCGCCACGCGTCGGGCGCGACGGCCAGCACGTCGGCCGGCGCGGGCAGCGGGCCGATCGTCGCGAGCGCGTCGGCGGCCGCGTTCAGCGCGATGCGCCGCTTGCCCGCGGAAGGCGGCAGCGGCAAACCGAGCGGCACGCGGCCGGCCTCGACCTCGTCGGGCGATGCGCGGCGCACGATCAGCGGCCAGCCGCGCGCGGCCCACGCCCGCACGCGCGGATCGGCCGCAAGCGCGAGGTCGCGCGCGAACGCCGCGTCCCACCCCGCCGGCGTCAACGTGACGAGCGTGTGGCGGCGCAGCGGCATGTCAGCCTGCGGCACGCGCGAGCGCCTCGACGCGCCGTGCGACCTCGGTCGCGACCGGCCGGCCGCGCGCCGCGCGTCGATCGACGCGCTCGAGCGGCTTGCCGAGCCATTCGCCAACCTGCGCATCGAGCCCGCGCGCCGGATCGAGCACGGCGTCGACGGCGCCCATCTGCACGAGATTGTCGAGCCCCGGCGCGAATACCGGGGTCGAGCGCGACATCGCCGTCAGCACGTCGATCGGCAGCTTCGTCACGCGCGACATCGACGGCAGGTCCATCACTTCCGGCTCGGCGCCCGGCACCGCGAGCAGCGTGCGCGTCGCGAGCGCGGTCGCGATGAACGCGCCCGCGGCCGTGTGCCCGTACAGCACGCCGATCGTCCGGTGCCCGGCGAGATCGGCGTGCATCAGGCACTTCGCGAGATGCGACAGCCCCTCGTTCAAGCCGAGCAGTTCGTCGCGCTTGCTCATCCGCTGGCTGTCGCTGTCGACGAGTACGAGGATCGGCGTCGCCGCGCCGCGCTCGATCGTGCCGAGCACGTGCGATGCGAGGGTCAGCGCCTCGTCGATGCCGAACGGCAAGCGCTCGGCGACGCCGATCACGTCGACCCGCGTGCCGGCGAGTTCCGCGTGGCCGGTCAGCAGCCCGCCGGCGCGCGCGATCGAATGGCCGTGGGGAAACAGCGAGGTCAGGACTTCATCGAGCGTCATGCTTGGGCTCCTGCAGTTGGTCGGCAAGCGCGGCGAACGCGTCGTCCGGCATGCCCGGAATCGCTTCCGGCGCGGATGCGCCGAGCGCGCGCCACACGTCGAGCGCGTCCGCGCATCCGCCGAACCGCTCGACGCGCGCTTCGAGACGCGCCTGTTCCGCGCGCAGCATCGCCGCGTCGAACCGCGGCGCGCGGCCGATCAGCTCGAGCGCCGCCGCGCGGAACGCATCGGGCGTGTCGGCGACATAGCGGTCGGCGCCGCCCGTCAGCCGCCGGTGCTTGCCGCCCATCGTGCGCCAGATCAACGCTCGGTCCTTCGCGTCGAATTCCTCGACGCCGCGATTGGTCTCGATCACTTCGGGGCCCGACACGCTGATGCGCCCCTGCTCCGATACCGCGAGCGCCGAACAGCACGCGGCAAGCAGTCCGCCGCCGCCGTAGCAGCCCGCGCGTCCGCCGACCAGCCCGATCACCGGCACGCCGGCCGCCCGCGCGTCGACGAGCGCACGCATGATCTCGGCGATCGCGAGCTCGCCCGCGTTCGCTTCCTGCAGCCGCACGCCGCCCGTATCGAACAGGATCAGCACCGGCTTGCCGGCGTCGCGCGCGGCCCGCAGCAGCCCCGTGAGCTTCGCGCCGTGCACTTCGCCGAACGCGCCGCCCATGAAGCGGCCTTCCTGCGCGGCGACGAACACCGGGCGGCCGTCGAGCCGGCCGTGGCCGACCACCATTCCGTCGTCGAACTGCTGCGGCAGGTCGAACAGCGGCAGGTGCGGGCTCGTCACGCGCTCGGCCGGCCCGAGGAATTCGCTGAAGCTGCCCGCGTCGAGCAGCCCGTCGATGCGCTGCCGTGCCGACGCCTCGTACCAGCTCGCGCCGTTCGCGACGAACGCCGGCGCGTCGTGGATCGCGTCGCTCATCATGCGTCCCCCTCGATGGCGCGCACGGCCTGCGCGAGGCGCAGCGACACCATGTCGGGGCGCGCGCCGCCGTCGTTGATCGACAGCTTCAGGCCGCCCGGCGTGCGCCGCTCGACGAAATCCGCCACGACGGCCTGCCATACCGCGCCGAAGCCGACCGCCGCGGTGCGAATGTCGATCTCGCATTCGTTGCCGGGCAACACACGCTCGACGAGCACCTCGAGATTGCCGGACGCTACCACGCCGACGAGCGCCGCGGCCTGCCCGCCCTTCGCGCGTTCGCGCGCGGTGAAGCGATAGTTCAACTGTTCCATGCCCTCTTCCTTACCAGTTGCGGAACCGGGCCGGCGGCGCGTAGAGCCCGCCCGACCAGTGCACGAGATCCTTGATCGAGCGCGCGGCGAGCCAGCGACGATCGGCGTCGAGCGGATCGATGCCGAGATCCTCCGGGCGGCGGATCACGCCGCGCGCGCGCAACCGCTCGACCATCTTCCGGTCGCGGCCGCGGCCGATCTCCGTATAGCCGGCCACGCCGCGGATCGCGTGCTCGCGCTCGTCCCTGTCGCGGCACATCAGCAGGTTCGCGATCCCTTCCTCGGTGACGATGTGCGTAACGTCGTCGCCGTAGACCATGATCGGCGCGAGGTCGAGCTGCAGCTTGTCGGCGAGCTTCAGCGCATCGAGCTGCTCGACGAACATCGGCACGTTCTTGTCGCCGAACGTCTCGCCGATCTGCACCACGAGCTTGCGGCCGCGCCTGAGCGGCGCCGGCGTGTCGGGGTCGGCTTCCGCGCCGGCCTTCAGCCACGGCTCGCTCGGATGGCGCCGGCCGCGCGCGTCGCTACCCATGTTCGGCGCGCCGCCGAAGCCGGCGATCCGCTCCGCGGTGACCGTCGACGAATGGCCGGACAGGTCGATCTGCAGCGTCGAGCCGATGAACATGTCGCACGCATAGAGGCCGGCCGTCTGGCAGAACGCGCGGTTCGAACGCAGCGAGCCGTCGGGGCCCGTGAACCACACGTCGGAGCGCGCGCGAATGTAGTCGTCCATCCCGACCTCGGAGCCGAAGCAATGGATCTGCTCGACCCAGCCCGACTCGATCGCGGGAATCAGCGTCGGGTGCGGATTGAGCGCCCAGTGCGTGCAGACCTTGCCCTTCAGCCCGAGCTTCTCGCCGTAGGTCGGCAGCAGCAGCTCGATCGCGGCGGTGTTGAAACCGATCCCGTGGTTCAGCCGCCGGATACCGTACGGCTCGTAGATGCCCTTGATCGCGAGCATCGCGGTGAGGATCTGCGTTTCGGTGATCGCGGCCGGATCGCGCGTGAACAGCGGCTCGACGTAGAACGGCCGGCCGGCCTCGACGACGAAATGCACGCGATCGCCGGGAATGTCGACGCGCGGCACCTTGTCGACGATGCGGTCGACCTGCGCGATCACGATGCCGTCCTTGAATGCGGTGGCCTCGACGACGGTCGGCGTGTCCTCGGTGTTCGGCCCCGTGTACAGGTTGCCGTCGCGATCGGCGCTGACCGCCGCGATCAGCGCGACCTGCGGCGTGAGGTCGATGAAGTAGCGCGCGAACAGCTCGAGATAGGTATGCACCGCGCCGAGCGCGATCCTGCCGCCGAACAGCAGCTTCGCGATCCGCTGCGACTGGGGGCCCGAATACGCGAAGTCGAGACGCTTCGCGATGCCGCGCTCGAACACGTCGAGATGCTCGGGCAGCACGACGCCCGACTGCACCATGTGCAGATCGTGGATCTTCGCGCTGTCGACGTCGGCAAGCGCCGTCGCGAGCAGGTCGGCCTGCTTCTGGTTGTCGCCTTCGAGGCACACGCGGTCGCCGGGCCGCAGCACCGCTTCGAGCAGCGCGACGGCGTCGCGCGCATCGACCCGCTTGCCTTGCGCATGCGCCGCGCCGGCTGCGAGGCGTGCATCGCGCGCCTGACGCGCGTGATTCCATCCCGTCATGAACAGTTCTCCCGCTTCGATGGTTCAGCGGCATTCTAAGCCTGACGCCGCCGCCGATTGATGATGTTGACGAATGCGACTCAGAGGACGCCGCGATGGATGCGGCCCGCGCGCGGGCCGACCCGCGCCGGCCTATCCGCCGACCAGCGCGCGCGTCGTGAAGAACAGCACCGACGGACCGAGCAGGCAGCCCACGCCGGTATGGAACGTCGCGACCAGCGCGCCGTACGGGACGAGCCGGCGATCGGTCGCGGCAAGGCCCGCGCTCACGCCGCTGACGGTGCCGGCCAGGCCGCCGAAGATCATCGCGGAACGCGGCGTCTTCAGGCCCATGAAGCCGGCCGCGACCGGCGTGCCGACCATCACGATGATCGCCTTCACGAGCCCGGTCGCGATGCTGAGCGCGATCACGTCGGAGCTTGCGCCGATCGCCGCGCCCGTGACAGGCCCGACGATGTAGGTGACGGCGCCCGCGCCGATGGTCGTCATGCTGACCGCGTCGGTATAGCCGAACGCGCGCGCGATGCACGCGCCGACGATGAACGGCAGCACGGTGCCGAGCAGCAGCGACACCACGCCGACGAGCCCGGCCTTGCGCGCCTCGGCCGGCTGCACTTCGAACGCGGTCGCGACGATCGCGAAATCGCGCAGCATCGCGCCGCCCATCAGGCCGACGCCCGCGAACAACGGCACGTCGGCGATCCCTTTCTCGCCGCCGGTGAACGCGCCGCCGGCATACGCGAGCGCAAGACCGATCACGATCGCGATCGCGGAGCCGTGCACGCGGCCGAACGTGAGCTTGCGCGACGCGATCGACGACAGCCACATGATCAGGCCGACCAGCGCGAACGACGCGACGAGCCCGTTGTGGGCGACGGTTTTTTCGAGCATCTGCAGCATGGCGGCCTCCGTCATTGTTCGTCGAATTGCGGCACGCCCGCGAAGGCCGTGTCGTCGCGCCCGGTGCGCACGAGTACCGCGATGCAGCAGGCGCAGATCGCGACCGCGCCGACGGCGGCCAGCAGCGCGACCGGCCCGCCCTTCAGCGCGGCGACGACGTTCTGGTTCGCGGCCATCGCGACGACGACCGGAATGTACATCGCGCCCCAGAAGCCGGCGCCCGCCTCGGTCTCCTTCGGCAGCCAGCCGCGGCGGTGCAGCCACAGGCGCAGGCAGATCAGCAGCAGCATCGCGATGCCGACGCCGCCGACGTTGGTCTTCACGCCGATCGCGCTGCCCAGCAGGTCGCCGAGGAACAGCCCGGCCAGATGGCAGAACGCCAGCAGCGCGGTTCCGTAGATGATCATGAGTCGTCTCCAGTCTCTTCGTGACGGGCGCCGGACGCGTGCAGGAACCGGGCCGGCACGCCGATCCCGTGCGCGGACTGTCTCCTGCGGCGGTGCGCCGCTGCCCGGCGGCCCGTCGTGCGGGTGCGTTCTCGGGCGGTCGATGGAATGATGCGGTTTCGGGCCGGACGCCGGATGCCGTAGACTGACCGATGCAGCCGCCGGCACGACGCGCCCTGCGCGCCCCGCTTGCGCCCCGTTGCGGGACGCACCGGGGCGTGATCCGATACTAGCGCCGCGCGCTCCGGCCATTTATGAAGTTGTCGAAACCGATTCAGTGGATTTAGCAATGCGTCCGTTACCGCCCGAGCTGCTGCGCAGCTTCGTCGCCGTCGCCCAGTCCGGCAGCTTCACGGCCGCGTCCGAACGCGTGAGCCTGTCGCAGTCGACCGTCAGCCAGCACATCCGCCGCCTGGAGGAGCTGCTCGACCGGCCGCTCTTCGAGCGCGATACGCGCAACGTGCACCTGTCGCGGCACGGCGACGCGCTGTTCCGCTACGCGGTGCGCATCCTCGAGCTGATGGACGAAGCCGTCACGTCGGTGTGCGGGCCGCCGCTGTCGGGCAAGGTGCGGCTCGCGATGTCGGAGGATTTCGCGTCGGCGCACCTGACGGCCGCGCTCGCCAGCTTCGTGCAACGCAACCCGGAAGTCGAGCTCGCGATCTCGACCGGCTTGTCGGGCGACCTGTTCGACGCGCTCGACGAAGGGCGGCACGATCTCGTGTTCGCGAAGCGCATCGCGGGCAGCCGGCGCGGCCGCGTGATCCGCAGCGAGCCGCTGTACTGGTGCACGGGCCCCGATTCGCCGATCACCGGCCACGAGGCCGTGCTGCCGCTCGCGATGCATCCGGAGCCGAGCGTGTCGCGCCGCCGCGTGCTCGAATCGCTCGAGGCCGTCGGGCGGCCGTACCGGATCGCGGTCGTGAGCAGCAGCGTCGCGGTGTTGCGCGCGGCCGCGAGCGCGGGGCTCGGCGTCAGCGCGTTCGCCGGCTACGTGATCCCGGCCGGGCTCGCGCGGCTCGACGCGGGGCTGCCCGAACTCGGCGAACTCGAATACGTGATCGACCGGCCGGCGGCCGCGTCGCGCTCGACGCTCGCGCTCGAAGCCACGCTGATCGCGGCGGCCTCGGAGTTGTAACCGCGGCAGGCGCGCCGCCCGCGCGCGAACTGACAGCTCTGCCCGGAACGCGTCATCGTCCGCGCAGCACCCGCTCGCGACAATGGAACCCATCGGAACGCACGGCCCGCCGCCGCGCGCATCCGGTGCCTCGTTCCATTGACCGGAGTACGCCATGAACATCTTGCGATTCGCTGTCGCGACCGCCGCCGCCGCGCTGCTTTCCCCCGCCTTCGCCCAGACGACCGACGCCGCGGCGCCCGAGCAGGGACTGACCCGCGCGCAAGTCATCGACCAGCTCAAGCAGGCCTATCTGAACGGCGAACTGCCGACGAACGACGGCAACTATCCGCCGAGCGACGCGACACGCGCGCGCAACCGCGAACTCGTGCAGGCCGAGAATCCCCCGTGGCTCGCACAGGCGCCGCAGGCACCGCAAACGGCGGCGCAGCAGTAAGCAGCCGCAGGCTCGCCGGGTCGCTGCGCTGCGGCTCGATCAGGGCAGGAAGCTGCGCCGCCGCGCGTCGATCAGCTCGACGAGCAGCCGGTCGCGCTCGGCCGCGAGTTCCTGCATCGACCGCTCGCCCTGGATCGTGCGCAATTCGTCGTTCAGCTGGCGATCGACGGCCGGATCGAACGACGGCGTGCCGAGGTCGTCCCACCAGCTCGTGATCGGCCCCGACAGGTGCTCGAGAAAGTGCGCGATCCCGCCCGCGCCGCCGCCGAGGTGATAGGTCAGGCACTGCCCCATCAGCCCCCAGCGCAGGCCGGGGCCCCACGCGACGGCCTTGTCCGCATCGGCGACACTCACGACGCCTTCGCCGACGAGGTGATACACCTCGCGGAACAGCGCGGCCGCCAGCCGGTTCGCGACGTGCCCGGTCATCTCCTTGTTGAGGACGATCGTCTGCTTGCCGAGCGCATCGTAGAACGCCTTCACGCGCGCAATCACGTCCCGGCCGGTTGCGTCTCCGCCGACCAGCTCGACGAGCGGAATCAGGTGCGGCGGATTGAACGGATGCGCGATCAGGCACCGTTCGGGATGCTTCGCGCACGCGGTCTGGATGTCCGACATTTTCAGGCCCGACGAACTCGACGCGATCGGCACGTGCGCGGGCAGCACGTCATCCATCTGCCGGTACAGCTCACGCTTCAGATCGAGCCGCTCCGGGCCGTTCTCCTGCACGAAGTCGACACCGTCGAGCGCGCGCGCCAGATCGGCGTCGAACGACAGCCGCGCGGACAGCCCGGCCGCCCGCTCGCCCAGAAACGCAGCCAGCGCGTCGCGCAGCCGCGCGTCGGCCTGCGGCGCGGGATCCGTCGCGACAACGTCGAAGCCCTGCGTCAGATAGAAAGCTGCCCAGCTCGCGCCGATCACGCCGGCGCCGACGATCGCGATGCGTCGAATGTCCATGGTTGTCCCGTGTAGTTGGTCTGCGGATGGTGCGGCGGCGATTGTCGCATCGAATCCCGCGCGGATGCATTGACGCAGATTGCACATGCCCTCTTGAAATGCGTCGCGGCGGCCACTAATTACAGGGCGTCGGGCAGTGCGTCATGCCACGCGCCGCCCCCGTATCGACCCCGTGGAGTCACCGTCGCGCCCGCCGCAGGCGTCGCGCCGTCACGTCTCCCGCGTTCCCTGTTCAGGAGGACCAACATGAGCGGTATCCATTTCGGCAACGACCTGTTCGACGAATTCGCCCGCGTGCAGCGGCAGGTGGCGAACCTGCTCGGCGACCGCCCGTCCGGCATCCGCGCGGTGCGGCCCGGCGCCTTTCCCGCGCTCAACGTCGGCGCCACCGACGAGGCCATCGAGATCGTCGCGTTCGCGCCCGGCATGGCCGCGGCCGATTTCGACGTGTCGATCGACAAGGACCTGCTGACGATCAGCGGCGAGCGCAAGCCCGCGCCGCGCGGCGAAGGCGACGATCTGCGCACGTATGCACAGGAGCGCTTTCATGGCGCGTTCCGCCGTGTCGTCGAGCTGCCGCGGGATGCGGACCCCGACCAGGTCAGCGCCCGCTATGAAAACGGCTGCCTGCTGATCCGCGTCGGCCGGCGCGAAGCATCGAAGCCGCATTCGATTACCGTTCAATAATATTCAGGATACCGACATGAATACGAACCCGACCCTGGCCGAACGCCGCCCGAACGTCGTTCACTCCGCCGCCGCCGAAGCCGCGCGCCGGCCCGCGATCACGCCGGCCGTCGACATCGTCGAGAACGCACTCGGCGTCACGCTGCGGGCCGACCTGCCCGGCGTGCCGCGCGAGAACCTCGACGTGAAGGTGCACGACAACACGCTGACGATCGAAGCCGACACGCACCTCGACACGCCGGCCGACCTGCGCGTCCGTCACGCCGAAGTCCGCGCGACGCGTTATGCACGGTCGTTCGTGCTGAGCCCCGACCTCGACACGTCGCGGATCGATGCGAACCTGCGCGACGGCGTGCTGACCGTGACGATTCCGCGCCGCGAGGAAACGCGTCCGCGCCGCATCGACGTGACGGCCGGCAACGCGTAAGCGCGCGCAGCCATCTCCCCGCTCCGCATGAAAATGCCCCGCCGGACGTCGTCGGTGGGGCATGGTGTATCGGCGACATCACCGCGATGCGCGACGGGGCATGCCGGTTGCCCGCTCGTCCGCGCGGGCATGCCACCGGCAAGGCCGGCCGCTCCGGTTCCGATCCGGGGCCCATCGGACTGCCGACGCCGCTACGCGTGGCGCCGCTCATGCTCGAGCAGCCACTGCTTGCGGGCCAGCCCGCCGCCATAGCCTGTCAGCGTCCCGTCCCGCCCCAGCACCCGGTGACACGGTATGACGATCGCCACCCGGTTCGCGCCATTGGCACGCGCGACTGCCCGCACCGCACGGGGATGGCCGAGCTGCTCCGCCTGTTCGCCGTAGCTGGCCGTACCGCCATAGGGAATCGCACGCAGGGCCTGCCATACCGACTGCTGAAACGGGCTGCCGGGCGTGTCCAGCGCCAGATCGAACCGCTTGCGCACACCGGCGAAATACTCGCCGATTTCACGTTCGGCCTGACGCGTATGCGCGTTTTCTCCCGCGAGGATGCGTGCGTGCAACAGTCGCTGGAGATCCCTGAATTCGGTCTCCAGCATGCGCCGGTCGACAAACTCGAGCAGGCATGCGCCACGCTCGCTCGCACACACGAACATCGGCCCCAGGGGCGTGGTGAAGCGATGCACGAGCACCACGTTCGCGGCCCCGGTCGGCGCGCGCCCCGTCAGTTTCCTGCAGGTATAGCCGAAACCGCTCAGCGAATCGTAGCCGCTGTCGAGCGCGACGTCGGTGGCCCGGCGGCCGGCCTTCAGTTCCTCGAGCGCCGTATTGATTCGCAGCGAACGCTGGAACGCCTGGAAACTCATCCCGTAATGCCGGTGAAACCAGCGGCGGATGCGTTCCGGCGCGAGCCCGCGCTGCCGGAGAAGCTCATCGGTCACGCGCTCTTTCGGATGCGCACGCACCCAGTCGATGGCCTCGGCCACCTCGGGCGGCGCGGCGTGGGCGTTCTCGGTCGGCTTGCAGACCTTGCAGGGCCGGTAGCCGGCATCGAGCGTTTCCTTGAGGTCCGTGTAGAACACGACGTTCTCGCGTTTGGGCTTGCGCGCCCGGCAGGTCGCGATGCAGAACACGCCGGTGGTCTTCACCCCGACGTAGAAAATGCCGACGTGATCCGCCGCCCGTTCGACCAGCGCGCGATAGTAGGCGTCGATCCGCCCGGCGTCAGTCACCAGCATGCGCGAACACCGGCTGGAAGGATTGACCGGCGCGCACGTCGACGAGCAGTTGCTGCAGCACCTGGTGCATCCGCCGGTGCAGGAAATTGCCCATGCTGATGCGCTTGACGCCCAGCGCCGCCAGCCGCTCGAACGACGGCAGATCAGGCATGCACATCACGTTCAACGGAAGCGGGACGCCGGCCGCAATCGCGGCGATATCGGCTTCGTCGGTCACACAGGGAACAAAAAGGCCGTCCGCTCCGCTCAGGGCATAGCGCCGGCCGCGTGAAACGGCTTCCTCGCGCGCATGGGCCACGCCCAGCAGAAAGGTATCGGTGCGGACGTTGAGGAACAGCCCGATGCCGGCCGCCCGCAAGCCGGCATGGATATCGTGCAGGCGCCGCGCAAAGGTATCGGCATCCACCAGCGTGCGACGGTCTTCGCGCACGACACTATCCTCCAGGTTGACGCCGGCCACGCCCAGCGCAGCCAGCTCGCGCAGATTGTCCACCACGGCCTCGGGCGTCGCGCCATAGCCGGCCTCGACATCGACGGACAGCGGCAGGCCGGATACCGATCGCACACGCGCGACCAGCGCCTTCAATTCGGCAAAGGCGATACCCTCGCCGTCTGCATGGCCGAGCAACTCGGCCATGGCGGCGCTGGAGGTCCCGATCGCCGCATACCCCGCGGCTTCCGCGGCACGGGCGCTGGCCGCATCCCAGACGTTGGCGAGCAGCAGCGGTTCGGTTTGTTGATGAAGCCGGGCAAAATTCATGGAACACCTCGCGTGAACATGGCGCAAGTATCGTTGCCCGGCCGATCGCCTCACAACCGAAATTTGAACAGGTATTTTTCGGCCGGCCGCGCCGCGTCTCCCGGCCTCCTCCTGCACCGCAGCCCCGTTGGACGGCGCGTGCCCCGCGCCGGCGCGGGAAGCGACGCCGCGGTCAATCGAAATCGAACAGGTCGAACACCGACTTCTTGCGACGCTGGCCGTCGTGCCGGTAGCGATCGTCGTGCGCGCGGCCGTCGCGCCCCCAACTGTCGTCGTGGCCGCGCGGCGTGTGCGCATCGTGCTGCGCCGGCGCCATATCGCGCCGCGCCGGCGCGTCGCCGGTCTCGCCGGCGATCAGCTTGTCGAGTTCGCCGCGATCGAGCCACACACCGCGGCACGTCGGACAGTAGTCGATCTCGATCGACTGGCGCTCGGCCATCAGCAGGTCGGGCGTCTTGCAGACTGGGCATTTCATTGCACTTCTCCTTTCCGTATGGATTCCTTAAAAATTCCACTTGAAAGCGTGCGAGCCGGCCGCCGCAGCGGCCCGCATCGCACACGATGGCTCAGTCGCCCTCCACCCGCGCCGCGCGCTTCGCCTTCGCGCGCCGCGCCAGCATGTTCATCCCCTCGACGAAGGCCGAGAACGCCATTGCCGCGTAGATATAGCCCTTCGGCACGTGCGAACCGAAACCTTCGGCAATCAGCGTCATGCCGATCACGACAAGGAACGACAACGCAAGCATCACGATGGTCGGGTTGCGGTCGATGAAGCGTGCGAGCGGCTGGGCAGCGAACAGCATCACGGCCACCGCGACGATCACCGCGACGAACATGATCGGGACGTGCTCGGTCATGCCGATCGCGGTCACGATGCTGTCGATCGAGAACACGATGTCGAGCATCACGATCTGGCCGATCGCAGCCCACACCGTCAGGCCGGCCGCACCGCCGGCACCGCTCGCGCCGTCGCCGTCGTGCGCCACGTGGTGATGGATCTCGGTGGTCGCCTTCCAGACGAGGAACAGGCCGCCCGACAGCAGGATCATGTCGCGCCACGAGAACGCATGGTCGAAGGCCGTGAACACGGGTTCGGTGAGGCTCGCGATCCACGCGACGCTGCCGAGCAGCGCGAGGCGCATCACCAGCGCGAGCGCGATGCCGAGGCGCTGCGTGCGGGCGCGCTGCGCTTCGGGCAGCTTGTTGCTGAGGATCGAGATGAAGATCAGGTTGTCGATGCCGAGCACGACTTCCATCACGACGAGCGTCAGGAGCGCGGCCCAGACGGCGGGGTCGGCGGCAAGCGTCAGCAGGTAGTCCATGAAATGGGCCGATACGAAAGTGGAAAGCCAGATGATATGCCGCCCCGAACTTCGGAAAAATCAGAGAGAATCTGATCTTAGGTTCGGTTTTTACGAAGTAAACGATTCCATGCTCAATTTCCGGCATCTGTACTATTTCTGGGTCGTCGTGAAGGAAGGCGGCTTCGCGCGCGCGGCCGGACGTCTCGACATGGCCGTGCAGACGATCAGCGCACAGGTGCGCGAGCTCGAGAAGGCGCTCGGGCACCAGTTGCTGCGCCCCGCCGGGCGCGGCGTCGCGATGACCGACGCCGGCCAGGCCGCGTTCGCGCGCGCGGAGGCGATCTTCGAGATGGGGCGGCTGATTCCCGACGAAGTCCGCGCGGCGGCCAGCCGGCCGACCGTGCGGCTCGCGGTCGGCCTCGCGGACGGCATCTCCAAGCTCGCCGCACACGCGATCCTCGCGCCGGTACTCGATACGCCCACGCTGCGGCTGCTGTGCCACGAGGGCGAGCACGACGCGCTGCTCGCGGAGCTGGCGCTGCATCATCTCGATCTCGTGCTGGCCGGCCAGGGCGCGCCGTCGGGCTCGAACCTGCGCGTGACGAGCGAGCGGCTGGTCGCGTCGCCGGTCGACTGGTACGGGCCGGCGGCGCTCGTGACGCCGGCCGCGCGGCAGCGCTTCCCGCAGTGCCTGGCCGACCTGCCCGTGCTGCTGCCGACCGCGCATTCGGCACTGCGCACGCGCCTCGATCAATGGCTCGAAAGCGAACGGATCGTGCCGCGCGTGGCCGGCGAATTCGAGGACAGCGCGCTGATGGCCGTATTCGCGGCGCGCGGCCTCGGCGTGTTTCCGCTGAGCGAACTCGGCGCGAACGACGCGTCGCTGCTGCGCGGCCTTCGGCGGCTCGGGCGCGCGGGCGACGTGACCGAGGAAATTCACGCGATCCGCTCACGGCGCGGCGAGCATCATCCGCTCGCCTCGCAGTTGCTGGCCGCGGCTCGCCCCGCGCCGACCGACTGAAGCGAGCGCGACATCAAACGAAACTATAATGACGCCCCGGCCATCCGAGATTTGCGCGCGCACCACCCGGGCGCCTCCCCTTGCGCGGCATCTCGCCGAGCCTTCTGAAAGACGCCATGCACAACCGATTTCGCCTGTTTTCCGCTTCGTGCGCGCTCGCGGCCGCGACCGTGCTGGCAGCGTGCTCGTCGCCGCCCAAGCCGATCTACCAGCAGGAGCAGTTCGACGCGACCAGCAGCCCGTACGCGCACACGTTCCATTCGAAGTCCGACGCGACCTGCGAGGCCGCGCGGCGCGCGCTGCTGAGCCAGGGCTATGTGGCGTCGTCGTCGCGCAACGACGCGGTCGACGGCAGCAAGAATTTCCAGCCGAACAACGACATGCACGTCGTGATCGAGTTTCACGTCGTGTGCGCGGACGCGAACGCGGACGGCTCGTCGAGCATCGCGTACGTGAACGCGGTGCAGGACCGCTACACGCTGAAGAAGTCGAATACGTCGGCCAGCGTCGGCCTCAGCCTGTTCGGCTCGCTGTCGCTGCCGATCGGGTCGAGCGACGATGCGCTCGTCAAGACCGCGAGCGAGACGATTCCCGCCGGCGTGTTCTATGAGCGCTTCTTCAACCTCGTCGACCATTTCCTGAAGATCGATCCGGCCCGGCGCGATCGCGCCACCGTCAAGCAGGCCGAAAAGGAAGCCGTCGCACCGCTGCCCGAGCCCGCGCCGACGCCGCAAGGCGAGCCGATCAAGATGACGACGCCGGTCGTGCCGACGCCGCCTGCCGCACCCGTGCCGCTTTCGGCGCCGGGTGCCGCGCCGGCATCGGGCGCGAGCGCCGTGCCTGCCGCGACGGGCGGTGCGGCGCCGGCGGGAGCGGTTTCGGCGCCCGTCGCCGCGCCGACGCCCGCGCCGGCTTCGGCTCCGGTTGCCACGGCGACGCATGCACCGGCTTCGGCCCCCGTTGCCACGTCGACTCTTGCACCGGCTGCGGCTCCGGTTGCCACGTCGACACCTGCACCGGCTTCGACTCCCGTTGCCACATCGACTCTTGCACCGGCTGCGGCTCCCGTTGCCACGTCGACACCTGCGCCAGCTTCGGCTCCCGTTGCCACGTCGACTCTTGCACCGGCTACGGCTCCCGTTGCCGCGTCGACACCTGCACCAGCTTCGGCCCCAGTTGCCACGTTGGCGCCTGCACCGGCTTCAGCACCAGTCGCCTCATCGACACCTGCACCGGCTCCAGTCTCCGCGTTGACGCCTGCATCGGCGTTGGCACCCGCACCCGCCTCTGTATCTGTCTCCAGCCCGGCATCGCCGCCTGCCGCCACGGCGCCGGCGGCTGCCACGCCGGCGCCGGCCGCGACCGCGACTTCGGCCCCCGCATCGGCATCTGCGCCCTCAAGCGGATCGCCTGCACCTGCCGCCGGCACCCCGGTCGCATCCTCCGCACCCGCCGCGAACTGACCGGCACCCGTATCGTCGCGCCCGGCCGCATCAGGCTCGGCACGACGATACGTACCCTTCCCCGTCACGCGCCTCCACCGGATTTCCCGCCCCGACGGCAGCCGGCCGCCAGCGTGGCAGCCGTCATTGCATGAATGCCGCCCTGCGGATCAAGTGCTGCCGGCGCCTGCGACCACCCACATCGACCGTCGCCCCGCAGGCCCGCCCGCACCAGCCGCCCGGCTCACCGTAACGTCGCGTGCAGCGTCTGCAGTTGCTCGACGGTGGTCGTCACGCCGCCGCAGACGATCACGGCAACCTCCGTCGCCGAGGCGAGCACGGGAACCGTCCGCTCGAGCGCGGCCAGCGCGGCGCCGCAAGCGGGCTCGACGACGATCCGGTGTTCGTCGAGAAAGCGCAGCGACGCGGCCACCGCGTCGGCATCGGACACGACGACCGGCTGGATCGCGTGCCGCGTGGCCCATTCGAGCGCCGCGTCGCACGGCTGCTTCGCGCCGAGCGACGTCGCGACGCTCGTGATCGCCGGCAACACGACGGGGCGTCCCTCCGCGAGCGAGCGCGCATAACAGTCGGCGCCTTCCGTTTCGGCCGCGACCACCGGCACGTCGTGCCAGCCGTTGCGCGCCAGCCCCTCGAGCACGCCGCACAGCAGCCCGCCGCCACCGACCGCGAGCACGACCGCGTCCGGCTTCGGACCGGCCGCGGCCATCTCGTCGATCATCGTCGCGTGACCCTGCCACAGCACGCGGTCGTCGAACGGATGCACGAACGCGTCGTGCTCGCCGAGCGCCGATTGGGCGAACGCGTTCGCCTCGGCCCAGCTCGCGCCGTGCACGACCAGTTCCGCCCCTTCGATCCGAATCAGCTCGCGCGCACGTGCCGACGTGCTTTCCGGCACGACGACGCTCACCGGCACACCCAGTTCGCGGCCGCAATACGCGACGGCGATGCCCGCGTTGCCGCCCGACGACGACACGAACCGCCGGGCGCCGGCCGCATGCCGCGCTTCGCAGACGGCGCCGACGCCGCGCAGCTTGAACGAGCCCGACGGCTGCAACGCCTCGAGCTTCAGCCGGATGGTCTTGCCGAGCCGGCGGGACGCGATTTGCGAGCGGACATAGGGAGTGGGGATATGAAGCGGCATGGGACGGGACCAATGGGAACAGGGGGGAACGGTGGAAACGCACGCGGCTCGCTGCGCAAGCACGGCAACGAAGGCCATCGTACGGCACGCCAGCCATGCTTTCCAATACCATCGAATGATGTTTGTTATGCTTTCCAGGCATATCATCGAACCGGAACGGACACTGCATGCGCCAGATCGAACTGCGTCACCTGCGTTACTTCGTGGCCGTCGCGCAAGCCGGCAGCGTGATGGCCGGCGCCCGCGCGGCCGGCATCGTCCAGCCTGCGCTGTCGCGGCAGATCCGCGAACTCGAGGACGCCATCGGCACCCCGCTGCTGGTCCGCCGTACGACGGGCGTCACGCTCACGGCAGCCGGCGCGAGCTTCCTGCAGGATGCAACCGGGCTGCTCGCGGCGCTGCAGGACAGCCGCGAGCGAGCGTTGCGCAGCGCGGCCGGCCAGCTCGGCGAGTTGCGGCTCGGCGCACTGCCGAACTGCCTGCCGCTGCCGATCGTCGCGAACGTCCTCAAGGCGTTTCGCGACGCGTGCCCGGACGTGAAGCTGTCGATCGTGCCGATGCTGTCGGCCGAACAGGCGAGCGCGCTGACACGCGGCCAGCTCGATGGCGGCATCATGGCGTGGCGTCGTGACGAGGCGCCGCACCTGTCGGGCGTGCGGCTGCTGAGCGACCGCTTCGTGCTCGCGATGCCCGCGCCGCCGGGCAAACGCTTCACCGCACCGCGCACGCTGGCCGACGTCGCGAACGAGCCGTTCGTCTGGTTCGACGCGCAGCGCTCCGCCGCGCACCACCGGTTCGTGATGGCGCAGTGCCAGCAGGCCGGCTTCACGCCGCGCATCGCACAGATCGGCAGCGATATCCCGACACTGATCGGCCTCGTCGCGGCCGGCATGGGCTGCGCATTCGTGCCGGAAAGCGCATCGCCGACCTGCCCGCGCACGGTTCGGCTCGTCGCGCTCGACGAACTCGCAAGCCGCTTCGACATCGAGTTCGTGTTCGACGCCGCCGCCGCGACACCGTCACCCGTCGTCGAACGGTTTCTCGCGGCCGTGCGCGATGCGGCCGGCGCGCCGGACTGACCGGGCGCCGGGCGGTCGCCCGCCGATCGCGCGGCACGCGTCGCGGGGCCGGCCGCCGCGAGCCGCCCGCCGCCCGCCATCGTTCCGGCTGCCGAAACGCGCTAAACAACGACACCTTTCTCACGCAAATTCTTTCAGAACGATCACGACGGGCGCCGCGCCGCCGGCATTTTTAAATTGGCACCAAAAACGGCCGTTTAACGCCGATTCGAATTGTCATGAACCGAAATATACTGCGCGCGCATCCAACCCTCGTGCCATAGAGAGGATGTGTTTCCGCCCCGGTCACGGTCCCCCTGTGGCCGGGGTTTTTTTGCCCCTGCGCCTTGCCGGCAAACGTTTTCAGCGATCGCACGCCAGTCGTTCCGGACGACGGCCGTCGCCTGAGCGGCCCGCCCGCTTCGCGCGGCCACACGCCGCCGCGCGAGCGCCGTGCTCCCCACGACTCGCCGCCGGAAACGGCCGTCGCGCCGCCGCGAACCGCCAAAGTTCCGCGCTCCCCCGCCCCCAAAGCGCGCCGCCCGCATTACAACTCGCTTCCGGGAAATGCACGCTCGTTCCCCCGCGCGCCGACGAGCCCTGCGCGCGCCCGGCATTGTTGACATGGAATCAAGATAATTTCGTCCCGATACGACTTTTTCCACAAGAGTCATGCAGGCACACTGCACCCCATCGTCAAGGCCTCGTGCCATTGCCTGTCGCTTACCGGAGCCCATCGCGTGAACACCAAGACTTCTTCCCCCTCCCGCCCGGGCGGCAGCGCCGCGCTGCCGCTGCTGGCGCTCGCGGCCGGCGCGTTCGGCATCGGCACCACCGAATTCTCGCCGATGGGCCTGCTGCCGGTGATCGCCGACGGCGTGCACGTGTCGATTCCGCAGGCCGGCATGCTGATCAGCGCCTACGCGATCGGCGTGATGGCCGGCGCACCGCTGATGACGCTGCTGCTCGCGCGCTGGTCGCGCCGCTCGGCGCTGATCGCGCTGATGTCGATCTTCACGATCGGCAACCTGCTGTCGGCCGTCGCGCCGGGCTATACGACGCTGCTGCTGGCGCGCCTCGTGACCAGCCTCAACCACGGCGCGTTCTTCGGGCTCGGCTCGGTGGTCGCGGCCAGCCTCGTGCCGCGCGACAAGCAGGCCAGCGCGGTCGCGACGATGTTCATGGGCCTCACGATCGCGAACGTCGGCGGCGTGCCGGCCGCGACCTGGCTCGGCCAGATCATCGGCTGGCGCATGTCGTTCGCGGCAACCGCGGGCCTCGGCCTGATCGCGATCGCCGGCCTGTTCGCCGCGCTGCCGAAGGGCGAGGCCGGCAAGATGCCCGACCTGCGCGCCGAACTCTCCGTGCTGACGCGCCCCGTCGTGCTCGGTGCGCTCGGAACGACGGTGCTCGGCGCCGGCGCGATGTTCACGCTGTACACGTATGTCGCCCCGACGCTCGAACACCTGACCGGCGCGACGCCCGGCTTCGTGACCGCGATGCTCGTGCTGATCGGCGTCGGCTTCTCGATCGGCAACATTGCGGGCGGCCGCCTGGCCGATCGCTCGCTCGACGGCACGCTGATCGGGTTCCTGCTGCTGCTGATCGCGACGATGGCGGCGTTCCCGCTGCTCGCCAGCACGCATGCCGGCGCCGCCGTCACGCTGCTCGTGTGGGGCGTCGCGACGTTCGCGGTCGTGCCGCCGCTGCAGATGCGCGTGATGCGGGCGGCCCACGAAGCGCCGGGCCTGGCATCGGCCGTCAATATCGGCGCATTCAACCTCGGCAACGCGCTCGGCGCGGCAGCCGGCGGCGCGGCGATCTCGGCCGGCTTCAGCTACGCGGCCGTGCCGCTCGTCGGCGGGCTGATCGCCGCGGCCGGGCTCGCGCTCGTCGTACTGCAGATCGCGCAGCAACGCCGCGCCCCGGCCGCCGCGAATTCCTGATCGCGACGCGCCCTGCATCGGCCTGAATGCCGATGCGGCGCCCCTTACGCCACATACGCCCACGGCCGCGCAAAGCGGCCGTCTGCATTTTCAGCCGCCGGGAGCGATTTCACGATTCGCCGATCGGCAAGCATCCTGAACAACCCCGAACCCCGCCGAACTCGCAATTCGATTCATTTAAAAATCAACGAAATCGATTCAATCTTTTTTAATGAATCATTTTCAAATCGCCGAATTCCACGTGATGCGTTAAATCCCTGTTCCACGCGAATCAATTCATCCCATCGTATCGATCCGGATATCGATCCACACCCCACGCGAACAACCAAATCCTTGCTGCATTGCAGGAAAATCTTTCAACCGACCTCCACGCGAAACCAAAAACGCAATACTTTCCAGCTTTATTCAATAAATCCTCGAACAACTTGTAACAAAATGCAACAGCGCAAAATTAACGATTGAAAGACTCGTCAATTCGTATCAGGATTTGCAATACCGTGGCATGCGAAGCGCGGCATAAATTCAATGAAAAACCGATCGATGAGGGATCAGTGTGAAAGTCGCCATCGCTTCCACGACATTGTTGCTCGCGCTGTCATTCGGCCTTCCGACTCCCGCCGCCGACGCGGCCACGTATTCGAACGGCACCGCGACCGCCACCTTCAACGTGACGCTGACACTGCAGCCGAACTGCATGATCGCCGCGAACCCGCTGGCCTTCGGCACGAACGGCGTGCTGGCCTCCGCGATCAACCAGCAAACGACCGTCAGCGTCACCTGCACCAACACGACGCCTTACAACGTCGGCCTCGACGCGGGCTCGGTCACGGGATCGAGCGTCACGAGCCGGCTGATGGCCGGCACGGCGACCGGCAACACGACGACGACCGTCGGCTTCCAGCTCTACCAGGACGCCGGGCACACGACGGTCTGGGGCAACACGCAAGGCACCAACACCGTGGCCGGCACCGGCACGGGCGCCGCGCAGACGCTGACCGTCTACGGCCAGGTGCCCGCGCAAACGACCCCGAAGCCGGACACCTATCAGACGACCGTCACCGCCACCGTCTACTTCTGACCGGCGCCGCGCCCCATGTCCGCATTACGCCGAACGCTCGCCGCGCTGCTGTGCGCGGCCGGCGCCGCGCACGCCGCGTCGCTGCAGATTTCCCCCGTCACGATCGAATTCGCCACCGACGACACGGCCACCGGCATCACGCTGCGCAATCCGGGCGAGCGCCCCGTGTACGGGCAGGTGCGCGTGTTCCGCTGGGACCAGGCCGACGGCCAGGACACGCTGACACCCACGCAGGATCTGGTGGCAAGCCCGCCGCTGATCGAGGTCGGCACCCAGTCGGAACAATTGATCCGCGTCGTGCGCGCGTCGCGCGCGTCGTCCGGCATCGAGCAGAGCTACCGTCTGCTGATCGACGAACTGCCCCGGTCCGGCGAGGCGCCGGCCAACGGCGTCTCGATCCGCCTGCGCTACTCGATTCCCGTGTTCGTCGAGCCGGCCGCCAACGGCGCGCCGCAACTCGACTGGGCGCTGCTGCGCCGCAACGGCGGCTGGGTGCTGCGGGTGCGCAACGGCGGCACGCGGCGCGCGCAACTGGCGTCGGTCGAGCTCGTGACCGCCGACGGCCATGCGTACCCGCTCACGCGCGGGCTGCTCGGCTACGCGCTCGCGGGCCGCACGGGCCAATGGAGCGTGCCGCTGCCGGCCGGCGTCGCGCTCGACGGCCGGGTCACGGTGCGGGCGGCCGTCAATTCGCAACCGGCCAGCGCGGTCGTCGCGGTGGAGCCGCCGGGCTAGACCGCCGGTGCGCCGCCCGGCTCCTGCCCCTTCGCCACGCACCGGCACGCTCCCGGCCAACGGACGCAGCATGCCGCGACGTTCGCCGCACGTCGCGGTCGCGGCCGTCGTCACGGCCGGCCTGCTCGCGTTCGGCCAGGCGCATGCCGACGACCACCCGGCGCTCGTGATGACCGACGGCACGCACGACGTGATTCTCGAAGTCAGCGTCAACGGCGAAAACACCGCGCTGCTCGCCCCCTTCCGCGAACGCACCGGCCACCTGTCGGCGAGCGGCGCCGACCTCCGCACGATCGGCTTCGCGACCGACCGGCTCGGCATCGCCGACGCGACGACGATCGATCTCGACACGATTCCCGGCCTGCGCTACCGCTACGACGTCGCACGCCAGAGCGTCGACCTGCAGATGCCCGACACGCTGCGCCGCCCGCACGCGATCGACAGCCGCGCATTGCCGCCCACGCAAGCCGCCACGGCATCGCGCGGGATCGCGATCAATTACGAGGCGTATGCGCAAACGCTCGGCAACCGGCAGTTCTCGTTCTACACCGACGTGCGCTACTTCGATCCGGACGGCGTGTTCGACACCACGGGTACCGCAAGCTTCTACAACGGCCAGCGGCACTACACGCGCTTCGATACCTCGTGGAGCCGCTCGGACCCGGCGCGACCGAGCACGATCCAGGTCGGCGACGCGATCTCCGGATCGCTCGCGTGGACGCGCTCGGTCCGCCTCGGCGGCTTCCAGTGGCGCAGCAACTTCGCGCTGCGACCCGATCTCGTCACGTTCCCGATCCCGTCGCTCGCGGGCTCCGCCGCCGTGCCGTCGGCGGTCGACCTGTACGTCAACAACGTGCGCCAGTACAGCGGCAACGTGCCGAGCGGCCCGTTCATCATCCGCGACGTGCCGGGCATCACGGGCGCGGGCCAGGCCACCGTCATTACGCACGACGCGCTCGGGCGCACCGTCGCGACCTCCGTGCCGCTCTACGTCGATACGCGCATGCTGTCCGCCGGGCTGTCGAGCTATTCGTTCGAAGCCGGCTTCCTGCGCCGCAACTACGGGCTGGCGTCGTTCGACTACGACACGCGGCCGGCCGTCAGCGGTTCGCTGCGGCGCGGGCTCGGCGACGCGCTGACCGTCGAAGGGCATGCGGAAGCCACCGGCGGCGTGGTCAATGCCGGCGTCGGCGCGCTGCTGCGCCTCGGCTACGCCGGCGTCGTGAACGGCGCGATCGCGGGCAGCGCCGGCCGCTATCCGGGCACGCAGGTCAGCGTCGGCTACCAGCTGATCGAGCCGCGTTTCTCGCTCAACGCGCAGACGATCCGCGCATTCGGCCGCTACGGCGATCTCGCGTCGGGCGAAGGCTCCACGGTGCCCGCGGCGACCGACCAGGCGACGCTCGCGCTGCCGTTCCTGGGCCGCCAGACGCTGTCGCTCAGCTATATCGGCTTCCGGTTGCCGCAAGGCCCGAGCGCGCGGATCGGCACGGTGTCGTACACGCTGAACCTGGGCGATCTCGCGTCGCTCAGCGTGACCGCCTACCGCGACTTCGCGCAACAGGGCGCGAACGGCGCGTTCGTGTCGCTGAACGTCGGGCTCGGCCACAACACGTCGATCAATGCGACCGCCGGGCGCCAGCGCGGCCAGTCGAACTACACCGTCGACGCGAGCCGCCCGCCCGACTACGACGGCGGCTGGGGCTGGGGCGTGCAGACCGGCGGCACCGGCGCCGTGCCGTACCGGCAGGCGCAGCTGCGCTATCTCGGCCGCGCGGGCGAAGTCATCGCCGTCGCGCAGAACATCGACCGGCAGAGCGGCGGGTCGCTCGACGTGAGCGGCGCGCTCGTGCTCATGGACCGCAGCCTGCAGGTGTCGCGCCGCATCGACGACGGCTTCGCGCTGGTCTCGACCGACGGCGTCGCGGGCATCCCGGTGCTGCACGAGAACCGCGTGATCGGCACGACCGATCGTGCGGGGCATCTGCTCGTGCCCGACCTGAACGCGTACCAGAACAACCAGGTCGCGATCGATGCGATGAAACTGCCCGCCGATGCGCGGATCGCCCGCACGTCGATGACGATCGTGCCGCAGGCGCAATCGGGCGTCGTCGCGCATTTCGGCGTGACGCGCTATCGCGCGGCGTCGGTCGTCCTGCACGACGCCGCGGGTCGTCCGCTGCCGGCCGGCGCGCACGTGCATCACGTCGAGAGCGGCATGGACACGATCGTCGGCTACGACGGGCTCACGTTCATCGACGGACTGAAGGACGACAACCATCTCGCGGTCGACGACGGCACGCAGCGCTGCGTCGCGGAATTCGCGTTCACGGCGCCCGGCAACGGCACGCTGCCGACCGTGGGGCCCCTGACCTGCCGGGCGGCGCCATGAGGCTCGCGCTGCTGCTCGTGATCGCGTTCGCCGCGTGGTGCGGCATGCCGCGCCACGCGCAGGCCGAGACCTGCACGGCCACGGCGTCGACGGTGAGCTTCGGCTCGGTCAGCCCGATCTCGAACGCGCCCGTCACCGCGACCGGCTCGGTCAGCGTCACCTGCACGTGGTCGGCCATCACGCTGACCCCGAACGTACTCGTGTGCCTGAACCTCGGCGGCACGAGTCCGCGCAGCCTCGTGAACGGCGGCAACTCGATGCAGTACGACCTCTATCTCGACGGCGGACATACGATCGCGTGGGGCTCGGTGTCTGCCGGCACGACGCCGGCGTCCGTCACGCTCGTCAAACCCGCGCTCGGCACGAGTGCGACCGCGACGGTCACCGTGTACGGACAGATCGCCGGGAACCAGCCGACCGTCCCGACGACCGGCGACAGCACCACGACCTACTCGCAGCAGTTCGCGGGCACCGCGACATCGCTCAACGCCGGGTTCTACCTGCTCGGCGCGCCGACCTGCGCATCGCTGACGACATCGAGCGGCACCTTCCCGTTCGGCGCGACGGCGAACGTCGTCAACAACTGCAACATCAGCGCGACCGGCGTGAACTTCGGCACGGCTAGCGTGCTATCGGGCACGCTCACGGCGACCGGTTCGATCACTGCGCAGTGCACCAACGGCGACGCGTGGCAGATCGCGTTGAACGGCGGCGGCAGCGGCAACGTCACGGCCCGCCAGATGCAGCGCAGCGGCGGTGGCGGGACGATCGGCTACGGGCTTTACACAAGCGCCTCGTACACGAACGCGTGGGGCGACGGCACCGGCGGCAGCTCGACGGTCACGGGCATCGGGACAGGCATGTCGCAGGTCGTGACCGTCTATGGCGCGGTGCCGCCGCAGACCTCGCCGGCCCCCGGCAACTACAGCGACACGATCACGGCGACGATCAGCTTCTAGCGGGTGCGGCGGCCGATCCTCGGCTCAGAACGTGACGGTCCAGGCCGCGGGCGCGCCGGCGCCGAGGCCGTGCGGCGACCGGGTCGCGCCCGGCGCCGGCGCGTGGCTGAGCAGGAACGGGGTGCCGTGCACGCAATTGACGCTCGGCGCATCGCCCTCCGCGCCGGCACGCAGGCCCGGGCCGGCGGTCGCGCCGATCGTGCAGATTTCCGGAATCGTGAGACTGACCCTGAGCGGGATCGACGGCTCGGTCGCGCCGGTACGCGGCCCGGCGCACAGCAACGCGAGGGCGAGCGCGCCGCTTCCGATCCGGCCGGTTGTCTTCATGGTTCAGCCCCCTCTTTTCCCACTTGCCCGGGTTCTTCCAGCGTACGCCCGAATCAACGGCGCGCAAGCGAAAAACTTGAATGCGCCGGCGTGCGATCCGGCCCCGGCGTGCTGTCCAACGATGCGGCGCGCCGCACGCCGCGAACGTGCGGCCGGGACACTTCAGCGCGCGCCGCCGAACCCGCCGAAGAACGCGCGCGCATTCGCATCGAGGCTTTCGAGGTGGTATCCACCCTCCTGCACGATCACCGTCGGCAAGCCGAGTGCGCCGATCGCCCCGCCGAGCCGCCCGAAGCCGTCGGTCGTGACGGCCACCTGCGACTGCGGATCGTCCTTGTAGATGTCGAAGCCGAGCGCGAGCACCAGCGCATCGGGTTCGAACCGTGCGAGCGCGCGCAGCGCATCGTCGAGCCGCTCGAAGAACGCCGACTCCGGCGAACCGTGCGGCATCGGCAGGTTGAGGTTGAAGCCGTTGCCGGCCCCCACGCCCGTCTCTTCCTCGTAGCCCGCGACGACCGGGTAGAAGTTGGTCGGGTCGCCGTGGATCGACACGTACAGCACGTCGTCGCGGCCGTAGAAGATCTCCTGCACGCCCTGCCCGTGATGCATGTCGGTGTCGAGGATCGCGACCCGGCGATGGCGGCCCAGCAGCGACTGCGCGGCGATCGCCGCGTTGTTCAGGTAGCAGAAGCCGCCCGCCGCGTCGCGGCGCGCGTGATGGCCGGGCGGCCGGCACAGCGCATACGCCTCGCGCGCGCCGCCGTTGACGTCGGACGCGGCCGCGAGTGCGCCCTGCGCGGACCAGTACGCGGCGCGCCACGTGTTCGCGCCGACCGGGCAGCTGCCATCGGCGAGGTAGCGCGCGGCTTTCGCGAGCACGCCGCGCAGCGGGTTCGGCTCGCGCACGAACACGTTCGACATCACTTCGTCGCCCCAGTCGGCAGGCATCCGCTTCCAGTCGCGATGCGCCTCTTCCAGAAAGCGCAGGTAGTTCGTGTCGTGTACGGCCGCGATCGGCGCGGTGCCGCGGTCGGCCGGCTCGCATACGTCGAAGTCGAGCGAACGCACGGCCGCGACGAGCCGCGCCGCGCGTTCCGGCACTTCCTGCGGGGTGCGCATCTGCCCGCGCGACAGGTAGCTGCGCGGATGGTGCAGCAGTTGCTCGGGATGGAAATAGGTCTTCATCTGGGCTCCTCGTCGTTTCGTCGTGATGCCGCGTCACGCATCCTGCGCGGCGGGTGCTGCCGCGACGCCCGCCGCGACACTCGCGACACCTGCGCGCGCAAGCACCGCATGGAGCAGCACGTTGGCGCCCCGCGTCACGTCGTCGGGCAGCGCATCCTCGGCTTCGTTGTGCGACAGACCGTCGACGCACGGGATGAACACCATCGCGGTCGGGAAGCGGCGCGCGAGCAGGATCGCGTCGTGGCCGGCGCCGCTGACGATCCGCTCGTTCGTGTAGCCGAACCGGGCCGCCGCCTGCGCGACCAGCCCGACGCAATCGTCATCGAACGGCGTGGCCGGGCTGCGCCAGCAGAGGTCGACCGCGACCTGCACGCCGCGCGCGGCAGCGATGCGCGCGCACGCATCGCGCAGGTCGCGCTCCATCGCATCGACTTGCGCATCGTCGTGATGACGCAGATCGACCGTGAACGTCACGTCGCCGGCGATGGTGTTGCGCGACGCGTTGCGGATGCCGACCTGCCCGATCGTCGCGAGCCCGCGCGGCGCATAACCCGCGACGATCCGTTCGAGTTCGGCCGCGATCTGCGCGCTCGCGAAATACGCGTCCTTGCGATACGGCATCGGCGTCGTACCCGCATGCGCGGCCATGCCCGCCACCGTCACGTCGAGCCAGCGGATCGCCTGCCCGCCCGTGACGACGCCGATCGTCGTGCCGTTCGCCTCGAGCACGGGCCCCTGTTCGATATGCGCCTCGAAATACGCGTCGACCGCACCGCCCGTCGTACGCGTGCCGCGATAGCCGCATGCGTCGAGCGCGGCGCCGAGCGTAACGCCGTCGGCATCCTGCGCCGCGAGCGCCGCGTCGAGAGGCAACGCGCCCGTGAACACGGCGGACCCGAGCATCGCCGGCGCGAAGCGTGCGCCCTCCTCGTTGGTCCAGGACACGATCTCCAGCGGCTTGCCGGTGACGACGCCCGCATCGTTCAGCGTGCGCACGAGTTCGAGCGCGGCGAGCACGCCATACACGCCGTCGAAGCGGCCGCCTTCGGGCTGCGTGTCGAGATGGCTGCCGATCAGCACCGGCGCGGCTTGCGCATCGGCGCCGTCGCGCCGCGCGAACAGGTTGCCGATCGCATCGACGCTCACCGTCATCCCCGCGTCGCGGCACCACTGCGCGAACAGGTCGCGCCCGCGCCGGTCGTCGTCGTCGAGTGCGAGGCGCCGCACGCCGCCGCGCGGCGTCGCACCGACGCGCGCCATGTCCTCCAGGCTCCGCCACAAACGGGCGCCGTCGATTTCCAGCAGATCTTTCATGTGTACTCCGTATGGATTCGTTCGTCGGGGCTCAATGCGAACCGTACGCTTCGGCAGTAGCCGGCCGGGCCGCGCGGCGCGCATCGAGCGCGACGATGCAGAGCAGCGAGATGCCAGCGAGGCACGTGTAGAACACCGCGAGCGGCCACCACTGGCCTGCGAAGCGATGCGCGAGCCACGTGCCGACGAGCGGCGTCAGCCCGCCCGCGAGCGCGCCGCAGATCTGATACGCGAGCGAGATCGCCGAATAGCGCACGTGGGCGGGAAACACCTCGCTCACGAAGCCCGCGATCACCGAATAGAAGCCGGCCATGCAGACCACGGCGAGCGCGATGCCGGCAACCAGCGACGCGGACGTGCCGCCCTGCACGAGCATGAACATCGGATACGGCGACAGCATCGCGAGCAGCGCCGCGAGCTTCAGGAAGCGCGCGCCGCCGATCCGCTCGGCAATCCATGCCGCGACCGGCTGCGCGATGAACTGGATGATCGCGACCGCGAACAGGCTGTCGAGGATCAGCGAACGCGAGACGCCGACGTATTGCGTCGTGTACGCGATCATGAACGTGTTCGTGAAATAGACGCCGGCGATGCCGATCGTGTTCGCGCCGATGCAGAGCAGCACCAGCCCCGACGCGGAGCGGAACACTTCGGCGACGGGCAGCTTCACCGTGCGGTTGGTTTCCTTCACGCGCGCGAACTCCGGCGATTCGTTCACGCCGAGCCGGATCAGGATGCCGACCACGAGCAGCACCGAACTCGCGAGAAACGGCAGGCGCCAGCCCCATGCGAGGAAGTCGGCCTTGTCCATCGACGTCACCGCGCGAAACGCGATCAGCGACAGGATCAAGCCGGCCGGGCTGCCGAGCTGCGCGAACGACGCGAAGAACGTGCGGCGGCCCTGCGGCGCATGCTCGCCGGCCATCAGCACCGCCCCGCCCCATTCGCCGCCGACCGCGATCCCCTGCACCACGCGCAGCGCGACGAGCAGCACCGGCGCGAGCATGCCGACCTTCGAATAGTCGGGCAGCAGGCCCACGCACACGGTCGCGACGCCCATCATCATCAACGTCGTCATCAGCGCCTTCTTGCGGCCGATGCGATCGCCGAGATGGCCGAAGATCAAGCCGCCGAGCGGCCGTGCGAAGAAGCCGACCGCGAACGTCGCGAACGACGCCATCGTGCTGACGAAGGGGTCGTGCGACGGGAAATAGAGTTCGCCGAACACGAGCGCGGCGGCGGTCGCGTAGATGTAGAAGTCGTACCACTCGATCATCGTGCCGATGAACGCGGCCGTCGCGGCGCGTCCCGGCTGGCGGGCGGAAGGAAGGGTCTGGGTCATGCGGGCTCCTGACGCACGCCGCCCCGGGACGACGCGCAATATCGTGTGGCAGCCGTCTGGCGCGGCCTTGCGCCGCACGCTGCGGCACCCCTCCTTTATCGGCCGCCGCAAATCATTAGTCAAATTTCAAGTTATTATTCTCTGTATAAATTTGGCTAATACAAACCGCGACGCCCTGTCCGGAGACCCGATGCGCCCCGACCTCGCCCCGTTCCTGAACGACCGTCTCGACTGGAACCTGCTGCGCACCTACCTGGTGATCGTCCAGGAGCGCAGCGTGAGCCGCGCGGCCGCGCGCCTGCACGTGACGCAGCCGGCCGTGAGCCAGGCGCTGCGGCGGCTCGAGGACACGCTCGAACGCAAGCTGATCGAGCGGCGCGGCACGCACTTCGCGCCGACTCCGGCCGGCGAAGCCGTGTACCGGATCGCGAGCGACATCTACGGCGGCATCTCGCGTCTCGAAACGGAAATCGACGACAGCACCGCCGACCTGACCGGTTCGATCCGGCTGCTGACGGTGAGCCGCATCGAGTCGCCCGTGTACGACGAATTCCTCGCGGAGTTCCATCGCGCGTATCCGCGCATCGACCTGCAGATCGAGGTGATGCGCTCGTCGGACATTCTTTCCTCGCTGCTGCAGAAAACGGCCACGGCCGGGCTCGGCCTGTGCCGCACGCCGCACGACAAGCTGGAGATGCGCTGCTTCCTGCGCCAGCGCTATGCGATCTACTGCGGCCGCCATCACCGGCTGTTCGGGCAGACGCAACTGCGGATGGACGATCTGCTCGCGGAGAATTTCGTGTCGTTCACGAGCGACCAGATCGGCGACAGCCTGTCGCCGCTCGCCGTGTTCCGCGACCAGAAGGGGTTCACCGGGCGCATCGTCGCGTCGTCGCCGAGCCTGGAGGAAGTGCGGCGGCTGATTTTCGCCGGCTATGGCATCGGCTGCCTGCCCGAGCACATCGTCCGCGACGACATCGCGCAGCAGCGGCTGTGGCGGCTGCCGCCCGACGACGGGCTCGTCGATGTCGACGTGTTCCTGCTGTGGCATCGCGACCGGAAGATGAATGCCGCCGAGCAGGCGTTTCTCGATGCGATGGAGCGCTGCATGCAACGCCACTCGCTCGCGGAGCGGCTGGGGAAATGACGGCGCGCCCGCGAAGCGCCGGGCGCGGGCGGCCCGGCGCGATGCCGCCGTCAGAAGCGATGCACGATGCCGAGCTGCACGCCGCGCGCGTTCGCGCCCGGATACGCGAGCGGCAACCCGGGGTTCGCCGCGCCGGCGAGCGTGTAGCCGGCCTGGTTGCGGTTGCGCAGGTACGACAGCGCGGCGTAGAAGTTCGTGCGCTTCGACAGGTCGTACTCGTACATCAGCCCAAGCTGGTCCGCATTGTTGCCCTGCGACGACTGGTCGTGCAGGTACGCGTAACCGAGCGCGAGCGCGTTCGCCGGGTTGAACTGGTATTTGACCGACAGCCCGTACACGCGCGAGTCGATGCCGATGTCGGCCCACTTCACCGCGGAGAAGCCGCCGTACACGGTCGCCTTGCCGATTGCGTACGATGCGCCGGCCATGATCGTGCGATCGGTCGTGGTTGCGGTCGCGTTCTTCAGCCACTGGCCCGCGACGAACGCCGCGAACGGGCCGTGCTCGTAGGTCAGGTCGAGCTGCTGGCTCGCGCCCGCCGAGCGCACGCCGCCCGCGTCGCCGAACCCGAAGTACAGCCCGCCCTGGAAGCCCGCGATTTCCGGGCTCTGGTAGGACAGCGTATTGCTCGTGCGGAACGCAAACACGGTGAGGTTGTCCATGCCGGACGCCTGCGTGACGCCGCCGAACGCGTCCTGCCCGCCCTGGTCGTTGAACAGCGGCGAATTCTGCCGGCCCGCGCGCACCTTGCCCCACTGGCCCGAGATACCGACCCACGCCTGCCGGTTGAACAGGCTGCCCGAACTGGCGAGCGAGCCGTCGTTCGGGTTGAAGCCGTTTTCCAGCGCGAACTCGATTCGCTGGCCGCCGCCGATATCCTCGCCGCCTTTCACTCCGAACCGGCTGCCCCACTGGCCGCCCGAATTGAGCGCCGCCGTATAGCCGTTGCCGGTATTCACGTACTGCGCGAATTCGTCGATCACGCCGTACAGCGTGACGCCGTCCTGCGCAAGCGCCGCGCCCGAACCGGCGAGACACGCGGCCGCGACCGCAAGGCGAAGACCGGCATGCATCCGCCGTGCCCGTGAACAACGGGCGCGAGTATCCATTTGATTAGTCATACTATTTAATAGTCGGAGAATGAAACGACGCCGGGTGTGGCGGACGCGCCGCACCGGCATCGCGGAAAAGGGAATGTAAGACGGAGCGCGGCGCAGGCGGCGCCCGGCCCGACGCGACGCTCAGGCCGGCAACCGGCCGGCCCGATGTGCGAGACGCTTGGTCAGTGGTGGGCTTCGCCGCGTTCGAGCGGCAGGATCAGGCGTTCGGGGATGCTGCGGCGCGACGCGCGCGCACCGACGTAGTACAGCACGGCCGGCACGGTCAGCCCGAGGATCCACGAGATGTCGGTACCGCCCAGGGCGTCGACGAGCGGGCCCGTATAGACATGCGTCGACATGAACGGCAGCTGCACGAGGATGCCGACCACGTAGATCGCGATCGCCATCACGTTCCAGCGCCCGTAGCGGCCGTTCGGATCGGACAGCGCCGGCACGTCGTAGCGCGAGCGCGTGAAGCAGTAGTAGTCGACCAGGTTGATCGCGCTCCACGGCGTGAAGAACGCGAGCAGGAACAGGATGAACGCGGTGAACTCCTTCAGGAACGAATGGCGCCCCGCGAGCGCGATCAGCGTCGACACGCAGATCATCCCGAAGATGTACACCAGCCGGCTGCGCGACGACACGGCGTGCTTGCCGCGAAAACCGCTGACGATCGTCGCCATCGACATGAAGCTGCCGTACGCGTTGAGCGCCGTCACCGTCACCTTGCCGAACGCGATGCTGAAGTACAGCAGCGCGGCCACGGCGCCCGTCGAGCCGAGGCCGACGATGTACGCGACTTCGTGGTGCGCGAACTGGCCGCCGGCCAGCGCGGCCGCGAACACGCCGAACACCATCGCGGCCTGCGCGCCGATCACCGAGCCCAGGCCGACCGCGAGGAACGTCGCGACCGACGAAGTGGAGCGCGGCAGGTAGCGCGAGTAATCGGCGACGTACGGGCCGAACGCGATCTGCCACGACGCGGACAGCGACATCGACAGCAGGAAGCTCGCGAGCGTGAAGTGCCGGTTCGCGAGCAGCGCGCCGATGTCGTGGTTCGCGAACAGCTGCGTGAACATGTAGACGAACGCGGCGATGCCCACCACGCTCGCGATCCGGCCGACGGCATGGATCGCGCGATAGCCGCACACGGTCAGCACGACGATCACGGCCGCGAACAGCAGGATGCCGGCCGCGTCGTCGACGTGCAGCAACTGCGCGACGGCCTGCCCCGCCAGCACCGAGCCGCTTGCGGAAAAGCCGACGTACATCAGGCACACGAGCACGATCGGGATCATCGCGCCGTACACGCCGAACTGCACGCGGCTCGAGATCATCTGCGGCAGGCCGAGCTGCGGCCCCTGCGCGCCGTGCAACGCCATGACCGCGCCGCCGACGAACTGGCCGAGCAGCAGCGCGACCAGCGACCAGAACACGTCGCCGCCAAGCACCACGGCGAGCGCGCCCGTGACGATGGCCGTGATCTGCATGTTGGCCGACAGCCACAGGGTGAACTGGCTCAGCAAGCCGCCGTGGCGCTCGGCGTCGGGAATGAAGTCGATCGAACGTACCTCGATCAGGCCGCCGGCTTTTCCGCTGGGATTCGTTGACACGGGACAATCTCCAAAATACTCAGGACCACATATGGTTTGAACGGAACGGGAAACTGCGAGCCGCCCTTTCGGCTCTGCGGATGCGGGGCGCCGTGGATCGCCGGCATGCGCCACGCACGCACGGTCAGCACGCTGGCGCGCAAGCGGCACGACGTGTGCCGACATTGCCAGCGGATCATCTTGTATATACAACTTGCGAGGTATCGGTGATTACCCGAAATCGATCGCATTTCGAAATTGTATGAATAATAGGCGCGACGCGAGCGGTCTGCCGGCCGTTCGCGGGGGGATGGTGCAGGCTCAGGCGCCGGCCGCCGGCGCCGGATCGGGCGCGGCCGCCATGTCGCCGGCGGGGAGCAGCTCGAGCAGGCGTCGCGCTGCCTCGACGTCGCGTGCATGCAGCCATTCGTCGTAGTCGTCGCGGTGCAGGATCACGACGCCCCGTTTCTCGTCGCCGGGCCGATGCATGCGCGCGAACACCGGATGATCGTCGGCGTTCATCGTGAGCATCGCCATGCCGATGCACGATCGCGCGCCGCCGTCGTAGCGCCGCCAGATGCCGGCGACGCAGCACGGCTGCCAGCCGTCGACGCCGATCCGGTGCCACACGTTGCGGCCGCTCTCGTAGCAGGGTTCGAAGATCCAGCGCACCGGAATCAGGCAGCGCTGGCCGTTGCGCCACGCGTTGCCGTAGAGCCGCGACGAGCCGACCGTTTCCGCCCGTGCGTTCACCGTATCGAGCTTCCTGCCTTTCCGGCCTCGCTCGTCGACCCGCTCGGGCTGCATGAATTTCGGCCAGAAGCCGAACACGGCGGCGGCGACCTCGAGGCCGTCGCCGGCGGCGCGCACGAGCGGCGCCGGATAGTCGGGATACACGTCGGGCTGCCACGGGTCGCGACGGTACAGATCGCCGATGCCGATCTTCAGTTCGCTGATGCCCGGGTCTTCATCGGGGGCGCGGTAATGGGTGCACACGGCTGGGCGGACGATGGGGGCGATATCTTCATCGTAGGTCGGCGCAGGCGCCGCGGCCGCGCTATCGCCTCGCCGGGTATGACGAAACGGTTTTACGCATCGACGATGCGCCGCGCGCCTCCGGCGCGTGCCGTCATGCTTGCCGCCCGATCCGCAGCGTCAGGATTTCGTCGCCCGCGCCATCGAGCGTTCCTGTCGGCGTCCAGCCCAGATGGCGGTAGAAGCCGTACGAGCGCGACGCGGGATCGGTCGAGCACCCCAGAAACAGCGACGTGAAACCGTTCGCGGCGAACGCGTCGACCACCTGCCGCAGCAGCCGCCTGCCGATCCCCGCGCCCTCGTATTCGGGCAGGATCGCAAGCACGACGATCTCGCCCGAACCGGTGTCGCCGAAGCAGTAGCCAACCATGCGCCCGTTCGCGCAGCAGACCTGGCCCGAGAACAGGCCGCTGCGGATGCCGTCGCCCCAGCTTTCCACGGTGATGCCGAGGTCGCGCAACTGCGCGTCGGTGAATGCGTTCTCGCGCGTCTTGCCGCGCAGTTCGATGCACGCGGCCGCATCGTCGGGAACGGCCTTGCGCCAGGTGAGTTCAGTCATCGTTCGATGCTTCCAGGTTCCGCCGCCGGCGCGATGCATACAGGCAGATCAGCTCCAGCGCGATCGTCGCGCCGGCCAGCGACGTGATTTCCGCATGATCATACGGCGGCGACACTTCGACGACGTCCATGCCGACCAGGTTGATGCCTTCCAGGTGACGCAGGATCTCGAACGCCTGATGGCTCGACAGCCCGCCCGAGACCGGCGTACCCGTGCCCGGTGCGAACGCCGGATCGAGACAGTCGATGTCGAACGTCAGGTACACGGGGCGATCGCCGACCCGTTCGCGAATGCGCGCGGCGATCGCAGCGGGCGTCGACGCATGCACGTGGCGCGCATCCTGGATGTCGAAGCCCATCGGCTCGTCGTTGGTCGTCCGGATGCCGACCTGGGCCGACCGCCCGGGCACGACCCACCCTTCCCGCGCCGCGTGATAGAACATCGTCCCGTGATCGATGCGCTTGACGTCGCGGTCGGGCCAGGTGTCGGTGTGCGCATCGAAATGCACGAGCGACAGCGGCCCGTGCACCTTCGCATGCGCCTTCAGCAGCGGATACGTGATGAAGTGATCGCCGCCGAGCGTCAGCATCGCGCAGCCCCGCGCGAGAATCCCGTCGGCATGCCGCTCGATCGCGCCCGGCACCGATTCGGGCTGCCCGAGATCGAACGCGCAATCGCCATAGTCGACCGCGGCCAGCACGTCGAACGGATCGAACGACCACGGCCACGGGCGTTCCCACGCGATGCCCGTCGACGCGATCCGCAACCCGCGCGGGCCGAAGCGCGTTCCGGGCCGGTGCGATGCGGCGGAATCGAACGGCACGCCGGTGATCGCGAGGTCGACGCCGTCGAGGTCGCGGCTGAAACGCCGGCGCATGAAGCTCGTCGCGCCCGCGAAAGTCGGTTCGGCCTGCGTGCCGTAAAGGCTGTCGCGCGTGAATGCAAAATCGTTCTGGCTCATCGTCGGATGCCTGCCTGGAGGGGGACGGCCGCGCGGCTGGCGACCTCGGGCCCGATTCTGCCGTCACGGCATCCGACGAAAAATATGAACTAACATAAGCCGACTTCACGAAACGCGATGTATCGCCATGCTGACCCGACTGAGAGACATGGATTTGCAGCTGCTGCGGCTCTTTCTGACGATCGTCGAAAGCGGCGGTTTCAGCGCCGCGCAGGGCACGCTCGGGATGGCGCCGTCGACGATCAGCACGCAGATGGCCAAGCTCGAGACGCGCCTCGGGTTCCGGCTGTGCGATCGCGGCAAGAGCGGCTTCCGGCTGACGCCGAAGGGCGAACGCGTGCTGCAGTCGACGCGGCGGCTCCTGCACGCAATGGACGTGTTCACGCGCGATACGCAGCACGTGTCGGGCACGGTGCTCGGCGAGCTGCGCATCGGGCTTTCCGAGCGGCTGGCACCGGACATCGTCGAATCGATCGCGGCAGGCGTCGGCCGCTTCCGCGAGCGGGCGCCGGCCGTGCTGATCGAGATGGTCGCGGTGCCGCCCGACGAGCTGGAGCGCAGGCTGCTGAAAAACGAACTGCAGCTCGCGATCGGCTACTTTTCCGGCCACCAGGCCGGCCTGCACTACGCGCCGCTGTTCGTCGAGCACCAGTCGCTGCACTGCGGCGCCCGGCATCCGCTGTTTGCGAAAAGGACCGTGTCGGTCAACGACATCGCACGCACGAGCAACGTCGCGCGGCTCTACAAGACGAACACGTCGGGTGCGGCGCTGCGCAACGCGCAGCCGACCGCGTTCTCCGAAAACGTCGACGCCGACGTGATCTTCATCCTGTCCGGCGCGCACGTCGGTTTCCTGCCCGACCATGTCGCGGCGCCGTGGGTCGCCGCAGGGAAGATGCGCCGGCTGCTCTCGAACAAGCTGAGCCATACGGTCGAATTCCAGCTCGCGACACCGCGGAACTGCGACGGCAGCGAAGCGCTGGACGCATTCACGGCCGCGCTCGCCGAACAGTTCGGCGGACTCGACGGCTTCGCGGGCCCATGACCGACGCGTGCCGCCCGTTGCGGGTCAGACGAGCCGGTCCGACGCGATGACCTGCACGCCCGGCCGCGCGTCGATCGCCGCGTCGAGCAGCGCGCGGGCGATCCGCCGCGCGGGATTCACGCGCCACTTCGCCGGCAACACGGGTCGGGCCACGTTCAGCGCGAACACCAGGAACCGCTCGCCGAGCCGGAATTCGTCTCGGCTGCCGCCAATCAGCCCCGGCCGCACAAGCGTGAGCGACGCGAACCCGACGCCCGCCAGCGCCTGCTCGACCTCGCCCTTCACGCGGTTGTAGAAGATGCGCGACGCGGGATCCGCGCCGAGGGCGGAATTCAGGACGTAGACCTGGGTGCCGTACCGGTGCGCGAGCCGCGCGACCGCGAGCGGATAGTCGTGGTCGACGCGCTGGAATGCCGCCTTCGAGCCGGCGGCCCGCATCGTGGTGCCGAGCGTGCAGATCACGGCGTCGGCCTGCCACCAGTCGGCCGCGTCGGGCAGATGATCGAAATCGACCTCCAGCGCGCGCATTTTCGGATGCGGCGACAACGGCCGGCGCGCGAGAACGATCACCTGATCGACCCGCGCATCGGCAAGCGCGACTTCGAGGACGTGACGGCCGACGAGTCCGGTCGCGCCGACGAGCAGCAATTTCATGTCCGGTTCTTCCGTGTGGAGCCGGCGTCGACGGGTCGGGAACGGCCCGCTTTCCGGCTTCCGACATGATCGTCGGCCGGCCCCGCGCCGACAACCGCCTTACGTCTCGAAAAATTACAGCGCACCCCACTCCTTATCTCGAATTTGTTGCGGCACATCGACGGCCGCATCGCCGCATGCTTCAATCCGCCGCACATTTCCGCGAATTTTTGCAATTTTAATCGAACCCCATCACACTAAACGTCGATTTCTTCGATGTTTGTGCGACAAACAATGTCAAACATCGAAAGAAAGCGCATTCATTTTTCGTTGTTTTACATTACAAATGTATTTCATTCTGTAAGATTCACTTCGTTCGTTATCTCTTAATTCACCCAGGAACGCCCATCCCGTTGTCTTAATTCCTCAAGTCATCGTATCGCGGTGCGGCGTCCTCTTTTTTCCGAGACAGACTATGAACCGCACTTTCCGTACGATCTGGAACGACGCACTGGGCGCCTGGGTCGCCGCCTCCGAAACCACCCGCGCCAACGGCAGGAAAGCCTCGAAGAGCGTCCCGGCCGGCGCGCGTGTCGCCGCCGCCCTCTCCGTGATCGCAGCCGCCGTCGCACCGCTCGACGCCGCAGCCCAATCGGCGAAGCCCGCCACGACCTCGTACTACAGCGTGAACGACGGCGGCACCGCCGGCGGCAATGTCGACAACGACGGTGCAACCGGCCTGAACGCGCTGGCGGCAGGCGTCAACGCGGCGGCAGCGGGCGTTGCCGACATCGCGATCGGTTCGGGCGCGACCAGCAGCAGCGGCTCGACCGGCGCCGGCAACATCGCGATCGGCCAGGACGCACAGGCCGTGACGCCCGGCGGCGGCTACGGCGTGACCGCGATCGGCGCGGGCGCGAAGGCCGGCACCGGCGGCTATACAGGCGCAACCGCCGTCGGCTACAACAGCGCGGCCACCGAGAACAGCACGGCGATCGGCGCCAACGCATCGTCCAGCCAGACCGGCACGGCCGTCGGCCGCAACGCGCAGGCGTCCGGGCGCGGTGCGCTGGGCGCCGGTTCGGCCGCAACGGCGAGCGCAACGAGCGCGATCGCGCTCGGCGATCGGGCGACCGGCTCGGCCGCCAGCAGCGTATCGGTCGGCACGCAGGCCACCGCCAGTGCGCAGGCCGCGACCGCGATCGGCCCGCGCGCCGTCGCATCCGGCGCCGGCGCCGTCGCACTCGGCGCGAGCGCAACGGCGGCCCACGCGAACTCGGTCGCGCTCGGCGCCGGCGCGGTGACCGATGCCGCCACCGGCACGAGCGGCGCGACGATCAACGGCAACACCTACGGCTTCAACGGCACCGCCCCGGTCGGGACGGTCAGCGTGGGCAGCCGGAACCGCGAACGCACGATCACCCACGTCGCGGCCGGCCGGCTCGACCAGGACAGCACCGACGCCGTCAACGGCTCGCAGTTGAACGCGACCAACGACGCCCTGACGGTGGTGGGCAGCAGCCTCACGAGCCTGTCGACGTCGACGTCCAGCGGACTGTCGAGCGCGAACAGCTCGCTCGTGTCGCTCTCCACGACCACCGCCGAGCGCATCGACACGGTCGACCTCAACATGGCGTCGCTGTCGACCGGGCTCAGCACGACCGGCGACACCGTCGCCTCGCTGTCGACGTCGACCGCCGCCGGGCTGTCGACGACGCGCAACGCACTGGTTTCGCTGTCCACCTCGGCGTCGACCGGCATCGACACGCTCGGCACGAACCTGACGTCGCTGTCGACCGCCACGTCGTCCACCGTCGGCGCCTTGTCCACAACGATCAGTACTACGAATGACAATCTGGTGTCGCTGTCGACCTCGACGTCGAGCGGATTCGCATCGTTGTCGACCGGCCTGAGCACGACCGGCGACGCCGTCACGTCGCTGTCGACGTCCACGTCGACCGGCCTGTCGACGACGAACAGCACGCTCGCTTCGCTGTCGACGTCCGCGTCGACGGGCCTTGGCTCGCTGTCGACCGGCCTCCGCGCGACGGACAGCACGATGGCGTCGCTGTCGACGTCGACCGCATCGGGCCTCGGCTCGCTGTCGACGAGCATCGGCGCGGTCACCGTCAACACGACGAACCTCGGCAACAGCACGGCCGACGCGCTCGGCGGCGGGGCGGCGTACGATCCGGCCACCGGCAAGATCACCGCGCCGTCGTACGTGACGTACAACAACGACGGCACGACGACGGTCAACACCAGCGTGGGCGACGCGCTCGACAACCTCAACGCGAAGGGCGCGAAGTACTTCCACGCGAACTCGACCGAAGCCGACAGCCAGGCCACCGGCGCGAACAGCGTCGCGATCGGCCCGAACGCGATCGCCCACCTCGACAACTCGGTGGCGATCGGCCATCGCTCGATCACCGGCGCGGCCGTCGGCGTATCGTCGTCGAGCATCGGCGACCTGCAATTCGGCGGCTACGCGGGCGCCAACCCGTTCGGCGTGTTCAGCGTCGGCGCACCGGGCCAGGAGCGCCAGATCCAGAACGTCGCGGCCGGCCGCGTGAGCGCCGACAGCACCGATGCGATCAACGGCAGCCAGCTGCATGCGACCAACCTCAACGTCGCGTCGCTGTCCACCGGGCTCAGCTCGACGAACAGCAATCTCGCGTCGCTGTCCACCGCCACGTCGACCAGCATCGGCTCGCTGTCGACCGGCCTGTCGTCGACCAACGAAGCGCTGGGCTCGCTGTCCACGTCCACGTCGACGAGCGTGACGTCGCTGTCAACCGGCCTCTCCACGACCAACGACCGCGTGTCGTCGCTGTCGACCAGCGTGAACAGCATCAACACGCAGATCAACAACCTGTCGACGTCGGCATCGCGCAACACGGGCATCACGGCCGACATGAACGGCTCGGGCACCGATGCGCCGACCGTCGCGGCCGGCTCCGGCTCGGTCGCGATCGGCGCGAACTCGAACGACGGCGGCCGCTCGAACGTGGTCTCGGTCGGCAACGCGGAGCAGCAGCGCCAGATCGTCAACGTCGCGCCGGGCACGCAGGGCACCGACGCGGTCAACCTGAACCAGCTCACGATGGCGAGCGAATCGGCGAACCGCTACACCGACCAGCGGGTCGGCGCGATTCAGCAAGGCGTGAACGATCTCGCGCGCAACGCGTATTCGGGCATCGCGATCGCCGGCGCGCTGGCGGGCATGCCGCAGGTCGATCCGGGCAAGGTGATCTCGGTCGGCGCCGGCTTCGGCAACTACGGCGGCTATACGGCGATCGCGGTCGGTGGCAGCGCGCGGATCGCGCAGAACACCGTGATCAAGCTGGGCGTCGGCACGGTGAACGGCTCGCGCATGATGGTCAACGGCGGCATCGGGCACTCCTGGTAATGCCGCGCGGGCCGGCGCAGTACGCACCGGCCCGCGTCGCCGCAGAAACGGCAAAGCCCGTGAGCGTCAGGTCGCTCGCGGGCTTTTTTTATGCCGGAATTGGCGAAGTCGCCCCGGTTCGCGCGCTACGGGGCCGCCGTGCCCTGCCGCGACACGCTCGGCGCGACACCCGTCCAGCGCTTGTACGCCTGCGAAAACGACGACATGTCGCTGAACCCCAGCTCCTGCGCGATTTCCTTGATCGACAGGCGCCCTTCGGCGATCAGCGCCTGCGCGCGGGCCTTGCGCACCGCGTTCGAGATGTCGCGAAAGCATGCGCCCTCTTCCTGCAGCCGGCGCTTCAGCGTGCGCTCGCTCGTGTTGAGCAGCGTCGCGATGTCCTTCAGCAGCGGCGGCCGGTCGAACGGGCGCGTGGCCAGGTATTCGTTCAGGAACGACACGAGATCGACGCGCGTGCGCCGGCGCGTGACCAGCTCGGCGCACATGCGCTCGCACATCGCCGCGGTTGCGGCATTCGCCTGCGGCAGCGGCCGCTCGAGGAGCGCGTGCTCGAACGTGAGCGTATTGGCGGGCTGGCCGTGCCGGACCTGCGCGCCCGGCACCGGCTGCCGCACGTCGGAACCGGGCGCGGCGCCGTACGCGAGATCGAACGTCGCGAGTTCGAACGCGCCGCCGATCACGTCGCGCAGCACGCGGCACGTCGCGCCCATCGCGCGCTCGACGAAGAATCGCTGCACGTTCGCGGCGAGTTCCGGCGACGCGTCGAACCGGATCGCATCGTGCCGCCCTTCCCGCCGGAACGTCATCGCGACGAACGTGTAGGTCAGCGCCAGGTAACGGCCGGCAAGCGCGACCGCGTCCATGCCGGTCGCACTGCTCAGGAGCCCGTAGCCGAGCAGCCCGTATGCCGAAAGCTGGTACGACAGGCCGACCTTGAGACCGACGTCGGGCTCGCCGGCGGTCAGGTCCAGCAGGTTCGACGCAACGGCCAGCTCCTGCGCGGCCAGCACCGTGAAGTCCGGGTCGGCGAGCTGCTTCAGCGTGAGTTGGGCCCCCTTGAGCAGCGCCGACGGCGCGATTCCGCGGTCGCGCCCGAAGTCGATCATCAGCAGGACGGAAGCCGGGCTCCGGGCAAAGTTCCAGACATTCATCAGACGCCTCGCGACGTGGGTTGGCCTAGATTCTAAAGCGGTTGGCCTGCCGCAGTATGGCCGGCGCACGCTCGCGCCAGCATGATGAGAGCCATCGCAACCCGCCAGGCATCGACCGCCATGAAGCTTCCCTCGCTCCTTCGTCCGGCCTGCACGCTGCTGCTGGCCGCCGGCCTGTCGAGCGCGCCGCTCGCGCCGGCCGTGGCCGACGATGCCGTTTCGCCCAACTCACCGGAGTCCGCCGCCATGCCCAAGACCTATGCCGACCAGTCCGTCTGGCGCGACATGCAGACCTTCCTTCCGACCGACTTCCAGTGGCGGGACGGCCAGCAGCCGCAGGAAGAATGGTGGTCCTGGCACGGCCACCGCATGCACCTCGACACGTACCGCAACCCGCAGGCGCCGGTGAAGGTGATCCTGTTCCATGGCGTCGGCACCAACGGCCGGCAGATGTCGATGATCCTCGGCGAACAGCTGGCGCGCCGCGGCTACGAAACGATCGCGATCGACATGCCCGAATACGGGATGACCGAAGTCGCCCGGGGCGCGCTGGTCCGCTACGACGACTGGGTGCACGCGGGCAGCGATCTCGTCGACGCGGAACGCGCGAAGGACGACCGGCCGATCGTGCTCTACGGGCTGAGCGCGGGCGGCATGCTCACGTATCACGTGGCCGCGCTGAACGGCAAGGTCGACGGCATCGTCGGCATGACCTTCCTGGACCAGCGCCTGCAGCAGGTGCGCGACGAAACCGCGCGCAACGTCTTCATGAGCCGCGTCGGCGGCCCGATGATGCACATCGCCGCGATGACCCCGCTGAAATCGATGCGCGTGCCGATGACGCTCGCCAGCAAGATGTCCGCGCTCGTCAACGACCCGGATGCGCTGAAGGTGTGGCTGTCCGACCGTACGTCCGCCGGCAACGCGATGACGATGGCGTTTCTGGATTCCTACATGTCGTACCGGCCGGCGGTCGAGCCGGAGGATTTCGCCGTGTGCCCGATCCTGCTCACGCAGCCGGCCGCGGACCGCTGGACGCCGCTGCACCTGAGCGAGCCGTTCCTCGCGCGGATCCGCCGCGTGCCGGTCAAGGTTGCGATGCTGGAGAACGCGGGCCACTATCCGCTCGAGCAGCCGGGGCTGTCGCAGATGGTCGATGCGATCGATGCGTTCTATCGCGAGGTGACGGCCGGGCGCGTCGGGTCGCGCGCGCCTTTCTGACGCCACGCGCGCAAGAGACGGCTTCGGCGCCGGCGCGTCGGTCGGCGCCGTCTCGTCGTCGCGGATTGCACGCTCGCGGGCCGGATCCGGCTGCCCCGTCGAACGTATCGCATCGAGCATGCCGGGCACCGTGAAGGCACGCCGAACCGTGCGTTGCCGCGCGAGGAAGCGGCGGGCTGCGAGCGGCGCCGCGCACCCTGCGGCGATCGCCTGGAACACCGTTCGCACACCGACGCGCAATACGGTCTGCCGCGCGCCCGACGAGGCCGTGAAAGTGCCGCACACCGATGCGATCACGTCCTCGCCGCCGCTCGCCTGCTGATACACGGCGTTCATGTAGACGTCGGTCTTCTTCGACAGCAGGTAGTCGAGCATGATGCCGACCTGGTTCGAGTGATTGTCGGTCAGTTGCGGGCTTCCCTTCGCGTAAAGGTTGTTCGCATAGGCGAAGAAATCCGGTGCGAACCGGATCGACCCGCCGATCTCTGCCGGCTCGTCGGCATGAGCGAGCGCGCGACCATCGACGCGTTCATGTCGCAGTTTTCCCGCACGCCTGCGCAATACATCATCGAACGCCGGCTGGAACGCGCGCGCTGGATGCTCGAACATACGTCGGACAGTATCCTGTCGATTGCGCTGGATTGCGGTTTCGGCACGCAGAGCTATCTGTCGACGGCGATCAAGCGCCACTTCGGCGCGACGCCGAGAGAATTGAGGATGCGGGCGGCGTCCGCCCGCCGAAGCGGGACGAGCGACGGCCAGCGCGATCCGCACGAACAGGCGGGCATGCGGAACGCCGGCATCGCGGCATTCCGAAGATCGAACGAGAGTGTCTGCCGTACACCTGATGCGGAAAGAATCGCCGATGCGCACGTTGCGCATCGGCGCCGCGTTTCAGGATGACTGCACGTCAGATATGCAGCGCGTGCCCAAGCGCACGCAGCGCGGCTTCCTGCAGCGCTTCGCCGAGCGTCGGGTGCGCATGGATCGTGCCGCCGATGTCTTCCAGCCGCGCGCCCATCTCCAGCGACTGCGAGAATGCCGCGGCCAGCTCCGACACGCCGCCCCCGACCGCCTGCCAGCCGACGATCAGGTGGTTGTCGCGCCGTGCGACGACGCGCACGAAGCCGTCGGTCGCCTGCAGCGTCATCGCACGCCCGTTCGCCGCGAACGGGAACGACGCGCTCACGCAATCGACGCCGGCCGCCCGCGCGTCGTCCGGCGACCAGCCGGCCGTGACGATCTCGGGATCGGTGAAGCACACCGCCGGGATCGCCGCAGGCATGAACTTGCGGCGTCGCCCGGAGATCAGCTCGGCCACCATCTCGCCTTGCGCCATCGCGCGATGCGCGAGCATCGGCTCGCCGGCGACGTCGCCGATCGCCCAGACGTTGCGCATCGACGTCCGGCATTCGTCGTCGATCCGCAATGCGCGGCCGTTGCGTTCGAGCGGCAGCGACTCGAGCCCGAAGCCGTCGACGCGCGGCCGGCGCCCGACCGCGACCAGCACGCGATCGGCCTGCAGCGTCTGTTCCGCACCGTCGGCCGCCTGCACGCGCACCGCGCCCTGCTCCGCGAGCCCGAGCACCTTGTGGCCGAGCAACAACCGCACGCCCAGCCGCGCGAGCGAATCGGCCACCGGCCGCACGAGTTCGGCGTCATAGGCGGGCAGCACGCGCTCCGCCGCTTCGACGACGCTCACGTCGACGCCGAGCTTGCGGTAGACGATCCCGAGTTCCAGCCCGATATATCCGGCGCCCACGACGACCATCCGCTTCGGCAACGTCGCCGGCGACAGCGCCTCGGTGGACGACACGACATGCCCGCCGAACGGCATCGACGGAAGCGCGACCGGCTCGGAGCCGGTCGCGAGCAGCAGGTGCTCGCAGCCGATCCGCACCGTGTGGCCGCCGGTCGCGACTTCGACGGTCTTGCCGTCGACCACGCGTGCATCGCCATGCAGCACCCGCACGCCGTTCTTCTTGAGCAGCGCGCCGACGCCGCGCGTCAGCCGGTCGACGATGCCGTCCTTCCATGCAACGCTTTTCGCGATGTCGATCTCGGGCGTGCGCACGCTGATCCCGAGCGCGCCCTCGCCCGCATGGCCGCATGCCTGTTCGAATGCGTCCGCGACGTGGATCAGCGCCTTGGAAGGAATGCAGCCGATGTTCAGGCAGGTGCCGCCGACCCGGTCGCGCTCGACGAGCACGGTCGGAATGCCGAGCTGGCCGGCGCGAATCGCGGCGACGTAGCCGCCCGGGCCGCCGCCGATCACGAGCAGCGTGGTGTGTTCGTTCTTCATGGCGCTCACTCCACGAACAGCAGTGCCGGGCGCTCGAGCACCGCGCGCACGGCCTGGATGAATTCGGCCGCGTCCGCCCCGTCGACGACGCGATGGTCGAACGACGACGACAGGTTCATCATCTTGCGCGCGACGACCGCGCCGTCGCGGATCATCGGCCGCTCGACGATCCGGTTCACGCCGACGATGCCGACCTCGGGATGATTGATGACCGGCGTCGACACGATGCCGCCGAGCGCACCGAGGCTCGAGATCGTGATCGTCGAGCCGCTCAGCTCGTCGCGCTGCGCGCGGTTTGCGCGTACCGCATCGGCGAGCCGCGCGATTTCGGCCGAGATCGACCACACGTCCTTCGCCTCCGCGTGACGCAGCACGGGCACCGTGAGGCCGCCGTCCGTCTGCGTCGCGACGCCCATGTGCACCGCGCCGTGGCGCGTGACGACACCGGCTTCGTCGTCGAAACGCGCATTGATCTGCGGGAAATCGCGCAACGCGATCACCATCGCGCGGATCAGCAGCGGCAGCGGCGTGAGCCGGCCGCGTGCGTCGCCGTAGCGGCGATTCAGTTCCGTACGCAGCGATTCGAGCTCGGTGACGTCGATCTCCTCGACATAGCTGAAGTGCGGAATGCGGCGCTTCGCTTCCTGCATCTTGCGCGCGATCGCACGCCGCAGCCCGATCACCGGCACTTCGGTTTCGTCGTTGCGCTCGTCGTAGCCGTGCGCTTGCGACGCACGCGCGGACCCGCTGCCGGTGCGCGCATACGCATCGAGGTCCGCATGGAGGATTCGCCCGGCGTCCCCCGTGCCGCGCACATAGCGCAGCTCGATGCCCATGTCCCACGCACGCTGGCGCACGGCCGGCGACGCAAGCGGACGTTCGCCCGGCGCGAGCGCCGCGCGCGGCGGCTCGACGTGCTCCGCGCGACGCGGCTCCGCCGGCGCGCGCTTTGCCGCGGCCTGCGCGGGCGCTTGCGCCGGCGCATCGGCCGCCGCCTTCGACGGCGCGGCGGCAACCGGTGCGGTTTCTACCTTCGTTTCGCGCACCGGTGCGCCGGCCTTCAGGTTCCCCTCGCCTTCGACTTCGAGCCGGATCAGTTCGCTGCCGACCGCCATCATCTCGCCGATCCGGCCGCCGAGTTCCAGCACCTTGCCCGTCACGGGCGACGGAATCTCGACCGCCGCCTTGTCGGTCATCACATCGGCGAGCGGCTGGTCTTCCTTGATCAGCTGCCCGACTTCCACATGCCAGGCCACCAGCTCGACCTCGGCGATCCCTTCGCCGATATCCGGCATCTTGATGACATGAATCCCCATCTCACGCCTCCATCACGCGTCGCAACGCTTCACCAACCCGGGCCGGGCCCGGAAAGTACGCCCATTCCTGCGCATGCGGATACGGCGTGTCCCAACCCGTCGTGCGCTCGACCGGCGCTTCGAGGTGGTAGAAGCAATGTTCCTGAACCAGCGACACCAGTTCCGCCCCGTAGCCGCAGGTGCGCGTCGCCTCGTGCACCACGACGCAGCGCCCGGTCTTGCGTACCGACGCGACGATCGTGTCGAGGTCGAGCGGCCACAGCGTGCGCAGGTCGATCACCTCCGCGTCGATGCCCGTCTCCTCGGCCGCGGCAAGCGACACGTGCACGGTCGTGCCGTACGTCAGCACCGTCACGTCGTTGCCGGGCCGCACCACGGCGGCCGTATCGAGCGGCACCGTGTAGTAACCCTCGGGCACCGCGCTGGCCGGATGCTTGAGCCAAGACGTGACGGGACGGTCGTGATGGCCGTCGAACGGCCCGTTGTACAGCCGCTTCGGCTCGAGGAAGATCACCGGATCGTCGTTCTCGATCGACGCGATCAGCAGCCCTTTCGCGTCATAGGGATTCGACGGCATCACCGTGCGCAGCCCGCACACCTGCGTGAACATCGCCTCCGGGCTCTGGCTGTGCGTCTGGCCGCCGTAGATGCCGCCGCCGCACGGCATCCGGATCGTCATCGGCGCGATGAACTGGCCGGCCGAGCGATAGCGCAACCGCGCGCCTTCCGACACGATCTGGTCGGAAGCCGGGTAGAAATAGTCGGCGAACTGGATCTCGCACACCGGGCGCAGCCCATACGCGCCCATCCCCACCGCCGCGCCGACGATCCCGCTTTCGGAGATCGGCGCGTCGAACACGCGCGACTTGCCGTATTTGTTCTGCAGCCCCTCGGTACAGCGGAACACGCCGCCGAAATAGCCGACGTCCTGCCCGAACACGACCACGTCGCTGTCGCGCCCGAGCATCACGTCCATTGCCGAGCGCAGCGCCTGGATCATCGTCATCGGCTGCGTCGCCGTGCCTGTCTCGTGTTGCGCCATGGTCATGCTCCCAGTTCCTGGCGCTGACGGCGCAGGTGCGCGGGCAGCTCCTTGTACACGTCGTCGAACATCGAGGCCGGCGACGGAATCCGGTCATCGGCCAGCGTTCCGTATTTTTCCGCTTCCTTCTGCGCGGCGATCACCTCGGCCTCGAGCTCGGCCGTCAACGCTTCGTGCGCGCTGTCCGACCAGATGCCTTTCACGATCAGGTGGCGCTTGAAGCGCTCGATCGGATCGCCGAGCGGGAAATGGGTCCAGTCGTCGCTCGGCCGGTACTTGGTCGGATCGTCCGACGTCGAATGCGCGCCCGCACGATAGGTCACCCACTCGATCAGCGTCGGGCCGAGATTGCGGCGCGCACGCTCGGCCGCCCAGCTCGACGCCGCGTAGATCGCGAGGAAGTCGTTGCCGTCGACCCGCAGCGACGCGATCCCGCAACCGACGCCGCGGCCCGCGAACGTCGTGCCTTCGCCGCCGGCGATCGCCTGGAACGTCGAGATCGCCCACTGGTTGTTGACCACGTTCAGCACCACCGGCGCGCGGTATACGTGCGCGAACGTCAGTGCGGTGTGGAAGTCGGCTTCGGCGGTCGCACCGTCGCCGATCCACGCGGACGCGATCTTCGTGTCGCCCTTGATCGCCGACGCCATCGCCCAGCCGACCGCCTGGATGAACTGCGTCGCGAGGTTGCCCGAGATGGAGAAGAAGCCCGCGTCGCGGTCCGAGTACATCACGGGAAGCTGGCGGCCTTTCAGCGGGTCGCCCTCGTTCGACATGAGCTGGCAGATCATGCGCTCGAGCGGCACGTCGCGCGTGATCAGGATGCTCTGCTGGCGGTAGGTCGGAAAGCACATGTCGCCGTCGCGCAGCGCCATCGTGTGTGCGGTGCCGATCGCCTCTTCGCCGAGGCTCAGCATGTAGAAGGAGATCTTCTTCTGGCGCTGCGCGATCATCATGCGCGCGTCGAAGATGCGGGTCTTGAGCATCGCGCGCAGCCCGGCGATCAGCCGCGCGTCGTCGAGATCGGGGGCCCACGGGCCGACCGCCTTGCCGCTGTCGTCGAGCACGCGCACGAGGCTGCGGGCGAGATCGGCGGTGTCCGCCGCGGCAACGTCGATCGGCGGGCGGCGGACTGCGCCGGCCGGCGATAGATGCAGATAGGAAAAATCCGTCTGGCAGCCCGGACGCCCAGTGGGCTCCGGCACATGCAGACGCAATGGCTCTGACAGGCTCATCGTGTCGTCTCCACGCTCGATTGTGTCTCACGCTGATTGGGAACGTGCCGCCGGTTGCCGGCTTGCACGCTCGCTGGCGTGCGGATAGGCACGTCAACCGTGGAAATTTATGCAATGCGGGGCCGGCCGTCGATGACCAATTCAGTCGATCGCGGTGAGCATATTTGCCATGTCCGGCGCGCGGGGCGGGCCGGCATGCGGCGCGCGCCGGGTTGATGCGGGGCGGCCGAAGACAAAAAACCGCGGGTGTGCGGCTTTTTGGGGGTGTTCGGGTGTTCGCGTCTTCTGGGCTGCATCACATCGCCGTGAAGGCGATCGTGGTGCCTGGGGACCGAAACGGCACGATTCGTCGAGAGGCTTTTCCGCTAAGGCTCACAAACAATTAACCGTCTTTACATGACCAAGCTTGCTCGTTCAGCCACTCCGGGCATATTCAAACCTGCGAGACTCTGTTGCAGACCCAACGGGTCAGTGCTCATGGTCGGCGCGTTCCGCGCATAGGCATACAGGTTGTATGCCACCGCGAAGACCAATCGGGTCTTTCGACACGTACCGACCGACATCCGGGTCGAAATAACGGTAGCGGTTGTAATAAAGGCCCGTCTCATGATCGAAGTAATGCCCCTGGAAACGGATCGGGTTACGGATACCCGCCTTGCGCGCCGCTTCGCTGATGACCTCCTTTGCTTCACCCCACGCCTTGTAACGTGCCGACCAAGCGACTTGGCCTGCCTCGTCCGTCACTTCCTGTGGCGTGCCGATCTGGTCACACTGGCAATAGCCAATCTGCATGAACGTTACCGGCTTGTTCGTGTGGCTCCACAGCGGGTCACGGTCGATGTCGTAATGCTCATCGTATTCCGGCTGCTAGTGCAGTTCAATCCAGCCCGTATGAACCGCTTGCGCGAGCGGAACAAAGTTCTCCGGCTCGTGCAAGTACATCGACATCGCCTGCCATTGATACCGCTGCGGAAGCGCATGGACGCGTTGCGCCACAGGCAGCGATTATTTATCTTCCGCGTCCTCGCGTGCGATCGTGACCGGCTTGTCCTCGATCGGATCGTAGCCGCCCCGGCGCTGCTCTGGCTGCACGTGGAAACGCTCCTCCAGCAGCAACACGTCGCCGTCCCACGTAACGCGGGTTCGGTCGGTACTGCCATCCAGACGCTCGATTTCCTTGCTGATGCGTCGGCTGAAGGCGTCATATTCGTAGAGCACCTCAGATCAGGCACGACGGCATCCGGAATGTAGGTCGTGCCGCCCGATGCCTCCGGGATCGTGCGCGCAATCTGGTATTTCGGCACTCACTCTGTCCGACCCGCAACACGCCAAACATCGCACAATTAATTATGCGATACAACAATACTTCTAATATAATAATTGCAAGCGCAAAAAATAAATGCAAACAAATCCGCATAGATTTTTCATAAATTTAATTTGCAAATAAATTCACCTTTTAACAGGTAAATTTACGTTGTTCTTGGCCGAACACGGACACAGATTGTCCGTTTGCATGGCGCTTTACCTTGCACATCTTTCCGGAATTATCAGTCGGACGCAAATCATCCAATGGATCATCACCGCAATAACCTTTAGATCAGCAACTATCTGGCATCGTCCATGGAACGTTTACGCCGGACCACTCCCCCGGTATTTCGGGGGGCAGGCCAAGGATAATTAGTTACCTCTCCCAATGCATCACCCACCTCACTATTTCGCACTATTTCAGGTAGTGGCGACGCAAGATCAGAACGATATAGATTCCCCATTCCAAGCAGCGCCGGCCCCATCGCCTGCAGGCCCAGATGATCGATCCAGATGACAGGGCTTTTCACGCATACGTAGACGTTAATACCGCCGACCAACCCGATCGGATCTTTACTGATGAACCACCCTGAGTTCGGATCGCAATACCGATTCCGGTTATAGTGCGGCTCCGTGAGCCATCATATTATTTTAATAAATTTAACTTAGAATTTGCTGCTTTTTATGAAAAAAATTCAAATAAGACTCGGGCGACCTCAAATCAATCCGAGAGATTTTTAGGTCGACTCTAGATACAATTTCAAATTAATAACACTGACACTCATAGCCGGCATCGATGTTACGCCCGTACTGTGGATAGCTTGGCTGATATCTTCCGAATTTCCCCTGCTGCCTGCACTCCTTTATGCAGCTCCTCTCTCTCTGCTCGAATGTCGGCTGACACATAGAAATAAATATAGGCATGAGTAAAATTAGAATAACAAGAGACGGGATTAAATAAGATTTAATTTTCATCTGAAACTTGACTCGGTGCATGTAAAAGGTTGGGGTTCGCCGCTCCCAACAAAAGACTGCTGAAGAGGCTCCTGCTTTCTCTTGCACGTCAACCCTGAATTGTTCGTTGGCGATAAATCGATTTTTCCATAAAATCCCTTTGCACAATAAAATTGAGGGGCAGCCACCGGGACATTAACGCCCGGCCAATTCCCCGGCAATTCGTCAGCCGGAATTGGATTATTGCTGATATCATTTAATAGCCCCCTTACCTCTCCATTTCCGGCTAATACCGGTCGTGGAGGCATAGCGCCTCTTGCGTACAGGTTTCCCATTCCAAGCAGCGCCGGCCCCATCGCCTGCAAGCCCAGCGGATCGGTCCAGGTGACAGGGTTTTTCACGTATGCGTACGCATTCAAGCCGCCAACAAGACCAATCGGGTCTTTTCTGATGAAGCGGCCACTGCTTGGGTCGTAGTATCGATGCCGGTTATAGTGCAGTCCCGTCTCATGATCGAAGTACTGTCCCTGGAAGCGGATCGGGTTACGGATATCTGCCTTCCGCGCCGCCTCGCTGATGACTTCCTTCGCCGCCCCCCACGCCTTGTAGCGTGCTGACCAAGCGACCTCGCCCGCCTCGTCCGTCACTTCCTGTGGCGTACCGATCTGGTCACACTGGTAATAGCCAATCTGCGCGAACGCTACCGGCTTGTTCGTGCGACTCCACAACGGGTCTCGGTCGATGTCGTAATGCTCATCGTATTCCGGCTGCTCGTGCAGTTCAATCCAGCCCGTATGAATCGCTTGCGCGAGCGGAACGAAGCTATCCGGCTCGTACACGTAGTGCGTCGTGCGGCCATTGCTGCCGGCATGCTCGCCCGTGCCACTCTCCCACGCCAGTCTGTCACCATCCCAGCCGTACAGCGTCAGGCCGTAGCCGTGCTCTGCGTTCAACCGAGCAGTCTCGGCCTCCCGATAGCCACTGCCGTCAGACGAGCTTTGGCGCACCCATGCATTTGACTTCTTCGCCACGCGTCGACCCAATGCGTCGTACCAGTAGCTAACAGTCACCTTGCCGTTACTGAACTGGATAAGCCGATCGAATCCGTCCCACTCGTACCACGCTTGCTCGCCATTACGGCGACGTTCCGTCAGGTTGCCGTATTCGTCCCAGATGTAGTGCGTCCCCGCGTACTCGCGCAGCAGGTTGTCCAGCAGCGTCGGACGCCCCTGGATTCGACTCGAATATCCTGGCGTGTTTTGATCAGGTGATTCGAAGCGCCGCGTCTGCGCGTCGTCCAGCAGATTGCCTGCTGGATCGAACGCAAAGGTTTCTTCGCCCAGCATGCCGGTTGCCGCCACCAATCGTCCTATCAGATCGTAGCGGTAGGTCCGCATCCCGTTCTGCGTATCCTCGATGCGCTCCAGTTGACCGGCACGGTCGTAGGTATAGCTGCGCTGCACCAGCAGTTTGCCGCCCTGCGTTTCGCTCCGGCTTGCGATCAGCTTCTGCTGTTGCAGCCGTCCTGCCAAATCGTACTGTTGCTTCTGCGTCAGGCCATTGCCCTGCACCCGCTCGATTTCTCGATGCAGGTCATCACGTTCGATCTGGACGAGTTCCGTGCCGTCCAGCATCATGCCGTGCACGTGTCCGCTGCCGTAGGTCATGACGGCTACACGGTGACCGTCCGGCCGAATCGTGACGACCCGTTGATTCAACACGTCGTATTCGTGCCGCCACACTGCGACCCGCTTATTTTTCAGGAAACTGAAGTGCTGGTGCTCTCGCGTGACGTTGCCCGCGTCATCGTAGAACCATTGCAGGCGGCTAGTGGGGTTTTCCGCCAGAATCATCTGACCGTTGCCGTTGTACGCGAACCGCTCGCGCTCGCCGTACTTCCACTGGCTCGTATCCGGATCCCATTGCCCCGTCCAGCGTGCGGTCAGTCGGCCCACCGCATCGAATTCGACCGCCGTCATCCGGTGTCCTTGCTCCCCTGTCGACACGTCCGTCAACACACCGGATGACGGATCGTATCGATAACGCGTCGTCTTGCCATCAAAGCCCGTTTCGGCCAGCAGCCGGCCCACGGGATCGTACGCAAATGACGTCTCCCGTCCATTCTCGTTACGCAACGCCTCCAGCCGGCCCAGTTTGTCCCAGCGATAACCCAGCGACTCCCCGTTAGCGTCTTGACGGGTGGCAATCAGACCCGCACGCGTATAAGTCCACTCCGTGCGTCGGCGCAATCCATCGACGTGCGCCAGCAGTCGCCCTTCCGCGTCGCGCTCATATTGCTCTGTCGCCCCATCGGGGCGCGTCACGTCAACCAGTTGGCCCGCCTTGTAGCGATACTGAGTTGCCTGGCCTGCCGCATCGATAAACCGCTCCAGCTGACCTCGCCCGTTGTACTGCCATCGACTGGTCTTGCCCGAGCAGTCGGCATAGGACGTCAACTGGCCAGTCGCACTGTACGAGAGCTGCTTTTTGCCGCCCCTCGCGTCAATGATTTCCACCGGCTGGCCGAGCGCGTTGTTGGTGTATTCAGTCTTGTTGCCGAGCGGATCGATTTCCTCGATCAGGTGATCTTTCGCGTTGTAGTCGCGCACCCACAGACCACCTTCGCCGTCACGAATCTTGCGCACGTTGTCGCGGGCGTCGTAAGCGTAATACACCGTGCTACCGTCAGCCCGCGTGTGCGAGACCCGATTGCTGCGGTCGTCGTAGGTGAAGGTTTCGACGCTGCCGTCGGAATGAAGGTGACGAACGATGTTCTTCGCCTCGTCCCGGAAGAACCATTCCGAACGCCCGTCCGCATGTCGGATACGGTAGGTGTAGCCGAGAATGTCGTAGTAATACCAGGTCTCGTTGCCCTGGGCATCGGTGACATAGGTCAACCGGATGTTCGGATCCCACTCCAGCTTCGTGTCGTAGGTGCCGTCGTCAGCCCATTCACGCACGGCCTTGGCCATCGCGCCCTCGCCATCCCAGCGCAGGTTCATACCCCGGCCAGTACGATCCGTGTACCGCGTGATCAAGTGGTGTTGATACGTATAGCTACGGCTGGCACCATTCTCGTCGGTCGCCGCCACCAGATCGCCGGCATCGTCGTAGGTATAGCCAGCAAGCTGACGAACCGCCTTGTTGTTTTCGATCAGCCACACCTGCGCCATGCGACCGTGTTCGTCGGACACCACATGAACGTGGGCATCGATCTCGATCTCCCCGTGATAGGACATCAGATCGGACGGCAGCAGCGCATGATTGGGCATGTGTGCCGGATGATCATAGGCCAGCGCCAGGCCCTCACCGTTGCGCAATACGATGCCCGTCAAACGGAAGTGTTGGCCGTGACGCTCGTAGGTCTCTCTGACATCGTAGCCACGCGCCAGGGTCACCACTCGATCGGAAACCCGCACCAGCGTCAGGTTCTCGATGGCGTCGAAATGAAACGCCCCGACTTTCGGCAACGGATACGCATGCGTGCGGCCGTCCGCTGCGTGATAACGAAGGCTCTCCGGCAGCGCATCGTTTTGCACGATGTCGAGCCGTGTCGTATACGGCGAGATCCAGCGCGCGCCCATCGGCCCATCATCGTAGGCAGCAAGGTCGGATCGATACTGACGGCTCCAGGTAAGCGGAAACGGCCCCGGCAGCGAGAAGTCTTCGTGTTCCAGGCGCTCAGCGCCCCGAGCAAAGCTGATGCTACCCGTTGTTCCTTCACACTCCTTGCAGCCGCCATCGCTTTTGGCGTTTGCCTGTGCACTGATAGCGTCGGTGGTGTTATCGCCGTGGCTATGGGCCGCCTGGCCACTCTTGTTTTCCGGAACGTTCGCAGCCAGGCCCTTGTGGCCGTTCTTTTTCCGATAAGCCTTGACCACGGCCAGCAACAGCGTCAGCAACTTGGCGATTTCACCCACACGCGGATCGGCAAGTTTAGCCAATGCGCCCTTGCACATACCGGCCAGCTCACGAATCTTCCGGTCCACGTCAGTTGCAATCTGCGCGCGTTGTTGCGGTGTCGGGGTGAGGCTCTCAACCGCGTTGGATTCTGCCTCCGCCCCGGCCTTGGTCGCCTGATGCAGCACCCATAAGCCCTTCGTGATACTCGCACCGGGATCGCGCACAAAGACATCCGCCGCCTGACGGACCTCCTTTCCGGCCAACTTCGCATTACCCTCCGCATTGAGCGTGTCCAGCGCTGCCTTCTTCATGCCAGCCGCCATGTCCAGCAGCATTTTTTTCAGCAGCTCGCCCGCGTCCTTGAGCATGCTATCCAGGCGGACCTGCGCTCCCTGGACGAACGTCTCCAGTTCCCCAACAATGGTCGCATTCAGATGCGCGGCAAGCAGATTGACCAGGGCATCGTGGGTCTGGACTTTCTCGCCATGCTTCGCCATCGCTTTCAATTCGACTGCCAACTCGCGACGCGCCTCTACCAGCATCGGTCTGAGGGCCATGCGTGCTGCCGCCAGCGTCTGCGGAACGGGAATGATCCCGATCATGTCGATGCCGATGTTCACCCAGTCCATCGCGTCGGCGGATGGCTTGTCGTGCAACGCCTTCAGGTCCAGCGCCACGCTGACCAGAGCGATGACGTTACCGACGACCGGCAGACCCTGCGCAGCATTACTAAGCCGCTCCAGCGTCACGACGCCGCCGCTGATCTGTTGCAGCCACTGATCGAATTTGCGCGAGGCGGCAGCAATGTCTTCCGGATGAATGGTGTTAAGCGGCGCAACGGCCAACTGCACCGGGCGAGTAGCAGCTACGGTCGAAGATGCGGTCATGGGGAGAAACTGAAAATGAATTCGGAAACGACGCGAAGATGCCGCGAGAGATCTGCGCCTCGTCTGTCAAACAAATCCGGACATACGCATATCAGGCGCGACCGAGTCGGTTTGCGCTTTCTCACGACTGTTGGAATAAGACATGCGATCCATTTAAACGCCTTGCCTTCCAGCTCGATCGCCTCGATCGGAAAAAACAGATTATCGAGCGGCAGTCTCGTAATACCGGGCGCCGACATCTTTTCTCCAGTCGATGCCGACACATTGGGGCGCGAATTCAACCCCTCGATGGCATCAAGTTGTTGATGAAAACGCTGAATCCGTGAGCTGAACGTGATTCCGGATGGCTGAACATCGTGGACCAGCGTAGAAGCGCTCGCCAACGCCGAAATCAACGCTGCCGAAGCTTCTTGTTTCTTCATGTGTTAGCGGCGCAGTAATTGGTCTCTTCCGCCGCAATGTACCGATAATATTTGTTCTCGTGTTGCCAGAAATTACAAGGATGTCAGATCAATTGACTCCCGGACTCTATTGATGCAGTCATACACCCAGGTTAACACCACGACTCCTTCCCTTTCACTTCCAACAATCACCCACAAAATTGACAGTTGCAAACAATTTTAAAAATAAAAAATCGAGATATTCGATATATCAAAAACACCCACCTTCAACCACCCCATCACTTATGAAATTCAGCACACTCTCCAGCCGCTTTATTTCCATAACGAGAAAAGCCCATCATTCATCACGCACTCGTAGCCGAACAGTAATTTTGGGATTATTAAATTCACATCGTCCAGCAATCTCGAAAACTTGCACTGATCACCCCACATAAAAACATTGACTTGGTCGACGTTGGCAATAATTTTCTTGTGTTCGTCATGACGCGCCCCGCACGCTAAACGCATACGTCATCGTGTCGCGCATCTACAACAAACGCACCATCAAGGTGATTAGTCAGCTTTATGCCGGTCGTGGCAAGGGGGCCGTTCCAACTTCCGCATCGGGTACGACATGAGCTTTGCTCCGAGCGGTCGTCCGGTACGTGGACGATCATCACCGTGCTCGCACCGACACTCAACGTCTCGACGCCGCCTGGTTCGGCGCAGGTGTGACGTTCAAGATAACGCGGCAAAGTGCCTCGGACTGGGCAATCAAGCATGTCGCATAACCCCGTCCGTGTTCTCTCTGGCCGTCGGCATGTGCATCCATATCTTTCGCGGAGTCGGGTTCCGATTCAGCAGCCGGTACGCCACGCCCCTACAAATCAAGCCCCAGGGTACGACTGCCCACCTCGGTAACAGCAAACTCGTGACCTTCGCTCACGACGGCGTTGCAAGACGTATTCCGGTGAGGTCACCCAACGTAATGCCCCTCCCCCGCATTGACTCGCTTTGGCCCAGCGAGATTCGTCTGCCGGATCTCTTCATTTTGCAGGTCTCCTGCCCCTCATCCCAGGTTGCCGTACGTGCGAGGCCCTGCACAGAAGCTCGTCAAAACGGCCGGTCTTTGACGTAACGACTGGCTGGCCGTTCGTCGACCCGGTATTGGCGGGTCTGCCGCAGTTGCAGTTGTCGGTCTGAATTCATCCATGAGCGCATTCGCGATTCGAAAACATCTACGACATCGCGCAGGGACGTCCACAGCCAAATTGGAGCCGATGACGAGGGTCCCGGGTGCCTTAGTCTTCCGCGAGATCGATCTGCGCGCCGAGCACGCGCATCTTGTCGAGCACCAACGCGAGTTGCTCGTCGGGCAGCACGAGCCGGGCAGCACCAAAGAACAGGATATGCGGGCTGAGTTCGCGCGGCTCCGCGCCGCCCGTGTACTTTCGCCACTGTTGGCCGCCGGCCACGCCGAACAATTCGGCCATCTGCTCGCCGGTACGGCCAAGTTCTACTTTCAGGTGCCGAAGGTCTTCAGCCTTGGGAGGGGTGTATTTCATCGTGTCTGGTGTCGGTTGGAGCGTGAGATCGGAGTGGTACTCCCGTCACTTCCGTCTTCCGGAAGACAGATAGATCTGGTGGCCTCGGAAGAGCCAGGTGTTCAACATCAGTTGCGCTATGCCGAGACTCTTCTGGAGCAGCTTCTCGAACGTGTCCTTCGCCTTGATGCCATACCGAAACACGCGGCTGATTTCACTCCGCACTCGATGCGCCGTGTATCTGGCGCCGCGACTGTCGATCCGCTTCAGCACCGCGAGGATCTCGGGGGTGTCGACTTCAGTTATCGGACGCCGCCGAGCCACGGGAACACATCGCTCTCAAGGCGAGCCAGCGTCTTTTCGTACTGCCCGATCTCGACAACAGTTTTGCGTTCGTTCATCCACCCATGAGCCACAGCCTCAAAGGTCTTGCTGGCTGCTGGACGAGCTGTCCGCTTCGCGATGCGCTTCGCCACGCTTGGATCGACGCCAGCCGCTAGCCTCTTCCATGCATCGTCCCGGCGTTCGCGGGCCGCCGCCAGTACTTGGCACCGTCGGGCTGCATCAGTAAGTACATCCCGCCGCCATCGGTGAGCTTGTAAGGTTTGTCCGCCGGCTTCGCATTCTTCGCCGTTGAATCGGTAGGTGGCATGGCGCATCGACGCCCTTGGATATCAACGAATATACCAACCCTTCGATGAGATGTAACGAGCATCAATGTGACTCAATGGAACAAAAAACCCCGCCAGGACAAGGTTCTGAGCGGGGTTCTGAGATCGCACGAGATACAGCGAGATAATTCTATGGTGCCGGGGACCGGACTCGAACCGGCAAGCCAGTTAAGGCGGCGGATTTTCGTCACACTGCTTCTTTCAAAGCCGGCGTCGTCGAGGCGATGCCGTTCGTGCGCTGGACTATGCCTTCGCCGTCGCGCGCGGGCATCACTGCCACCCGTGCGCCTTAGGCGCCCCCCGTCTAGTCTCTACACCTTCCTCGCGGATGTCGCGAGGCTTGGCTCGGCGTTGCCTCGATGCGCGCATCAGGGGTTTCACCGAATTTGAAGGGTTCTGCACCGGCCGTTTCCGACCGGGCACTCAATCGTTTAAGTCCGCTATGTTTACCAATTTCATCACCCCGGCAAGAGGGCGGACCGCATTCTACCATCGGTCCGGCCCCGTACGACGCCGTCATTCGTCACGAACGATACAGCGTCACGACGCAGGCGCCGCCCAGGCCGATATTGTGCTGCAACGCCACGCGCGCGCCTTCGACCTGTCTCGCCCCCGCATCGCCCCGCAGTTGCCAGACCAGCTCCGCGCACTGGGCCAGTCCGGTCGCGCCGAGCGGATGGCCCTTCGACAGCAGGCCGCCCGACGGATTGGTGACGATCCTGCCGCCGTACGTGTTGTCGCGATCGCGCACGAACCGCTCCGCACCGCCTTCGGGACACAGTCCAAGCGCTTCGTAGCTGATCAGCTCGTTGCTCGTGAAGCAGTCGTGCAGCTCGACGACGTCGAGATCCTCGGGCCCGATCCCGGCCTGCTCGTACACCTGCCGGGCGGCAGCGGCCGTCATGTCGTAGCCGACCATCCGGATCATCGACGTCGGCGCGAAACTGCTCGGGTAATCGGTGGTCATCGCCTGCGCGGCGATGTGCACCCGCCGCGCCAGGCCGTGACGTCTCGCGAATTCATCCGAGCACAGTACCGCGCAGCCGGCGCCGCAGGTCGGCGGGCAGCACTGGAACCGCGTGAGCGGATCGAACACCTCGCTCGACCCCATCACCTGCGCCAGGTCCAATGGCTCGCGAAACAGCGCGTACGGATTGCGCGCGGCATGCTCGCGCGCCTTGACCGAGATCATGCCGAACGTATCCCGCGCGGCACCGTAGCGCTCGATGTACTCGCGCCCGGCGCCCCCGAACATCCGCACGGCCATCGGTGCCTCGATCTCGCCCTGCACGGTGTCGGCGACATCGAGATGCGGTTCGAGCGGCGACGCACGATCGTTGAACCAGGTCGTCAGCGCCCCCTTCGCCATCTGCTCGAACCCGAGCGCCAGCACGCATTCGGCCGCGCCGCTGTCGATCGCCTGGCGCGCCAGCCAGAGCGCGGTCGAACCCGTGGAGCAGTTGTTGTTGACGTTGACGACCGGCACACCGGTCATGCCGACCTCGTAGATCGCCCGCTGCCCGCAGGTGGAATCGCCGTAGACGTACCCGGCGTACACCTGTTCGACCGCGTCGTATGCGATGCCGGCGTCGGCAAGCGCAATGCGCGCGGCTTCCGCGGCCATCTCGTAGTACTGCGGACTCGCGCCCGGCTTCATGAACGGGATCATCCCGACACCGATGACATTGACTCGACGACTCATGCTGGGCTCCTTCGTGGGTTCAGAAGATCTTCATCACGCGTAACTGGACGCTATAGTCGTTCTTGAAGCCGCCTTCGGCCGAGAGCGCCTTGCCGAGCATCCCCGACACCTGCCAGGTCGGGGTCAGCATGTGACTCGCGAACAACCGCAGCTGGTTCGTGCTCGTCTTCTGGCCAGTATAGGCGTCGTCGACATACTCCTTGCCGCCGAAGGTGCCCGCGTAGCCGAACGAAACCGACGTGGCCGGCGTGAACTGATAGCGCAGGTACGTCTGCAGTTCGACGGACGGTCGCACGGAAATGCGTTGTCCGGCGTCGTCATGCCCCGGTTGCGCGGCCACGTCCAGCGCGCCGTCGAAGAACAGGTTGCGGCCGAGCCCCTGGATCACGCCGAGTTGCGGCGTGAACACGACGGTGCCGGCACCCGCGCCGACCCGGCCGAGATCGTATTTCCCGGTCGGCACGGAAAAGTAGGCCGTAAACCCGACCACCGTGCCGTACTGAGGATCCGGACGGTTCACAAGGAATGCGGTCGCGCCGAACGTGAGGTCGCCGAGTCCGTTGTTCGTCGGCACCGGGCTGCCGCCGACCTTGACGTCGGTCAGTTTCGCGAACGGGAGGTACGCCTGAAAGGCCAGCGGCACGCCGCCGATCTGCGTGTAGTGCAGCACCCGCGCAATGCCGACGGTCTGATCGAGGCTCGAATCGGGCACCTTGCCCACGCCGTCCAGCCGGAAGTCGCTGCTCGGCGTATAGCCGAGATAGCCGAGCGCGAGCGTCGTGCCGGGCGGCAGCACCGTATAGTCGCCCGGGTAGATGTCGATCGCCGACGCCGAGGTAGAGAGCGCCAGCAAAACGCCCGCCAGCGCGGCAGGCTGCATCGCCTTCGTCTTCATGTCTCCATCCTTTTTATTCAGTATTCCTATTATTTATGCGCGAAACCGGCGCAGGCCGGATCGCCCGGTACGCCGTCCTACCCGGCCGACACGCCGCCGCGCAGTCTGGCCTTCACGTCCGGCTTCGACACCTTGCCGACCTTCGAGCGCGGCAGGTCGCTCCATACCTCGATCTGCTTGGGCGCCTTGACGCTGCCGATCCGCTCCTTCACGAACGCGGCGAGCGCCGCGGTATCGATCCGCCTGCCGTCGCGCGGCTGCACGACGGCCACCACCCGCTCGCCCCATTTGTCGTCGGGCAGGCCTATGACCGCGCAGTCGCGCACGTCGGCGTGAGCAAGCAGCGCCTGCTCGACTTCGATCGAGTAGACGTTGAATCCGCCGGTGATGATCATGTCCTTCGCGCGATCGACGATGAACAGGAAATTGTCCGCGTCGAGGTAGCCGATGTCGCCCGTGTGGTGCCAGCCGAATGCCGATGCCTCGGCCGTCGCGTCGGGATTCTCGTAGTAGCCTTTCATGACCAGCGAGCCGCGCACGACGATCTCGCCGCGCTCGCCCGTCGGCAGCAGACGCCCCTGCCCGTCCATGATGCCGACCTCGACGAGCGGCGTCGGCCGGCCGGCGGACGACAGTCGCTCGATCGCGATGGAGCCGTCCGGGCGATAGTGATCGGCCGGCGCCAGCGTCGACACCATCATCGGGGCCTCGGTCTGGCCGAACAACTGCGCCATCGGGCCGATCCGCTCGAGCGCCTCGGCAAGACGCTCGACCGAGATCGGCGCGGCGCCGTACCAGAAGCACTGCAGCGAATCGAGGCGGGTCGCGGGCAGGTCCGGGTGGTCGAGCAGCATGTAGATCACCGTCGGCGGCAGGAACGTATGCGTGACGCGTTCCCGTGCGATCGTCGCCAGAAACGCCCCGACGTCGGGATGGCGCATCACGACGATCCTGCCGCCGAGCGTCATCACCGGCAGGCACAGCACGCCGGCCGCATGCGTGAGCGGGGCGAACGCCAGATACACCGGCCGACCGTCGAACGGGTAGCTCATCAGCGTGAGCGCCGTCATCGTCTCCAGGTTCCGTTCCGACAGCATCACGCCCTTGGGTACGCCGGTGGTGCCGCCGGTGCCCGGCAGCATCGCGACGTCGCTCACCGGCTCGCGTTCGTACGGCGTGTCCGGCAAGCCGTCCAGCCAGTCGTCGAGACACGGCGCGAACGGCAGTGTCGCATCCAGGCACACGGCCACGCTCAACGCGGGCAGCCCCGGCAACATCTTCTCGACCATCGCTGCATACGCGCTGTGAAACAGCAGCGCGCGGCACGCGAAGGTCTCGAGCACGAAGCGATTCTCGGCAACTTCATTGCGCGGATTGATCGGGCACCAGACGTTGCCCGCCCGTGCAATGCCGAACACGCACGCGAACGCGACCGGATCGTTGCCCGACAGGATCGCCACCGTGTCGCCGGCGGCCACGCCCGAGCGGGCGAGCCCGCGCGCGACGCGGTAGGTGAGGCGCTGAACCTGCGCGTAGGTCAGCGTCTCGTCGTCGGCGACGAGGCACGGCCGGTCGGCGCCGAGCGACGCGCCCTTGTCGAGATAGCGGGTCAAGCGCATGACGATTCTCCCGGAAAGTGCGACGCGTCAGTCCTGCACGGTCAGCACGGGCTTCATGACGAGGCCGAAGCTGCGCAACTGGCCGAGCAGCGCGTGATGGCCGAACGCCTGGCAGCCGGATGCGAAGCCGACCCGTTTCGGCGGCGTCTGCAGCAGCGAGAACGCGGCATACGCCTGCAGCAGCCCGGTCTGCTTGTAGTTGCAGACGCCGTGGATCACGCAGTGCGCGCGGCCGAGCGGGCCCGACGCATGCACCGAGTCGATCGTCGTGTTCAGGCGCGGGTTCTCGCGCGGCGGCATGCTCGCCTGCAGGCTGTTCGCGATCTCGGCGAGCGCGACTTCCTGTTCGGCCGGCGGCAGCGGGCGGATCTTCTCGTCGAACATCCGCGTCGTCTTCTGCACGCCCTCCATGACCGCGCGCGCCATCACGCCGCCGATCGCGCGGCAGTTCGCCACGCGCGGATCGTCCTTGAACCACACCGGGTGCGCCGTGCCGCCCCACGGCATCGCGATCGCCGTTTCGTGCTGCCCCGGCACCGCCACCTCCGCATGCGCGGTCGGCTCCCATGTGACGTACTTGTTCTGCTCGAGGTAGTACCAGGTCGCTTTCAGGATCGTGAAGATCGTCTGCGTCGACGCATAGGTCGGGAAGCCCTTCCACAACACCAGGATATCGAGCGTGTCGAGTCCCGGCGTCTCCAGGCACAGGTTCGCCGCGATTTCTCCCGTCGTGTACATCTGCGCGACGTTCGGCGCGAGCAGCAATTCCTTCTTCGCGAACGCGTCGCCCCAGCGCTCCTTCGCGAGCAGCACCCAGTCCTGCTCGCCGGTCGTGTCCGAGTAGTGGCAGCCGGCCGCAAGACACGCCTCGACCACCTCCGGCCCGTACTTGATGAACGGCCCGACCATGTTGCTGACGAATTTCGCCCCCTTGAACAGCTCCGTGAGCGCGGCCACCGAATGCTCGACCTCGACGATTTCGTAGTCTGCGGTCTCGATACCGGGAATGCGCTCGACGACTTCCGCGATGCGCTTGCGGTCGCGTCCCGCCGCGATGAACGGGATGTTGTACTCGCGCAGGTATTCGCATACCAGGCGGCCGGTGTACCCCGACACGCCGTAGACGACCACGGGCTTCTTGTCGCTCATGTCTCCTCCTTCATCAAAGAAAAATCCGGTCCCCGTCTCTCGTTACATGCCCATGCCGCCGTCGACCGGCATGCCGGCGCCGGTGATGAAGCGGGCGTCGTCGGAGCACAGGAAGACGATCGCGTCGGCGATCTCGTCGACCGTCGCGAGGCGCCCGAGCGGCGTCTGCGCGACGACGGCGGACACGGCGCCCTGGACGTCGGGCGCCAGCCCGTTGGCGACGATGTCGGTGGCAAGCTTCATCCCCATCTCGGTGGGCGTCAGGCCCGGGTACACGCAATTGACGCGAATGCCGTAGCCGAGCTTGCCGGCTTCCATCGCCGCGACACGCGTCAGGCGATCCACGGCGGACTTGGTGGCCGAATAGCCGGCGATGGCCGGATAGGCGATCGTGGCCGCGACCGACGACACGTTGACGACGACGCCGCCCCGCCCCGCCGCACCGCCCGGGCGCATCGCGCGAAACGCATGCTTCAGGCCGAGGCCGACGCCGACGATGTTGATGTCGCACATGCGGCGCAGGTCGGCCGCCTGCAGGTCCGCGACGAGCGACGTGATCTCGATCCCCGCGTTGTTGATCAGGATGTCGAAGCCGCCCATCTCCCCGACCATCGCGCCGGCGGCGTGCCCCCAATGCTCGTCGTTGCCGACGTCGAGCGCGACGACGCCCGTGCGCACGCCCTTCTGCGCGATGTCGTGCGCGGTCTGGGCGGCGAGATCGGCAAGCACGTCGCCGATCATCACGTCCGCCCCCGCCTGCGCGAGCGCATGCGCCACCGCGGCGCCGATCCCGCGGGCGCCGCCCGTCACCAGTGCCTTGCGTCCTGCCAGCCTGCCGTTCTCCATGTCTCCCTCCACGCTTCAACGTTACGCCGGGCGACGCCCGGAACGGTCGTCGGGCCCGACAACATCTAACCAACTGGAAAGATAAATTTTTACGAATGGTTAGATATTGCTATCCGTGTGTCAAGATTTATTTTTACAACCGTCCGGTTTTTTCTTGACAGTCGTTTCGCTGCTTTGCACAATGCAATGGCCGACCGACGACGGCGCCGCGCAAGCCGCGCGGCATCGTGCGGCGCAACCGCTCGACAGGAGACGACAGCAGGATGACGAAGCAGCACGACCCCGCGCCCACTGCCACGCGACAACGTTCGGCACGCCCGAGGCGCGATCCCGTGGACAAGTACGAAGCGCGTCGCGTCGAACTCGCGGAAGCCGCGCTGAACACACTCGCGGAGCTCGGGTACGCCAAGACCAGCCTGCGCGAAATCGCGCAGAAGTCGGAGTACACGCATGCGGTGCTGCATTACTACTTCGAAGACAAGCTCGACCTGATCCGCTGCAGCATCCGGCAATTCAAGGCACAGTGCGCGACGCGTTACGACGTGGTGACGGCCGCCGCGCAGTCGCAGGAAGCGCTGATGAACGGCTTCCTCGACAAGCTCGCGGAAACGATCCGCGACGAGCCGCAAATGCACAGCCTCTGGTACGACCTGCGCGCACAGGCGCTGTTCGAGGACGCGTTTCGCGACGTGGTGAACGAGATCGACAAGAGCCTCGAGGAAATGGTCTGGCGAGTCGTCATGCGCTATGCCGAACTCGGCGGCCGGCAGCCGTCGATCACGCCGGGCGCCGCCTATGCGCTGCTCGACGGGCTCTTCCAGAAACACCTGCTGCTGCACGTGTCGAACCAGCCCGACGCGATTGCCCGACTGCTCGACGAAGTGCGCACGCTGCTGCCGCGGCTCGTGTAACGCACCCGGCGGCATGCGGGCGGGCCGCGCCTGCCCGCTGCGCCGCCCTCATACTTCCTCCCGCGCCGCACCATCCCCGATACAATCGTTTCCACGTCGTCCGGCGGGCACAACCATCTGACGTTTGTGTCGTGCTTTTCACGAAACAGGCGTCGCGAGCGTCATCGCGCAGTCACAAACGTTTTCGATAATTTTCCGGCCGAAAACGTTTACATCGCGTTACTTCATGACCTCGACCATCAAGGACGTCGCTGCCCTCGCGGGCTTCTCGATCGCCACCGTCTCGCGTGCGATCAACGCGCCGCACACCGTCAGCCCCGCCACGCTGCAGACGATCCGCACCGCGATCGACACGCTGCAGTTCCGGCCGAGCCCGCTCGGCCGGCAACTGCGCGGCGAGCGCACGCGGCTCGTCGGCGTCGTCGTGCCAACGCTGTCGAATCCGGTGTTCGCCGACTGCCTGCAGGGCGTCGACGAACTCGCGACCGCGGCCGGCTTCAAGCTGATCCTGATGACGACCGAATACGATGCGGCACGCGAGCGCCACGCGATCGAGACGCTGCGCGAACAGCGCGTCGAAGGGCTGATCCTCACCGTCGCCGACGCGGACACGCATCCGCTGCTCGACATGCTCGACCACGACGGTCCGCACTATGTGCTGATGCACAACGACACGCGGCGGCGCCCGTCGGTCTCGGTCGACAACCGTCGCGCCGCCTACGACGGCGTCCGGCTGCTGATCGCGCGCGGCCACCGCCGCGTGCTGATGCTGGCCGGCTCGCTCGCCGCGTCGGACCGCGCGCGCCAGCGCCATCTCGGTTATGCGCAGGCCCTCGAGGAAAGCGGCGTCGCGACGCTGCCGCCGGTCGAAGTCGATTTCAACGCGCCCGAGCTGCCCGATGCGGTGCTCGCGCATCTGACAGCGGACGCGACGCGCCCGACCGCCCTCTTCTGCAGCAACGACCTGCTCGCGATGGTCGTGATGCGCGGCCTGCGCCGCGCGGGCTTCTCGATTCCCGACGATCTGTCGGTGCTCGGCTTCGACGGGATCGCGATCGGCGAACTGCTCGCGCCGCCGCTGGCGAGCGTTGCGACGCCGAACCGCGAGATCGGCCGCCATGCGTGGCAGCGTCTCGTCGAATGCATCGGCGGCGCGACCCTCGAGCGCACGTCGCTGATCCTGCCGCATGCGGTGCGCGACGGTGCGACGATCGCACCGCCGGCCGCCGACCTGCACTTGCACAAGGCCTGAACGCGCGCGCTACCCGGCGCGCACCCAACCCACCACCCAGCGCCACACCCTCGCCCGGAGACCCACCGTGTCCTTTCGCCTGACCTCGCTGCTGCGCGCGCTCGCAGCGCCCGTCGCCTGCGCCGCGCTCATCGCGGGCGCGCCCGCCGCCCACGCCGATGAAACGGCGATCTGCTACAACTGCCCGCCCGAATGGGCCGACTGGGCCGCGCAGATCGCCGCGATCAAGCAGAAGACGGGCATCCGCGTACCGTTCGACAACAAGAACTCGGGCCAGTCGATCGCGCAACTGATCGCCGAACAGAAGAGCCCGGTCGCCGACGTCGTCTACCTGGGCGTGTCGTCGGCGTTCCAGGCGAAGGACAAGGGCGTGATCGCGCCGTACAAGCCCGCGCACTGGAACGACATCCCCGCGAACCTGAAGGATCCGCAAGGCTACTGGTTCGCGATCCACTCGGGCACGCTCGGCTTCTTCGTGAACAAGGACGCTCTCGACGGCAAGCCGGTGCCGCGTTCGTGGGCCGACCTGCTGAAGCCCGAATACAAGGGCATGGTCGGTTATCTCGACCCGTCGAGCGCGTTCGTCGGCTATGCGGGCGCGGTCGCCGTGAACCAGGCGCTCGGCGGCAGCCTCGACAACTTCAAGCCGGCGCTCGACTGGTTCCGGAAGCTGAAGGCGAACGCGCCGATCGTGCCGAAGCAGACCGCATATGCGCGCGTGCTGTCGGGCGAGATTCCGATCCTGCTCGACTACGACTTCGACGCGTATCGCGCGAAGTACAAGGACAACGCGAACGTCGAGTTCGTGATTCCGAAGGAAGGCACGATCGCGGTGCCGTACGTGATGAGCCTCGTGAAAGGCGCACCGCACGACGCGAACGGCAAGAAGGTGCTCGATTTCGTGCTGTCGGACGAAGGCCAGAAGCTGTGGGCCAACGCCTACCTGCGCCCGGTGCGCGCGCAGGCGCTCGGCGCCGACATCGCCGCGAAGTTCCTGCCGGCGAGCGAATACGCGCGGGCCAGGTCGGTCGACTTCGGCAAGATGGCGGCCGGCCAGCAGGCGTTCGGCCTGCAGTACCTGCAAGTCATGCAATAAGCGGCGGGTCCCGACCGATGCTCGACCTGACCTTCCCGCTGCGCTGGCGCGTCGCGCTCGTCGCGCCGGCGCTTGCGGTGTTCGCCGCGTTCTGGCTGCTGCCGATGGCGGCGCTCGTGCAGGTGTCCGCCGACGGCGCGTTCTTCTCGCAGTACGCCGCGCTGCTCGGCAACGCGCGCTACATGAGGAGCCTCGGCGGGACCATCGCGCTGTCCGCGGGCGTCACGCTCGCGACGCTCGTGCTGTCGACGATCGCCGGCCTCCTGCTCGCGCGCCGCGAATTCACGGGCAAGCGCGTGCTGCTCGCGTTGCTCACGTTCCCGCTCGCGTTCCCGGGCGTCGTGGTCGGCTTCATGGTGATCATGCTTGCCGGGCGCCAGGGGCTGATCGGCATGCTGTCCGCGAAGCTCACGGGCGACAAGTGGGTATTCGCGTATTCGGTCGCCGGGCTGTTCGTCGGCTACCTGTATTTCTCGATTCCGCGCGTGATCGTCACCGTGATCGCGGCCGCGTCGAAGCTCGACGCGTCGCTCGAGGAAGCCGCGCGTTCGCTCGGCGCGTCGCCGTGGCGCATCTTCGTCGACATCGTGCTGCCCGCGCTCGCGCCCGGCCTGATCGCGGCCGGCGCGATCTGCTTCGCGACCGCGATGGGCGCCTTCGGCACCGCGTTCACGCTCGCCACCGACCTGAACGTGCTGCCGATGACGATCTATACCGAGTTCACGCTGAACGCGAACATCGCGACGGCGGCCGGCCTGTCGATCGTACTCGGCATCGTCACGTGGGCCGTGCTCGCGCTCGCGCGCCGGTTCACGGGCCACACCGCCGCCGCCGCGGCCTGAGGAGTCCTCCATGCAATCGCTTTCCGGTTCGTCCACGCCGTCGCCGGCGCCCGCTCCCGCACAGGCGAACGGCACGGCTCGGCGCGCCCCGCGCGTCACGGGCGCGCGCGCGATCGCCGCCCTCCAGTGGGGCGTCACGCTGCTGCTGTGCGCGTTCCTGATCGTGCCCGTCGTGATGTCGGTACTCGCAGGCCTGACCGTCAACTATTTCCGCGGATTGTCGAGCGGGCTCACGCTGCGCTGGCTCGAACAGGTTTGGGAGCAGTATCACGGCTCGGTCGCGCTGTCGCTCTACGTCGCGTTCGCGACGCTTGCGATCGTGCTGGCGGTCGGCGTGCCCGCCGGCTACGCCCTCGCGCGCAGCAAGAGCCGCGTCGCGCGCGCGATCGAGGAAGCGCTCGTGCTGCCGGTCGCGCTGCCGGGACTCGCGTCGGCGCTCGCGCTGCTCGTCGTCTACGGCGGCTTCACCGCGTTCCGGATGAGCCTGTGGTTCATCGTCGTCGGCCACGTCGTGTTCACGCTGCCGTTCATGGTGCGCGCGGTGGCGGCGGTGGCGGCCGGCGCCGACCTGCGCACGCTCGAGGAAGGCGCGGCGAGCCTCGGCGCGTCGTTCGTCACGCGCTTCGTCACGATCGTGCTGCCGAACCTGCGCCCCGGCATCGTCGCGGGTGCGCTGGCGGTGCTCACGCTGTCGATCGGCGAATTCAACCTCACGTGGATGCTGCACACGCCCGACACCAAGACGCTGCCGGTCGGGCTTGCCGATACGTATGCGTCGCTGCGCCTCGAAGTCGGCAGCGCGTACACGATCCTGTTCCTGCTGATGACGCTGCCGCTCCTCGTCGCGATGCAGTGGCTCGGCGTCGATCCGTCCGGCACGCGCGCGCTCAAGCGCCGCGCACGCTGACTTTCCCGCTCACATGAAACTCGATTCCACTCCCATCACCCTGACCGGCTGCGCGAAGACCTTCCGCGGCACGCGCGTGCTCGAGCCGCTCGACCTGTCGATCGGCGCCGGCGAGACGCTCGTGCTGCTCGGGCCGTCGGGCTGCGGCAAGACCACGACGCTGCGCCTGATCGCGGGGCTCGACACGCCGGACGCCGGCGGCACCATCACGTTCGGCAACGACGACGTCACCGCGCTGCCGATCGAGCGCCGCCAGGTCGGCATGGTGTTCCAGAACTACGCGCTGTTTCCGAACCTGACCGTGCGCGGCAACGTCGGCTACGGGCTGAAGATCCGCAAGACCGCGCCGCGCGCGCTGCGCGAGCGCGTCGACGAACTGCTCGCGATGATGCGGCTCGACGCGCACGCGGACAAGCCGATCGATCAACTGTCGGGCGGCCAGCGCCAGCGCGTCGCGCTGGCGCGCGCGCTCGCGGTGCGGCCGCGCGTGCTGCTGCTCGACGAACCGTTGACCGCGCTCGACGCGAAGCTGCGCGATGCGCTGCGTCGCGAGATGAATGCGCTGCTGCGCGAGCTCGGCGTGACGACCGTCTACGTGACGCACGACCAGGCCGAGGCGATGGAACTCGGCGACCGGATCGTCGTGATGGGCGCCGGCCGCATCGAACAGATCGGCACGCCGCGCGACATCTACTACCGGCCGGCGAACCGCACGGTCGCGCAGTTCATCGGCACGCTGAACCGGCTCGCGGGCCAGTGGCGCGATGGCGCGCTCGTGACGACGGGCGGGGCGATCGCGACACCGCACGCCGCCGACGAATGGTTCTTCCGCCCCGAGGACGCGCAGCTCGCCGATCCCGCGCATGCGCCGCTGCGCGGCACGGTCGGCGCGTGCGCGTTCCTCGGCGAGCGCACGCGGCTCACGATCGAGCATGCGGCGCCCGACGCGCTCGTGATCGACGTCCCCGGCCGCATCGCGCTTGCGCGCGGCACGGCGGTCGGCATGACGATCGCACCGGAAGGCCTGATCGCGCTCGGCGCGTAATCCGTCATTCGTGCATCATTCATGCACCACCCTGTCGCGGCGCACGACGCCGCCCCCACGATAACCAGACAATTCCGGAAAACGACGATGCTGCTTGCTCAAATCAGCGATCTCCACATCAAGCGTCCGGGTCAGCTCGCGTACCGGCGCGTCGACACGGCGGCCGCGCTCGCGCGCTGCATCGCGAAACTGAACGCGCTCGTGCCGCGTCCCGATGCGGTGCTCGTCACCGGCGACCTGACCGACTTCGGCCACGACGAGGAGTACGGCAACCTGCGCGGGCTGCTCGCGGCGCTCGAGATTCCGTACTACCTGATGATCGGCAACCACGACGACCGCGCCGGGCTGCGCCGCGCGTTCGCCGAGCGCGCCGAACTGCACGACGGCGAATTCGTGCAGTACGCGCTCGATCTCGGCGCGGTGCGCGTGCTCGCGCTCGATTCGCAGGTGCCCGGCGCCAGCCACGGCGACCTGTGCGACACGCGGCTCGCATGGCTCGCCGCGCAGCTCGACGCCGCGCGCGACCGGCCGGTGATCGTCGCGCTGCATCATCCGCCGTTCGTCTCGGGAATCGGCCACATGGATGCACTGCGCCTCGCCCCCGCCGCCGCCGCGAAACTCGACGCGCTGCTGCGCGGCCATCCGAACGTCGAGCGCGTGCTGTGCGGCCACGTGCACCGCACGATGTTCACGCGGTTCGGCGGCACGCTCGCGGCGGCGGTGCCGTCGCCCGCGCATCAGGTCGCATTCGACCTGCGGGCCGACGCGCCGTCCGCGTTCCGGCTCGAACCGCCGGCATTCGCGGTGCATCGCTATGCGCCGGATACCGGCATGACGTCGCACCATGTGTATGTGGATGAAGGCGCCGGCCCCTATCCGTTCTACGAACCGACCGGCGAACTGGTCGACTGAGAAGGCGACGCGCGCGACGACGGGCGACGGCCGGCCGGTTGCGCCGGTTCGCCGCCCGCCCCGGCACGATTCACGGCGCTCCGGTATGATCGGCAGCCTCGACCGGCGCCCGGCCCGCCCGCGTGCCCGCGCCTGCCCACTCCGCCTCGTGCCGCCATGTCCAGCGCCTCCACCGACCATCCGTCCGACGACGCCTCGCCCCACTACTCGCGCAGCCTGCTGTTGCTGCTCGCGACGATCGCGGGCGTATCCGTCGCGAACATCTACTACAACCAGCCGCTGCTCGACAGCTTCCGTTCGAGCTTTTCCGGCGGCGCTGCGTGGATCGGCGTCGTGCCGACCGCGACGCAGCTCGGCTATGCGGCCGGCATGTTCCTGCTCGCGCCGCTCGGCGATCGCTTCGACCGCCGCCGGCTGATCCTGATGCAGATCGCCGGCCTGTCGGTCGCGCTGATCGTGGCCGCCAGCGCGCCGTCGCTGGCCGTGCTCGCCGCCGCGAGCCTGGCGATCGGCGTGCTCGCGACCATCGCGCAACAGGCCGTGCCGTTTGCCGCCGAGATCGCGCCGCCGGCCGAGCGCGGGCAGGCGGTCGGCACGGTGATGAGCGGCCTGCTGCTCGGCATCCTGCTGGCCCGCACGGCCGCCGGCTTCATCGCCGAATACTTCGGCTGGCGGGCGGTATTCGCCGCCTCGGTCGTGGCGCTCGTCGCGCTCGCCGCCGTGATCGTGGCGCGGCTGCCGCGCAGCTCGCCCACCTCGACCCTGCCGTACGGCAAGCTGCTCGGCTCGATGTGGCACCTGGCGGCCGAACTGCGCGGGCTGCGCGAAGCGTCGTTGACGGGCGCGTTGCTGTTCGCGGCGTTCAGCGCATTCTGGCCCGTGCTCACGCTGCTGCTCGCCGGCGCGCCGTTCCATCTGGGCCCGCAAGCGGCCGGCCTGTTCGGGATCGTCGGTGCGGCAGGCGCACTCGCCGCGCCGTATGCAGGCCGTTTCGCGGACCAGCGCGGCCCGCGCGCGATCATCTCGCTCGCGATCGCGCTGCTCGCGCTGTCGTTCGTCATCTTCGCGCTGTCGGGTGCGAGCCTCGTCGGGCTCGTGATCGGCGTGGTCGTGCTGGACGTCGGCGTGCAGGCCGCGCAGATCTCGAACCAGTCGCGCATTTATGCGCTGAAGCCCGAGGCGCGCAGCCGCGTCAACACGGTGTACATGGTGTGCTATTTCATCGGCGGCGCGATCGGCTCGTCGGCCGGCGTCGCCGCGTGGCACGCGTTCGGCTGGATCGGCATGTGCGCGACCGGGCTGGCGCTCACGCTGTGCGCGGGCGTGTTCCACCATCGCAACGGCCGGCGCGGCTGACCGCGGCCGGCCGCGGCCGCGGCTGCGTCACGCGTCGGCGCGGGGCGCCGCCGCTTGGTCGACCGGCGGCGCGGCGAACGCCGGCGCCGGATCCATGACCGCCGCCGGGTCGACCACCGCGGCCGGTGCCGGCACGGCAAGCGGCACGGCGGAAGGCGCCAGGATAGGCGCCGCATCGGGTACCGCGATCGGCTCGGAAGCGGACGCGGCGTCCGCCGCCGGCGCCGTCGCGGTAGCCACGGCAGGCCCAGCGGCCGCTGCCGCGCGCGCCGCCGGCCGGCGCGCCGGATCGAACACGAACGACAGCCCGACGCTGCCGAGGATCGCGACGGTCGCGACCACGGTGGACGTCGTCACCGGCTCGCCGAGCAGCAGCGCGCCGAGCGCGACCGCGACGATCGGGTTCACGTACATGCAGCTGCTGGCGATGATCGGGCTCGTGTGGCGGATCAGATAGCCGTACGCGACGTACGCGGCCATCGTGCAGAACACCATCAGGTACACGAACGCGAACACCGGCCCCACCATCACGTGTTCGATCCGTTCGCCGATCAGCCAGGCGACGAGCGTCGAGATCAGGCCGCCGAGGCCGATCTGCAGCGACGTGGAGAGAAACAGGTCGGACGGCAGCTTGAGCCGCGTCGCGAGATGGGCGCCGCCGGCCCAGAACAGTGCGCCGGCCAGCACGCAGATCGTGCCGAGCGCCGAGTTCTGCGCGGCCGCGCCGCCCGAATTCAGGATGACGATGCCGACCATCCCGAGCGCGACGGCCGCCCACTCGCCTTTCGTGACCGGCCGCCCGGCGACCGCCGCGATCACGGTCGCGAACAGCGGCACCGTGGCGACCATCACCGCGGCCGAGCCGCTGCTGACCGAGCTGATCCCGAGCGCGATCGTGCCGGACGACAGCGCGACGAGCATCGTGCCGACGATCCCCGCATTGCGGATTTCGAGCAGCGTCGGCCATTCGGGCTTGCGCCGCAGCGCGAAGACGAACAGGCCGATCCCGCCGAGCAGGTTGCGCAGCCCCGACAGCAGCAGCGGCGGGAACGACTGCAGCGCGAAATGCAGGCCGCTGTAGGTCGAACCCCAGACGAAATAGATGAACACGAGCGCCAGCGCGACGCGGCCGCCGCGGCTTTGCGGCAGGCGGATGCGGAACGAAAGGCGGGAAAGGAAATCGAGGAGGCGGTCGAGCGGCGTCATCGTTCAGCCTGCCCGCACGGCGTGCCGCGTGCCCTGTTGAAAGACGCCGGGAAACCCGGCAGACGACCCGGATCGGGTCGGAACGGCGAGAGCGAACGTGCGGAACGACATGACAGTGCGAACGGCGACGATGTGAACCGGCAGGGCCGGCGGCAGACGGACATGAAAACGTGCGCACCCGGAACGGCTGCGCACGTGTCGGCATTATGGCATCACGGATTCGAAAGCATCCCCGGACCTGACTGAAAGGTGTCCGACTGACGTTTCGGCGCGACAGTTTCATGCCGGCGGCCGCACGACTTCGTCCGGAATCCGGACCGTCCGGGCCGCCCCCCGCCCGGACGGAACGACGGCAATCGAACATGCCATTCGAAAGCAGATTGGGACACGTCCGAAAGGTGGTGCACTGATGTTTTATCGAAACGCTGAATATTTGACCGGATTGGTGCATTTCCCCTAATGTCGCCAGTCCCGTTGCCGTATACCCGGCCATCAACCCTGCCCGCGTCATGGATTTTTATCTGAAGAATGCGTCGATGCGGACCGGGACATGACAGGTTTTTTCTTACATGGGTAGCGGGGCATGAACAAGCTGACTGGCAGCATCAAGTTCAAGATCGTGGTTGCGTTCGCCGCATGCGTGATCGTGATGATCGCAATCGGTACGGAAGGAATACGGGGGCTCGCGACGCTGAGCGGCGACATGAGTTCGATGTACACCGACAGCACGGTGCCGATCGAGGATCTGGCGAGCACGCAGGCGGGTGCGCTGCAGATGCGCCTCAACCTGGAGCGGCTCGCCGCGACGCATGACGCGACCGAAGCGAAGGCCGTCGTCGACCGCATCCGCGAGCGCGAGAAGAAGATGCTGTCCGCGTGGAACGACTACTACCCCGCGAAGGTGACGGCCGACGACGAGCGCAAGGTCGCGGACCGCATCGCCAGCCAGCTCGGCGATTTCCGCTCGCTCGCGTCGACCGCGCTCGGCGCGGCGGAATCGGGCAACGCCGATGCGACGACCGCGGCGCTGGACAAGGTCCGCCCGCTCGGCAGCACGCTCACCGACAGCATCGACGAGGACATCGCGATCAACGCGAAGCAGGTCAAGGATTCCGCCGACCAGGGCAGCGACACGTTCCACATGCTGCTGTGGGCGTCGCTCGGCACGCTCGCGATCGGCGTGGTCGTCGCGACCGCCGCATGGTGGTATCTGCAGCGCGCGATCACGCAGCCGCTCGGCATCGCGATGAACACCGCACAGCGCATCGCCGACGGCCACCTCGAGAACTCGATCGAGATCCGCTCGAACGACGAGTTCGGCCACCTGCTGGACGCGCTGCGCCAGATGGATACGCAGCTCGCGCGCGTCGTGCGCGGGATCAAGACGTCGAGCGACTCGATCCTGACCGCGTCCGGCGAAATTGCCGCGGGCAACATGGACCTGTCGTCGCGCACCGAGGAGCAGGCCGCGTCGCTCGAGGAAACCGCCGCGAGCATGGAAGAGCTGACCGCGACGGTCAAGCAGAACTCGGAGAATGCACGCCAGGCGACGACGCTCGCCACCAACGCGTCGGACGTCGCCGACTCCGGCAGCGAAGTCGTCGAGCGGATGCTGTCGACGATGCACGACATCACCGCGAGCTCGACGAAGATCGCCGACATCACCGGCCTCATCGAGAGCATCGCGTTCCAGACCAACATCCTCGCGCTGAACGCCGCGGTCGAAGCCGCGCGCGCCGGCGAACAGGGGCGCGGCTTCGCGGTCGTCGCGGGCGAGGTGCGCAGTCTCGCGCAGCGCGCGTCGAGCGCCGCGAAGGAAATCAAGGAACTGATCCAGCAGTCGGTCGAAACCGTGCGCGACGGCTCCGACCAGGCCGAGGCGGTCGGCCGCACGATGGGCGACGTACGCCAGGCGATCCGCCGGGTCGCCGACATCAACGCCGAGATCTCGGCCGCGTCCGACGAACAGAGCCGCGGCATCGAGCAGGTCAACGTCGCGGTCGGCCAGATGGACGAAGTCACGCAGCAGAACGCGGCGCTCGTCGAACAGGCGTCGGCGGCCGCGCAATCGCTCGAACAGCAGGCCGCCGAACAGAAGCGCGCGGTCGCGGTATTCAAGCTTGCCGGCGATCAAGGCACGGCAGCGGCAGCGGCGGCAGCCGCGCCCGCGCACGGCGCACCGAAGGTCGTGCGCCGCCCGGCCCCGGCCCGCGTCGCCGCGCCGCGCGCGACGGCGCCGGCGCCGGCGCCGGCAACCACGCTCGCGACTGCGGGCGCGGCGGGCCGCGACGACTGGGAAACGTTCTGATCGCACGCAGGCGGCCCGCGTGCGGGCCGCCTACGACCCGCCGAACCAGTTGTATCCCTGGTCGACCCAATACCCGCCCGGATACGTGTCGGTAACGAACATCTCCATGATGTGCTTCGGGTTCTTGTAGCCGAGCTTGGTCGGCATCCGCAGCTTCATCGGAAAGCCGAACTCCGCCGGCAACCGCCGCCCGTCGTATTCGAACGCCAGCAGCGTCTGCGGATGCAGCGCGGTCGGCATGTCGATGCTTTCGTAATAGTCGTCCGCGCATTTGAAACCGACGTATTTCGCGCTCGTGTCCGCGCCGACGCGCCGCAGAAACGCGCCGAACGGCGTGCCGCCCCAGCGCCCGATCGCGCTCCACCCTTCCACGCAGATATGTCGCGTGATCTGCTCCGCGTGCGGCAGCGCATACAGCTCGTCGAGCGCCCACACGCGCTTGCCGGTCACGCGGCCCGACAGCACGAGGCGATAGGTCGACGCGTCGACGTGCGGCACGTCGTCGATCCCGTAGTACGCGTTGAACGGGAACGGCCGCGTGAGGTCGGCTTCGGTGTAGGTCGGCGCGAGCCGTTCGCCGCTGAACAGCCAGGCCTGCACGCGATCGTTCATGCGCGACACCGTCGCGAGGAACGTCTCGACCGACGCATCGTCCTCCAACGTGCAGCCGGTCAGCATCGTCAGCCCGCCGAGCGTCAGGAGGCGCCGGTTGAACAGCCGCCGCGACGGCATCGCCAGCTCGCGGCGCAGGTCGAGTTCGAGCGATGTCCGGTCGAGCGTCCAGCGCGAGCCGTCGCGCGTGTTTTCGGATTCCGACATGATGCGTTCCTTCACCCGGGGTTGACCGGTCAGCGCCCGCGCAGCATCGCGAGCAGCGAGCGCGGCACCCGCAGCGCCATCGCGACGTGCACGACGAAGAACGCGACGAGCAGCGACATCGCCCAGAAATGCACGACCCGCGCGTTGTCGTAGCCGCCGAACAGTTCGCGCAGCAGCGGGAATTGCACGGACTTCCAGATCGTGAGCCCCGACAGCACCAGCACGACGAGATCGACGATGGCGGTCAGGTACGCGGCGCGCTGCACCGCGTTGTAGACGCCCGGATCGTCGTGCGACAGCCGCCCGCCGAGCGCGGCGCGCAGGTCGCGCCACACCGAGGCCGGCGTGACGGGCAGCATCTTGCGCGCGAAGCGGCCCGTCGCGATCGACATCGCGAGATAGAAGACCCCGTTGCCGACCAGCAGCCACATCGCCGCGAAATGCCATTGCAGCGCGCCGCCAAGCCAGCCGCCGAGCGTGAGGCCGGGAGGAAACGCAAACGGCGGATAGAGCGGCGACGCATCGTAGATGCGCCAGCCGGACAGCGCCATCAGGATCGCCGCGAGCGCGTTCAGCCAGTGGCTCGCGCGCACCCACGGCGGATGGATCGGGCGCGCGGGCGGCGTGGCGGCCGCGCGCCCGCCAGCGGGTACGGGTTGCATGATCGAGACTCCCGGAATGCGTCGCCGGGACGCCGTGCGGGCGGCCGCCGTGCGACGCACGCGCCGGCCGCGCCGCGTCCGCCCTCGTCAGTTCGACGGCGCCATCTTGTCGCCCGACGCCTTGCCCATCGCGTCGTGCGCCATCGCGTCCTTCTTCATCGCGTGCTTCTTCATGCCGCCCTTCTTCATCGCGTCATGGCCCATCGCATCCTTCGACATCGCGTCCTTCGACATCGACGAACCTTGCTGCGACATCGCGTCGTTCTGCGCATACGCGCCGGTGGCGATCGAGGCGAAAGCGGCGACGCAGGCGGCGATCAGTACTTTTTTCATCACATCTCTCCCGAACATGGGTTTAAGGAGCCGAATAGACGGACGACGCCACCGGAAATGACAGCCGCCGCGAAAAGTTTTTTCCGGACCGCGCGAAGGCGCGCCATGCTGCGCCGCTTCCGCACCGCCGGCCGAACCGCGGGCCGTGCGGCAGCGATGCGCGCCGGCGTTTCGACGGGCCGTCGTGCCGCCCGCGATGCTGCGGCCGCACCGGGGCAACCGATCCGCCCCCGGTTGAAACCGCCGCGAAGCCGGTGTATCGTGTGCGCTGCTAACGCGGGGGTCCTGCAATGCGCTCGGTCAAACAACCGGCATTGCGGGTGAGAAATACCCTTTGAACCTGATCTGGATAATGCCAGCGCAGGGAAGCGTACGGATTTCGCCGCCATCCCTCTGACGAAATCCGCCGCCTCACCAAGCCTCGTCTCCTGCTTAGCTCGAGCCCCACATTCGTCAAGGGCTCCGGGCAAGCGCCGAAGCGCCTGCCCGGCGCTCATACAGGAGATTGCATGAACGCCAATCCGAAGTTTCTGTCCGCCGACGCCCACGTCGACGCCGCCGCGGTCGCGCCGCTGCCCAATTCGCGCAAGGTCTATGTGACCGGCTCGCAGCCCGACATCCGCGTGCCGATGCGCGAGATCACGCAGTCGGACACGCCGACCGGCTTCGGCGGCGAGAAGAACCCGCCGATCTACGTGTACGACACGTCGGGCCCGTACACCGACCCGGACGCGCAGATCGACATCCGCGCGGGCCTGCCGGCGCTGCGCCAGCGCTGGATCGACACCCGCGGCGACACCGAGGCGCTGCCGGGCCTGTCGAGCCGGTACGGCCTCGAGCGCGCGGCCGATCCGGCCACCGCCGAGCTGCGTTTCCCGGGCCTGCACCGCAACCCGCGCCGCGCGCAAGCCGGCAAGAACGTCACGCAGATGCACTACGCGCGCCAGGGCATCGTCACGCCGGAGATGGAATACATCGCGATCCGCGAGAACCAGCGCCGCGCCGAATACCTGGAAAGCCTGAAGGCCAGCGGCCCGAACGGCGCGAAGCTGGCCGCGATGATGGGCCGCCAGCACCCGGGCCAGGCATTCGGTGCAAGCGCGTTCGGCGCGAACGCCCCGGCCGAGATCACGCCGGAATTCGTGCGCTCGGAAGTGGCGTGCGGCCGCGCGATCATCCCCGCGAACATCAACCACCCGGAATCGGAGCCGATGATCATCGGCCGCAACTTCCTCGTGAAGATCAACGCGAACATCGGCAACTCGGCCGTGACGTCGTCGATCGGCGAGGAAGTCGACAAGATGACGTGGGCCATCCGCTGGGGCGGCGACACGGTGATGGACCTGTCGACCGGCAAGCACATCCATGAAACGCGCGAGTGGATCATCCGCAACAGCCCGGTGCCGATCGGCACGGTGCCGATCTACCAGGCGCTGGAAAAGGTCAACGGCAAGGCCGAGGACCTGACCTGGGAAATCTTCCGCGACACGCTGATCGAGCAGGCCGAGCAAGGCGTCGACTACTTCACGATCCACGCGGGCGTGCGCCTGCAGTACGTGCCGCTCACCGCGAACCGGATGACGGGCATCGTGTCGCGCGGCGGCTCGATCATGGCGAAGTGGTGCCTCGCGCATCACAAGGAAAGCTTCCTGTACGAACACTTCGAAGAGATCTGCGAGATCATGAAGGCGTACGACGTCAGCTTCTCGCTCGGCGACGGCCTGCGCCCCGGCTCGATCTACGACGCGAACGACGAAGCGCAGCTCGGCGAGCTGAAGACGCTCGGCGAACTCACGCAGATCGCGTGGAAGCACGACGTGCAGGTGATGATCGAAGGCCCCGGCCACGTGCCGATGCAGCTGATCAAGGAGAACATGGATCTCCAGCTCGACTGGTGCAAGGAAGCGCCGTTCTACACGCTCGGGCCGCTGACCACCGACATCGCGCCGGGTTACGACCACATCACGTCGGGCATCGGCGCCGCGATGATCGGCTGGTTCGGCACCGCGATGCTGTGCTACGTGACGCCGAAGGAACACCTGGGCCTGCCGAACAAGGACGACGTGAAGGAAGGCATCATCACGTACAAGCTCGCCGCGCACGCCGCCGACCTCGCCAAGGGCCACCCGGGCGCGCAGGTGCGCGACAACGCGCTGTCGAAGGCGCGCTTCGAGTTCCGCTGGGAAGACCAGTTCAACATCGGTCTCGATCCGGACAAGGCGCGCGAATTCCACGACGAAACGCTGCCCAAGGATTCGGCGAAGGTCGCGCACTTCTGCTCGATGTGCGGCCCGCACTTCTGCTCGATGAAGATCACGCAGGACGTGCGCGAGTTCGCGGCGCAACAGGGCGTGTCGGAAACCGACGCGCTGAAGAAGGGGATGGAAGTCAAGGCGGTCGAGTTCGTCAAGACCGGCGCCGAGATCTATCACCGCCAGTAAGCGAACGTTGCGATCCGCACCGGATCGCCGCGCGCTGCACGAAGCCCGCTTTCGAGCGGGCTTTTTTGCGCATGCCGCGCGCCGGCCGGCCGGCTGGAAACAATTGATTACGAAACCGCGCGAGCCTTAACAAGTCCTTACAGCAGCGCCGCGGCACGCCGCGTAGATTGGATTCGTGCGTGGCCGCCAGCCGGTCGCGCACCCTCCCCGTTCACTACCGCAAGGACAACGATCATGAATGCGATTCGGCGTATTGGGGCATGCGCGCTCGTCGTCGCAACGGTGGCCGGCCTGTCGGCCTGCGACTCGATGACGACGCGCCAGCGCGACACGGCCATCGGCGCGGGTATCGGCGGCGTCGCCGGCGCGGCAATCGGCGGCAGCGCGCTGTCGACGCTGGGCGGCGCGGCGGCCGGCGGCATCATCGGCAACCAGGTCGGCAAGTAAGCGGCGCGCCGCGGCTTTTCGGCCGGACGGCGTTTCCGCGGCGCGGCGGCGCCGTTTTCGCATGCGGCGCCGCAACGTGGCCCGCAGCGGGCGCGGAAACGATCCGTTACCGTTTGGCACACCGTGTCATCGGGGCGCGGCCTAAGCTTGGGGTGTGTTCACGCCCTGAGCATCGGCCGATTGCCGGCTCCGCCGGAGAAACATCATGAACAGGACCTTCGTCGCCGCGGCGCTCGCCGGTGCGACACTCGCCGGCTGCTACTACCCGTACGGCTACTATCCTGGCGGCTATTACACGGCGGCGCCCGTGGCGGCGCCCGTCTACGTCGATCCAGGCCCCGCTTACTACTATCCGGCGCCGGCCTACGTGCCCGCGTACGGCGGCTACTGGGGACCGTCGGTCTCGCTCGATTTCGGCTTCGGCGGACGCGGCGGCTGGCGTCATCACTGATCGCGTGCGACTGCCTGCCCCCGATCGCAGCGGGCCGGCAACCGGCAAACTTCCCGTTTCTTGTCGTTTCATCCAAACCTGAAACGACGGCGTGCCGGCGGGGTGTAAGATGCCCTCCATCCCTTCCCCCCGCCCTCACGATCGATGTCGCCCAAGAACGCCCTGCTGCTGACCGTGCTCGCCGCCCTGTGGGGCGCGTCGTTCCTGTTTATCCGGATCGGCGTCGTCGATCTGGGCGTCGCGCCGCTGATGGCGCTGCGGGTCGGCATCGGCGCGCTGTTCCTCGCCGGCTTCGCGCTGACCCGCTTCAAACCCGCCGACCTCGGCGCCGAGCTGCGCCGTCGCGCATGGCCGCTGTTCGTCGTCGGCGCGCTGAACTCGGGCATCCCGTTCTGCCTGTTCGCGTTTGCCGAACTGACGCTGTCGGCCGGCGTGACGTCGGTGATCAATGCGACGACGCCGCTCTGGGGCGCGCTCGTCGCCTACCTGTGGCTGAAGGACAAGCTGTCGCTGCCGCGCGCGCTCGGCCTCGTGATCGGTTTCGCCGGCGTGCTCACGCTCGTCTGGAACCAGGTCGCGACCGCGCACGGCGACACCGGTGCCACGGCCACCGCGCTCGCCGCCGCCGCCGCACTCGGCGCGACGCTGCTGTACGGCATCGCGGCCAATTACACGAAGCGCAAGCTGAGCGGCGTCGATCCGCTCGTCAACGCGACCGGCAGCATGATCGGCTCCACCGTGCTGCTGCTGCCGTTCGCGATCGCCACCTGGCCGGCGGCGCCGGTGAGCGCGCACGCATGGGGCTCGGTGCTCGCCCTCGGCGTTGCGTGCACGGGCATCGCGTATTTCATCTACTTCTACCTGATCGCGCACGTCGGCCCCGCCCGCGCGATTACCGTGACGTTCGTGATTCCCGTGTTCGGACTGCTGTGGGGCGCGCTGTTCCTCGGCGAACACGTGTCGGCCGTGATGATCGAAGGCTGCGCGATCGTGCTCGTCGGCACCGCGCTCGCCACCGGCGCGATCAGGCGGATTCCCGGCCTGCGGCCGCGCAGCAACGGAGCGGCCTGACGACGATCCGGAGGCGCGCACCGCCGTCGCGCGTGAAGCGAGACGCGGCGGCCGTGCGCCGCTTCCCCGGCGCGCCGCCGGCATTCATCAGACGGCGTCCTGTCCGGGCGGCCTTCGCGGCAGCCGGAATATCCCGCCTCGCGCTCCGCCCACGCCGTGACACCATGGGCTCACGTGCGGCGACGCCCTCCGCTTCGCGGCGCGCACGCGCGCGGCCGGCCGCAGCCCGCACTGCAGCCCGTCTGGAGTTTCCCTGATACGCGAGCCGCCGCATTCCCGCTACACTGCGAACACTTACCCGCAGAAGGCGGTCACGATGTGCCTCGTCCTTTCGCGTCCGCCGGCGCGTGCGACTGCTTCGGCACGGCGGCGCGCTGTCGCCCCGCCGTTCGCGCCAGGGCGCCGTTGACATGAAGACCGCCCGCGACCTCTCGCTCGACTCCCTGCTCGAACGCCTCACGCCGACGCCAGGCGGCTGGATCGCCACCTATCGCACCACGACGCTGCGCAGCGTGTTCCAGCCGGTACTGTCGATCACGCACAAGCGGGTCGTCGGCTACGAGGCGCTGCTGCGCGTCGTCGATGCGAACGGCACGCTGATCTCGCCCGCCGCGCTGTTCGACAAGACCCGCGCCGACGCCGACGCGCTGCTGCTCGACCGGCTCGCGCGCTGCCTGCACACGGCCAACTTCGTCGCGCAGGGCATCGGCGACGGCTGGCTGTTCCTGAACGTGACGCCGCGCGTGCTCGATTCGGGCCTGGTGCAGCGCGAATTCGTCGAGGCGCTGTGCCGGCATTTCACGCTGCCGCCGAACCGCATCGTGCTGGAGGTCGTCGAGCAACCGGCGCGCGACGAAGCCGCGCTCGCCCGCACGATCGACATGATCCAGCATCGCGACTTCCTGATCGCGATCGACGATTTCGGCACGGGATTCTCGAACTTCGACCGCGTGTGGCGCACGCGGCCCGACATCGTCAAGCTCGACCGCTCGCTCGTCGAGCGCTCGACCGGGTCGACCGACGATCGCCGCATCATGCACCACCTCGTGTCGATGCTGCATCAGGCCGGCGCGATGGTGCTCGCCGAGGGCGTCGAAAGCGACGACGCACTGCAGGCGCTGATGGAAGCCGATATCGATTTCGTGCAGGGTTTCCAGTTCGGCCAGCCCGATGCATCGATCGCGCACGCGAGCGCGGCCGCCCCCGCGATGCTCGACGCCGCGTGGCAACGCTTCATCGCCCGCCGGCACACGCCGGTCGCCGCCGAGCAGCCGGGCTTCGACGCGATCGAGCGGCTGGTGCTCACCGGCGCGGCCGCGTTTTCCGCGAGCGGCAACCTGCAGGACGCCGCGCAACGCGTGTTCGCGGTGCCGGCCGCGCGCCGCGTGTTCGTCACCGACGAAACCGGCGAGCAGTTCCTGCCGTCGATCGGCGCGCACACCGACGACGGCCAGTCGGCTGCCACCCGGCTTGCGCCGCTGTTTCCGGAAACCCACAGCAACTGGTCGCGGCGCCCGTACTTCCAGCGCGCGATCGCCGCGCCCGGGCGCGTCGCGCTGATGGGCCCGCATTTCTCGCTGACCGAAGGCCGCGACTGCTACACGGCCGCCGTCGCGATCCGCGCGCAGAGCCGGCTCGTCGTGTTCTGCGTCGACTTCGTGCTCGACAGCGCCGGAACCGTGATGCGATAGCCGGCGCGGCGGCGGGCGACCAGGCGGCCGGCACGCCTGCCGCCTGCCGCCGGTTGCGGTTGCGGTTGCGCCTCCGTTCGTCAGTCGTCCACCCGCCCTCTTCCCGACTTCACCGCGCTGCGGCGCGACTTGTGCTCGAGCCGCCGTTCCTTCGATGCGCGCGTCGGCCGCGTGGCGACCCGCGCGCGCGGCGTGAACGCGACGCTGCCGATCAGCGTATCGAGCCGCTCCAGCGCGGCTTCGCGGTTCTTCTCCTGGGTGCGATATTCCTGCGACTTGATCACCACGACGCCGTCGCGCGTAATGCGCTGGTCGGACAGCGCGAGCAGCCGCTCCTTGATGACGGGTGGCAGCGACGACGCACGGATATCGAAGCGCAGGTGGATCGCGCTCGAGACCTTGTTCACGTTCTGCCCGCCCGCACCCTGTGCGCGCACGGCCGTCCATTCGACGTCGGCCGGATCGAGCGTATAGCGGATCATCATCGCGACACCTCCATGCGATGCCGGGCGAGCGCTTCGTCGACCCGGGCCGCGAGCCCGGAATCGCGCTGCGTGCGCGTCGCGACCGCTTGCGCCAGCACGCGCCGCGGCCCGATCACCTGCACGCGCGTGCGGGCTCGCGTGACGGCCGTGTACACGAGTTCGCGCGTGAGCACCCGGCTGAACGAGGCCGGCAACACGAGCGCGGCTTCGTCGAATTCCGAGCCCTGCGACTTGTGGACCGTCAGCGCGAACGCGGTTTCGTGCGGCGGCAGCGCGGCCGGCGACACCGCGCGCGCGGTGCCGTCCGCACGCCTGAACCACACGCGCAGCACACCGTGCGCGTCGGGCAACGCGATGCCGATATCGCCGTTGAACAACCCGAGCGCATAGTCGTTGCGGGTCACCATGATCGGCCGCCCGGCAAACCAGTGCGCGCCGACCGCCAGCGGCACGCGCGCCGCATGCCGCACATGCGCGGCCACGAGCGCATTGACGTGCTCCGCGCCGCGCGAGCCGTTGCGGGTCGCGCACAGGATCCGGAACCGGTTGAGCGCATCGAACAGCGGCAGCGGATCAGGCGCCGGCGCGGCCAGCGCGTCGCGCAACGCATCGAGGTAAGCGCCGAACCGGCGCGCAAGCCGCTCGACCGTCGACGATGCGAGCGTATCGCCTGCATCGTCGTGGAACGACGCGGCAGCCGCGTCGTCCGCGGGAAGCGCATCGAGTGCGGCCTGCACGTCGCCGCGGCGGATCGCGAGCGACAGCCGCCCGATCGGCGAATCGAGACCGAAGCGGTAATTGCGCTCGAGCCAGACGACGCAGTCCGCGAGCGGCGCTGGCGCGGAGGCAGGCACTTGCGTGGCGGAAGCGGCGGCAGCGGCGGCAGGGTCGCCCGGCCAGGCCGACGCGACCGACGCAAGCGCCGCGTCGCCTGCGTCGAACGGCGGCAGCTCGACGGTATCGAGCCACGCGAGTTCGTCGGCCCCGATCCACGCGGAGTCGTCGCCCGCGACGCCCGCTCCAGCCGCCTCGCCGGTTTCGGCCGGCATCGGGCCGGCGGCCGGCGGCGCCCCCGCTTCGGCCGAGGATGCTTCGTCATCCTGCGGCTCGTCGTCGAACAGCGATGCCTGTCGCGCATCGGCTTTCGGCCGCGCCGCCCGTTTGCGAACGGCTGCGACGGCAACGGCGGATGCCGGCGGAGATGCCGGGGCACGGGCCGCGGCTGCAACCGGATTCGCCGCCGGAACCGCGGCGGTTGCCGTTTCGTCCGGCACCGGCAACGCCGCGACGAACGCCGCCTCGTCGATGCCGAGCGCCTGCGCGATGCGCGTGCGCGCCGCGGCGGTAAACGCCGGCCGCGCGCTCAGCTCCGCGAACACGGCGCCCGCCTCGACCGCGGCCAGTTGATCCTTGTCGCCGAGCAGCACGAGCCGGGCGCCCGGTGCGAGCGCGTCGAGCAGATGCGCGGCGAGCGCGACGTCGATCATCGACGCCTCGTCGACGACGATCAGGTCGTACGGCAGCGGATTGTCGCGATGATGCCGGAAGCCGGCCGCCCCGCCGCCGCCCAGCAGCCGATGCAGCGTGTACGACGTGTCGGGCAGGTGCGCCGCGAGTTCGGGCGGCAGGTCGCCGGCCCGCGCATGCAGCGCTTCCTGCATCCGCTGCGCGGCCTTGCCGGTCGGCGCGGCCAGTGCGATGCGCAAACCCGGGTGAGCATCGAGCAGGCACGCCAGCACGCCGACGACGGTCGTCGTCTTGCCCGTGCCGGGGCCGCCGCTGACGATCGTCACGCGCCCCGTCAGCGCCACGATCGCCGCGACGCGCTGCCAGTCGACCTCGCCGGTCGCGGGCCCGAAGTAGCGCGCGAGGCTGTCGCGCAACCGGTCGGGCGACAGGCCGCCGTCCGGCGCCGCCGCCCCGGCCTGCGCCACGAGCGCATCGGCCAGGCGCCGCTCGTAGTCGAAATAGCGCGACAGGTACAGGTGGTCGTGCCGGTCGACGATCAGCGGCCGCTCGTCGCCGCGCGCGAGCGTGCCGAACGCGACCACGCCGCTCGCGGCAAGCGCCGCGCGCACGTCGTCGAGCGGCGCTTCGTAGCGCTGCGCGAGCGCGCCGAGCGCGACGCAGACGTGACCGCCGGCGGTCGCGCGGCTCGTTGCGAACGCGGCGCGCGCCGCCCAGCGCGCGGACGCGGCCGGCGCGCCGGCGCGGCGCGCGAGGTCGCCGATGCGACGTGCAAAGCCTTCCGCGAGCGCGATGCCGAAATCGGCCGGTTCGGGCAGCCGTGCAACGAGGCCGCCGGTAAATTCGAGCGTGTCGTCGGATGCGTTCATGCGCGGCCCCCTTCCATCATCCGGTCGAGTGCGTCGACGAGTTCGCGCGCGGGCCGCCGCGCATGCACGCCGGCCGGCTCGCCGCCGCTGCGCCAGTCGGGCCGCACGCCGCGCACGAACAGGTACAGGTAGCCCGCGATGTGCGTGTCGTAATCGTAGTCGGGAAGCCGCCCGCGCAGGTAGCGATGCAGCGCGACCGTATAGAGCAGCGCCTGCAGGTGATAGGCGTGGTCGGCCATCGCGACGTCGAGCGCGCGCGGGCCGTAGGCATCCGGCGTCGTGCCGAGATGGTTCGACTTCCAGTCGACGATCCAGAAGCGGCCGTCGTGTTCGACGATCATGTCGATGAAACCCTTGATGAAACCGGCGAGCGTGCCCGCCTCGAGTGCAACGTCCGGGTAGCCGTGCGCGACCAGCAGCCGGCGCAGCGCCGTCAGGTCGAGCGCCGGCGCCGGGAACAGGAAACCCATTTCGTCGAGCCGCTTCGCGGGATCGAGATCGGCGAGCCGCATGCCCGGCACGAGCTCGGTGCGCACGACATCGCCGACCAGCCGCGCCATCATGGCCGGCAGGCGCGGCGCGAGTTCGGGCTCGGCCTCGACCGGCCGGTCGTGCAGCGCGCCGAGCGCGGCCGCGTGCCACGAGTCGGGCTGCGTGAACCGGCTCAGTTCGAACAGGCGGTGCAGGCACTCGCCCGCCGCCGCGCCGCGCGGGAACACGAGGATGTCGTCGTCCGGCGGTTCGGGCGCCACCGTGTCGGCCAGCAGCGACGCGCCATCGGGCGTCACCTCGGCGAGCGCATCGTGATCGGGCCGCAGTTCGTCGTCCGGCACGGCCGCGACGCCCGCCTCCTCGCGCGCCATCGATGCGGTCAGCGAACTGAAGCTCGCCATCCGCCACGCATCGCGCAGCATACGCGTCGCGTGGCGTGCCGCGAGCGTCTGCGCTGCGTCGTGCCCCGCCGCGAGACGCTCGCGGCGCGCGGGCGCCGGCAGCGGCGCGACGCTCACGGGGCCGCCCGCGAGCGCGCGCCACGCCGCGTCGAGCGCGGCTTCGTCGGGCGGCTCGTCGAGCCACGCGTCGAACGGCTGGCCGGCGCCGGCGACCAGCCAGTTCAGCACGCTGCGCCGCGCCTCGCGCGTCGAGCGCGACGACAGGTACGGCCCGGCGACGACGTAGCAGCGATACACCGCGCGTGTGAGCGCCACGTAAACGAGCCGGGCGCGTTCCGCGGCCTGCTCGCGCATCGCCTGCCTTGCCGCGTGCGCGGCCGCCTCGTCGTCGCATCCGTAATGCAGCACCGCGTCGCCCGCGTCGTCGTGATACTCGCGGGCATCCGGCAACGCGGACGACGGCGGCTCGCGCAACCCGCCGTCGTTCAGGAACGGACAGAAGACGATCGCATACTCCAGGCCTTTCGACTTGTGCACGGTGACGATCTGCACGAGGTTGCGATCGGATTCGAGCCGCAACTGCGCTTCCTCGCCGCCGCCGTCGAGCCGCTGCGCGGCGAGCCAGCGCAGCGTCGGCGCGATGCCCGGCTGGGCGGACGCGCGCGCCTGCGTCAGTTCGGCCAGGTGATTGAGGTCAGTCACTCGGCGCTCACCGTCCGCGCCGGCCATCAGCCGCTCGGCGATCCGCAGCTCGCGCGTGAACGTGCGCCACATCACCGCGAACCCGCGCTCGCGCCACAACAGCCGATAGCGCGAGAAGCGCTCGACCCAGCTCATCGCGTCGGCGCCGTCGGCCGCCGACGCTTCGCGCGCCGCATCGCCGTCGCCCTGCTCCATTCGCCACAGCGCGCCGGCATCGAGGCCGAACCAGTCGGACGCGAGCGCCGCGCGCAGACGCCGCAGGTCGCCCGGCGCGTCGATCGCCGCCAGTACGCGTTCGAGCTGCTCGGCGTCGCCGGTCGAGAACACCGAGGCCTGCGCCAGCTCGACGCTGCCGATGCCCCACGTGGCCAGCACGCGTTTCACCAGGCTGCCTTGCCGGTGCGTCTGCACGAGCACCGCGATGTCGCCCGGCGACAACGGCGCGTCGCCCAGCCGCACGCGCCCCTCGCGCGCGCCGCGCATCAGCCGCGCGATCTCGGCCGCGCAGGCCTGGGCGGCCTGCGCCTGCGCGTCGCGCTTGAGCAGCGTGCCCTCGCCACCCGGCAATGCCCAGACCCGGAAGTCGCCGGCCGGGCCCGGATCGGTTTCGTCGACGAACGGCGCACGCACACGCGTGCCCGCGCGCACCGGGTAATAGTCGAGCCCGTCGAGCACGAACGCGCGCGGATTCGACATGAAGAAGCGGTTGCACGCATCGACGATTGCCGGCGTCGAGCGCTGGTTGACCGCGAGCGTATAGCACGCGCTCGCACGTGCGCGCGCGGCAAGATAGGTGTGCAGGTCGGCCGCGCGGAAGCTGTAGATCGCCTGCTTCGGATCGCCGACGAGAAACAGCGGGCCGCCCGGCGCGAAGATCCGGTCGAAGATCGCGAACTGCAGCGGGTCGGTATCCTGGAACTCGTCGATCAGGGCGGCCGGATAGCGCGCGCGCAGCGTCTGCGCGAGCCACGGGTGCGCATGCAGCGCGTGGTACAGGTTCGCGAGCAGATCGTCGAACGACACGATGCGCCGCGTGCGCTTGCGCTCGGCCAGCTCGCCCGGCGCCATGTCGAGCCAGTCGGCGATCAGCGCGAGCCAGCGCGCGCGCTGCGCGGCCTCGGCTGCCGCCACGGCCGCCTCGAGCGCGTCGGCCACGTCGAAGAATGCATGTTCGGGCGTCGCGCCGCCTTTTTTCGTCGCCTTCGCCAGCGCGGTGCGCGTGAGCTTCAGCGCCGCCTTCGGCAACGCGGCCGCCGCTTCGCCCTGCGCGAAATGCGCGGCCCACGCGTCGAGCGCATCGGCAACAGCGTCGGGCTTGTGCGAGCGCTGGTTGAGCACGGGTTGCGCCGCGTGCAACAACGCGCCGATTGCATCGCGCTCGGCCGCCCACATCCGCGCGGCCTCCGCGAAGCATTCGGCCGCGGCCGCCTCGGCGGCTTCGTCCGGCTCGGTCACGCCGTCCCAGCGCAGCGCCGCGAGCGGCTTCTTCAGCCGGCGCGCGAGCTGTGCATCGAGCGCGGCCGGGCCCGCGCCCGACTCGACCAGCCAGATCGCGAAGCCCGGCCAGCGCGCGGCGGCCGGTTCGACCCGCGTGCGCCAGAAATCCGCCGCGAGTTCGAAGCGCAGCGCCGCATCGTCGGCCTCCATGTCGAACGCGAACGGCATCGCGGCCGCGAACGGCGCTTCCTGCAGCGCGCGCTGGCAGAACGCGTGGATCGTATGGATCGCGGCCTGGTCGAATGCGCGCAGCGCGCGCCGGATCCGCTTCGCGGCGGTTTCGGGATCGAGCGCGCCGTGTTCGCCGAGCGTCGTGTCGAGCAGGCGCCCGATGAACGGATCGCCGCCGTCGTCCCCCGTGTCGAGCGCGTGCGCGAGCTGCGCGAGCCGACTGCGAATCCGCTCGTGCAGTTCGGCGGTCGCTGCCTTCGTGAAGGTCACGACGAGGATCTCGTCCGCGCCGAGGTCCTTCTCCAGCAACAGGCGCACGTACAGCGCGCAGATGTTCCAGGTCTTGCCGGTGCCCGCCGACGCCTCGATCTGGTTGACGCCGTCGAGCGGGCACGCGAACACGTCGAGTTCGAGCGCGGACTGCTGCGTCACGACACTCATGCGACCTCCTTCAGATGCTCGACGAGCGGCTCGAACACGAGCCGCGCGAGCGTGCCGAACGGCTCGTCGAGCGACGCATGCGCGCCGCGCCATGCGATCGCGATGGCCGGATCGTCGGCCTCGCTCACGACGCGCTCGTTGATCCAGACGCTCGCGGCCTTGGCCTCCCCGTCGGACACCGTCGCCCATGCGCTGCGCGGGAAAAACCGCAGCGGCATGCGCCGCCCGGCGCGAAACAGCGCGGCCAGCGGCGCGAGCCGCTCGAGCGGCGCCGCGACGGGCGTCAGCTCGAACGCGCCGCCGCTGCCGAACCACAATGTGCGGCGCGGGCCGTCCGGTTCGACCGCGCAATAGACGAGATGCGCGAGCCACGCGGACAGGTAGTCGCGCGCACTCGGCCGCGCATAGCGATAGATGATCTGCCCGGCCGGCGTCAGCCGGTTCAGCGTGCCGTGCAATTCGAGCGGTGCGCTTACCGCGTCGGCCGACAGCATCGCGTCGTCGGCGCCGAACAGCGCCTGATCCGTATCCGGCCACGCCGGCACCACGACGAGCGAGAACGGCCGACGTTCCATGCCCTCGGCCAGCGCGCGGCGCACGTTCGACGCCAGTTGCGACATCGAGCCGAGCGCCTGGTCGCGCCATACGGCGCCCGTCGCGCCGCCCGGCAATTCCGGGCTCGCGTCCGCAATGCGCAGCGCGTGATCGTGCACGGCCCCGTCGCCCGATTCGATCAGCAGCGGCAGCACGCGCTCGGCGAGCGCGTCGCTGCCGGCGAAGTCGAGCGCGAACGGCTCCGTGTCGAGCAGTTCGGCCTGCACGTCGGAGAGCACGATGCCCAGCCGTGCACGCAGCAGCGCACGCGCGGGATGCCGCCAGAAACGTTCGAACTCGCCGAATGCGACCGGCTCGACCGGTTCGACCGGCAGCGGCTGCGCGAAGAACGGCTGCTCGCGCGGAGCGTCGCGCGCCGCCTCGGCGGCCAGCAGCGACGCGAGTGTCGCGCGCTCGGCGTCATAGGAGGCGAGCCCGCTGCCGGGCTGAAAATACGCGGCCGCGAACGGTTGCAGCGGATGTTCGACGACGAACGCGCGCCGCGCGGCATCGACCGCGTCCGGCGCGGCGTCGGGCCCGGCCGTGACGAGCGCCAGGTGGTCGAGCAGTTCGTCGACGAGCGCCGCCGGCGGCAACGGCGCGTTGTCGCGGATGCTGCGGCCCGTGTACGCGATCAGCAACCGGTCGCGCGCGGCGAGCAGCAGGTCGAGGAACAGGTTGCGCTCGTCGTCGCGGCGCTGCCGGTCGCCTAGCTTCGGCAACACGGCCATCAGGTCGAATTCGTCCGCGCGCGCGAGGCTCGGCAGCACGCCGTCGTCCATCCCGAGCAGGCAGACGACGCGATACGGCAGACCGCGCAAGCTCGTCAGCGACGAGAACGTGACGCCGCCCCACGGCACCCCGCCGCGCGCCGGATCGTCGAGCGCGGCGGCCAGCCCCGCCCGGACGACGGCCGCCGGCAGCGCTTCGTCGGGTGCGCCCTCCTTCATCGCGGCCAGCATCGCGTCGAGCGCGTCGCGCACGCCCGCGAGCGCGTCCGCATGCGCGGCGCCCGAATCGAAGAAACGTGCGAGCGTGTCGGCGAAGAGTTCGCTCCAGCCGCGCGGCGTGTGCGCTTCGCCGAGTTGCCGCGCGAAGCCGTCGAGATCGTCGGTGAAGCGCGCGAGCCGGCCGAGCAGCTCGGCCTCGCTGCCGGTGGCCGCCTCGATCGGCAGCCATGCGCCGACCGGCGCCGCGCCTTCCGGCATCGCATAGCCGAGAAAAAGCCGCGCGAGCGCATCGGAGAACGTATGGCGCGGCGACGGCACGGCCGCGTCGTCGCTCGCGAGCGGCGACAGCCCGCGCCGCGCGCCGGCTGCCGCGAGCCAGGTCTGCACCGTCTCGAGCGCGGCCGCGTCGATGCCGTAGCGCGCCGCCACCGCGTCGACGCGCAACCATTCGACCAGCTCCGGCGCGCCGACATGCCGCTCCGGCAACGCGAGCCAGTCGAGCAGCACGCGCGCGACCGGGTTCGCCTGCGACGGCGGCAGGCCGGTGATCCGGTACGGCACGCGCGCGCCGCCGGCGCCGGCGGTGCCGAACACCGCGTCGATCAGCGGCCCGGCCGCCGCGAGGTCGGCCACCGCGACCAGCACGTCGGACGGCTGCAGGCTCGCGTCGGCGTCGAACCACGCGAGCAGCCGGTCGTGCAGCACCTCGAGCTGGCGCGCCAGGCTGTGACACACGTGCACCTCGATGCCGCGCTCGGCCGGCGCGCCGCCGGCTTGCGCCTCCGGCTGCAGTTCGAGGATCGCGTTCTGCACGCGCGCGAGCCAGGTCGGCGCGGGATTCTCGACGAAACGCGACGCATCGCCCGATGCGGCGCTTTCGGTCAGTTCGTGCAGCATGTGCAGTTGCGCCTGCGTCTGCCTGCCCCATTCGGCGAGCAGCGGGTGGCCGACTTCCTGGTAGTCGAGCCGGCCGGCCGCGTCGAGCGCCTCGGCATGCGCGGCGGTCACGATGTCGAACCAGAATTCGCGGCACGGGTTCAGCGCATAGACGCGCACGTCGATCCAGCGCGACAGCTCGCGCAGCAGCGCGACATGCAGCGGCGGCATGGTCGGCAGCGCGAACACGCTGACCGATTCCGGCCAGTCGGCGCGCGCGACGGTTTCAGGATCGAGGTGGCGCGCCTCGACGAGGAAACGGTGCGCGGGCGGCGTGCCGCTGTCGCTCAGTTCGGCGAGCAGCGCGCGCCACAGCGCGGCCTGCCAGCGTTCGTCGTCGCGTGCGGCATCGCCGATCCCGCGCGGCGCGGCGTCGCCCGCGAGCACCGACTCGCCGGCCTGCCACGCCGCGAGCCATTCGGGGCGATAGGTCAGGTAATGGTCGAGCACGGCCGCGACGCGGTGCGCGAGCTCGTAGCGCATCGCGTCGTCGGACGCGGACAGATACGCGGCCAGCCGCGGCGACGCGAGCCACGGCGCGCCGCCGGCCGCCTGCGCGAACAGCCGGTAGCAGCGCCACACGAGGCGGTCGGGTGCGAACGGAGAACGCACGGGCACCGTCAGCACGCGGCCGATCTGCGCCCACAGCCATTGCGCGAGATACGTGAACTCGACGTTCGCGCACACGCCGTTGCGCGCGGCGATGTCGAGCTCGAGACGGCGGCGCAGCGCCGCGCTCGGCACGATAACCTGCTGCGGCGCCCACGGCCCGTTGCGGGCCGGGAACGCGGCCAGATCCTCGAGCAGCGCGTCGGCCAGTGTCTCGTGACGGTTCGAATAGAAGAGATGGAGCATGAAGCGGGCGTCGGTACGTCGCGCCGGGCCAGCCGGGCGAACAGGAGCACCAAGGATAGCAAAGGGTCGCGGCCGCGAGAATCGGCCGGAAGGCCAGGGGTTTGGGCGCCGTGAAATACGATAGACTCGTCGCCAGTCAATACGCCGCCTCCGGGCGTCTTCGTCTGCCATTCAGCCCATCGATGCGCTATTCGGTCGAAATCAGAAAGTTTTTCTACAGCCAGTACTTTTTCGGCGGCCTGCGGATCGCGATCGGCGTCTCGCTGCCGGCCGTGCTGTGCCTGATCGTGTTCAACAACCGGGAGCTCGGCTTCACGATCTCGACCGGCGCGCTCGGCGCCTGCGTCGTCGACATGCCGGGCCCGCTCAAGTACAAGCAGAACGAAATGCTCGCGTGCAGCGTGATCGGTTTCCTCGCCGCGCTCGCAACCGGCCTCGCCACGCCGAACATCTTCGCGCTGTGGCTCACGATCGTGCCGCTCACGTTCGTGCTGTCGCTGATCGTCGTCTACGGCAACCGCTGGCCGCAGATCAGCTTCGCGACGCTGTTCATGATGGTGATGACGCTCGAGGAGAAATTCACGCCGCTGCAGGCGTTCGTCAACGCCGGCTGGATTCTCGCGGGCGGCCTCTGGTACACGTACTGGGCCACGCTCGTGTCGCAATGGCAGGCGCGCCGGATCGAGCAGCAGGCGCTCGCCGAGAGCCTGTTCGCGTGCGCCGACTACCTGCTCGCGCGCGCGCAGTTCTACGATCTCGACGCCGATCTCGACGAGTGCTACCGCAACCTGGTCGCCAAGCAGATCACCGCGGTCGAAACGCAGGAAACCGCGCGCGACATCGTGCTGCGCAACCTGCCGAAGCTGCGGCGCGGCAAGCTCGATCCCGGCCGCACGACGATGTACAACCTGTTCATCAACAGCGTCGACCTGCACGAGCTGTTCGTCGGCGCGCACACCGATTACCCGCTGGTGCGCAACACGTTCGGCGGCTCGGATCTGATCATTTTCTATCGCGACCTGATCCGCAAGGCGGCGGCCGACCTCGAGGAGATCGGCCTCGCGGTGCTCGAGAACCGCGCACCGCATTCGCGGATCAGCGTGAAGGCCGAACTGCGCGCGATCGAATACGAGATCGAGCTGATGCGCAAGAAGAACTTCGCGGCCACCAACGCGGAAGCCTATGCGGCCGTGCTCGCGACGTTCCGGCGCATCTGGAGCGCGACGCGCCTGATCGACCGGATGCGCCGCAACCTGTCCGGTCACGCCGATCCGCAGAAAACCGAACTGAAGATCGACAAGGCGCTCACGCGCTTCCTGCAGCGCCGCCGGATGTCGCCGCTGCTGATCTTCTCGAACCTGAACATGCGCTCGCCGAGCTTCCGTCACGCGCTGCGCGTGACGATCGCGGTCGCGGTCGGCTTCTGGATCGGCCGGCTGCTGCCGCTCACGAACGCCTACTGGATCGTGATGACGACCATCATCATCCTGAAGCCCGGCTATTCGCTCACCAAGCAGCGCAACGCGCAGCGGATCATCGGCACGCTGATCGGCTGCGCGGCGAGCATCGCGCTGATCTACACCGTGAAGGAGCCGCACCTGCTGATCGCGATCATGTTCGGGTCGATGGTGATGAGCTACAGCCTGCTGCTGTTCAACTACGCGGCGAGCGTCGTGTTCACGTCGTCGTACGTGCTGCTGATGTTCCACCTGCTCGCGCCGGGCAGCATGCGGATCATCGGCGAGCGCGCGATCGACACCGTGGTCGGCTGCATGATCGCGATCGCCGCGAGCCGGTTGTTCCCGTACTGGGAATACCGGCTGATGGGCAAGCAGGTCGCCGACATGCTCACCGCCACGCGCAAGTATTTCGAGGCCGTCTGGCGTGCCGGGCGTGGCGCGTCGCCGCCGCCCGTGCCGGCCGCCGACGGCGCGGCCGTCGTGCCCGGGGTGGCCGCGGCGGTCGAAACCCCGGCCGCGACGCTCGACGACGACTACCGCTACCGCCTCGCGCGCAAGGACGTGCACATCGCGTTCGCGAACCTCGGCCAAGCATTCCAGCGCATGATGATCGAGCCGAAGGCGCACCAGCGCTTCGTGCCGGAACTGAACGACCTGCTCGTGCAGACGCACGTGCTCGGCGCGCAGATCACGGCCGCCGCCCCGCTGATCCGCAACGCATGCTCGGCCGACGACAGCCTCGTCCACGACGACGCGCTGCACCGCGGCCTCGCGGCGGTACTCGATAATCTCGAAAAAGCGGAGGCCGGCGAGCCGCCGCCCGCCCACCAGCTCGAGGCAAGCAAGCAGATCACGCGCGATCTCGATGCCATGGTCGTGTCCGCGGAACGGTCGGACGCGGTGGGCGCCGAGCTCACGCACGACCTGAAAGTGCTCGCGCACCAGTGCAAGCAGATGCTCGCGTCGTCGTTGCTGATCCGCAAGGACGCCAGCGTGATCCGCCTGCCCGCCTGAGCGCGGCCAGACCCGGCCGGCGGCCGCCCGCGCATGCAGCGCAGCGGCCCCGGCGCCCCTGATCCAGTCCCCCGAAGCATGATCCGCCCGCTCCACGCGACACGCCCGCCCGTCGCGCGCTCGCCCGGCCCCCTGTTGCGTCCGTTGCGCCAGTCAGGGAATACCCGATTCCGGCCGACCGGCCCGGCTTGTTATCATTTGTTCATATTTAAGTTGTATAGACAACTTGAGCCAGTCGGGCCGGCTTCGGTCGCCCGATCCGCCGCATAACGATATCGGAGACTCGATGAAAAACTTGCAGCGCCACCTGAGCGCGCGGCACATCCGCTTCCTCGCGCTGGGTTCGGCAATCGGCACGGGCCTGTTCTACGGCTCGGCGTCCGCGATCCAGCTCGCCGGCCCGGCCGTGATCCTCGCCTACCTCCTCGGCGGCGCGGCCGTCTACATGGTGATGCGCGCACTCGGCGAGATGGCCGTGCGCGATCCCGTCGCCGGCTCGTTCGGCCACTATGCGACCGAGAACCTCGGCCCGTTCGCGGGCTTCGTCACCGGCTGGACCTATACGCTCGAAATGGTGATCGTCGCGATCGCCGACATCACCGCGTTCGGCATCTACATGGGCTTCTGGTTTCCCGATGTCCCGCAATGGATCTGGGTGCTCGGCGTCGTCGCGATCATCTGCGGGCTGAACCTGTGCCACGTGAAGGTGTTCGGCGAACTCGAATTCTGGCTGTCGATCATCAAGGTCGGCGCGATCGTCGCGATGATCGGCGGCGGCGTCGCGATCCTGCTGAGCGGCATGCACTTCGGCCATTCGGCCGACGCGCCGACGTTCGCGAACCTGTGGAACCACGGCGGCTTCCTGCCGAACGGGATCGGCGGGCTGATCGCGTCGCTGTCGGTCGTGATCTTCGCGTACGGCGGCATCGAGGTGATCGGGATGAGCGCCGGCGAGGCGAAGGACCCGGAGCGCGTGATTCCGCGCGCGATCAACGCGGTGCCCGCGCGGATCCTGCTGTTCTATGTACTGACGATGGTCGTGCTGATGTCGATCAGCCCGTGGACGGGCGTCGGCAGCGACGGCAGCCCTTTCGTGCAGATCTTCTCCGCGCTCGGCGTGAAGTCGGCCGCGACGATCCTCAACCTGGTCGTGATCAGCGCGGCGATCTCGGCCATCAACAGCGACATCTTCGGCGCGGGCCGGATGATGTTCGGGATGGCGCGGCAGGGCCAGGCGCCGCGCGTGCTGATGACGACCTCGCGGCACGGGGTGCCGTGGGTCACCGTGCTCGTGATGGCGGTCGCGCTGCTCGTCGGCGTGCTGCTCAACTACCTGATGCCGAAGGACGTGTTCCTGATGGTCGCGGCGATCGCGACGTTCGCGACCGTGTGGGTCTGGCTGATGATCCTGCTGTCGCAGGTCGCGATGCGCCGCCGCCTGTCGAACGCCGAAATCGCGGCGCTGAAGTTCAAGGTGCCGATGTGGCCGGTCGCACCGGCGCTGACGATCGCGTTCATGGGCTTCGTGATCGTGATGCTCGGCTGGTTCGAGGACACGCGCGTCGCGCTGTACGTCGGCGCGGCCTGGCTCGCGCTGCTCGCGGCGGTGTTCTACGCACGGATCCGCCCGAAGTTCGCACCTGCGTCACGTTGACGCACGGCTGATCCCCCTGCGCGGCGCGCCCGCGCGGGCGCCCGTCCGTTGCACGGCTTCGCCCGGCGCCTGCCGTGCCGGAAGCCGCCCCCTCTCCCACCTGCCGCACGCGCCGTGCGCGGCCCGACCGGGCCGCGACCGGTGCGTCAGTGCGATGCGGCGCTCGCGGCCTCGGCCGGATGGGCCTCGTCGTACGCGTGCTTCTGCGAAATCGCGTTGTACAGGATCGTCCCGATCACGAGCAGGACGGCGACGACGATCAGGATACTCACGTTGCGGACTGGGTTCTTCTTGCGCTGATCGTTCATGGTCGGGGCGGTTCCGTCAAATTCGTCGAAGCCGGCATTCTACGCGCTTGCGCCCCCGCCGCGACGCGCCGTTTCCCCTCGCCTTCCCGTCTTCCGCGCCTGCCGGCGCGCGCTTTCATTTGATAACCATTCCCATTTCGATCTAGAATCCGGAATCTTTCATTTTGTAATGTTTCGGGTTGCCTGAGCGGCAGGTGCGCCCCGGAACGCTCCCATCGTCCACTGCCGCTCCGGAGTCTTCATGTCGAATCCGCGCACCCGCCTGTTGCCGCTTGCCGGCGCCCTCGCCCTTGCCGCGGCCGCATTCGCGCCGCCGGCCCAGGCAGCCGAGGAAGTGAGCCTGTACACCACCCGCGAGCCGAAGCTGATCCAGCCGCTCATCGACGCGTTCACGAAGCAGAGCGGCGTCAAGGTCAACACGGTGTTCGTGAAGGATGGCCTGCTCGAACGCGTGAAAGCGGAAGGCGCGCAGTCGCCGGCCGACGTGCTGATGACGGTCGACGTCGGCAACCTGCTCGATCTCGTCGACGGCGGCCTGTCGCAGCCGGTGCGCTCGAAGGTGCTCGACGACGCGATTCCCGCGAACCTGCGCGGCGCGAACGGCGACTGGTACGCGCTGTCGCTGCGCGACCGCGTGCTGTACGTCGAAAAGGACCTGAAGGTCGACACGTTCCGCTACGAGGATCTCGCCGATCCGAAATGGAAGGGTAAGGTCTGCATCCGCTCGGGCCAGCATCCGTACAACACGGCGCTCGTCGCGGCGATGATCGCGCACGACGGCGAAGCCGCGACCGAGAAGTGGCTGCGCGGCGTGAAGGCGAACCTCGCGCGCAAGGCGACGGGCGGCGACCGCGACGTCGCGCGCGACATCCTCGGCGGCATCTGCGACGTCGGCCTCGCGAACGCGTATTACGTCGGCCACATGAAGCATGCGGAGCCCGGCAGCGATGCGCGCAAGTGGGGCGACGCGATCAAGGTCGTCCGGCCGACGTTCGCGAACGCGAAGAGCGGCGGCACGCACGTCAACATCAGCGGCGCGACGGTCGCGAAGTACGCGCCGAACAAGGCCAACGCGGTGAAACTGCTCGAATACCTCGTATCGCCGGAAGCGCAGGCACTGTATGCGCAGGCGAACTACGAATACCCGGTACGCGCGAACGTGAAGCTCGACCCGGTGATCGCGGGCTTCGGTGTGCTGAAGATCGATCCGCTGCCGCTGACCGACATCGCGAAGCATCGCAAGCAGGCCAGCCAGCTCGTCGACAAGGTCGGTTTTGACAACTGACGCGTCGCCCGCCGGCGCGCATCGCGTCCCGTTCCGGCCGCGCCTGCGGCCGCGCGCGGACAGCCTGTGGCTGCTCGCCGCGCTGGCGATCGCCGCGGCGGTCGCGGCGCCGCTCGCGGTGCTCGTGGCCGCCGCGCTCGGCGCCGATCTCGCGCACTGGCGCCATCTCGCCGAATTCGTGCTGCCGCGGGCGCTCGTCAATACATTGCTGCTGCTCGCGGGCGTAGGCGCGATCGTGTCGATCGTCGGCACGGGCTGCGCATGGCTCGTGACCGCCTACGACTTCCCGGGCCGGCGGATGCTTACGTGGGCGCTGCTGCTGCCGCTGGCGGTGCCCACCTACATCGTCGCGTTCGCCTATCTCGACCTGCTGCACCCGATCGGCCCCGTGCAGGGCGCGATCCGCTGGCTGCTCGGCTTCGACAGCCCGCGCCAGTTCCGCCTGCCCGACCTGCGCTCGCTGCCCGGCGCGATCTTCGTGCTGGGCTTCGTGCTGTATCCGTATGTGTACCTGAGCACGCGCGCGATGTTCGTCACGCAGTCGGCAAGCCTGCTCGAAGCCGCGCGCACGCTCGGCGCGGGACGCATCGCGACGTTCTGGCGCGTCGTGGTGCCGCTCGCGCGGCCCGCGATCGCGGTCGGCGTGAGTCTCGCGCTGCTCGAGACGCTGAACGACATCGGCGCGTCGGAATTCCTCGGGGTACAGACGCTCACCGTGTCCGTCTACACGACCTGGATCACGCGCTCCGATCTCGCCGGCGCCGCGCAGATCGCGCTCGCGATGCTCGCGATCGTCGTCGGCATGATCGTGCTCGAACGCTACGGGCGGCGCCGCCAGCGCTACGCGCACGGCCGGCGCATGCGGCCGATCTCACCGCGCCGCCTGAACGGCGCGGCCGCCTGGGGCGCCGCCGCGCTCGGCTGGCTGCCCGTGCTGCTCGGCTTCGGCGCGCCGGCCGCGTACCTCGCGGTGGAAACGGCCACGCGGCTGCATCTGGTCGGCGGCGTGTCCGCCCAACTGATGACGGGGCTCGCGAACACGCTGACGATCGCCGCAGCCGCCACCGCCGCGACGCTCGCCTGCGGGCTCGTCGTTGCCTGGGCCGCGCGCGCGCAACGCGACAGCGCCCATGCGGGCCCGGGCCGCGCGTGCGCGCGGATCGCGAGCCTCGGCTACGCGGTGCCGGGCACCGTGCTGGCGATCGGCCTGCTGATCCCGTTCACCGCGGCCGACCGGCTGTTCGGCGCCGCGCTCGATCGCGACGGGCTGCTGCTGATGGGTTCGGCGGCCGCGCTCGTGATCGCCTATACCGTGCGCTTTCTCGCGATCCCGGCCGGCAGCATCGAGGCCGGCCTCGCGCGCATTCCGCCGTCGCTCGAACAGGCGTCGCGCTCGCTCGGCGAAACGGCCGGCGGCACGCTGCGCCGAGTGCACCTGCCGCTGCTGCGGCCCGCGCTCACGACGAGCGCGCTGCTGGTGTTCGTCGATGCGATGAAGGAATTGCCGGCGACGCTGCTGCTGCGGCCGCTGAACTTCGACACGCTCGCGACCTGGCTGTATGCGGAAGCCGCGCGCGGCACCTACGAGGAAGGCGCGGTCGCCGCGCTCGCGATCGTGCTCGCCGGGCTCGTGCCCGTGATCCTGCTCGCGCGCACCCGCCACCAGATCGGAACCTGAACCCGTGAACCTGCTCGAACTCGACGACCTCTGCCTCGCCTACGACACGCCGCACGGCCGCCGCACGGTGGTCGACGGGCTGAGTCTCGCGCTGCCGCGCGGCGACATCGGCTGCCTGCTCGGCGCGTCGGGCTGCGGCAAGACCACCGTGCTGCGCGCGATCGCCGGCTTCGAACCGGTGCGCATGGGGCGCATCATGCTGGACGGCTCGCCCGTCGCCGCGCCGTCGCTCGACGTGCCGCCCGAACGCCGGCGCATCGGCATGATGTTCCAGGATTACGCGCTGTTTCCGCACCTGAGCACGGCCGACAACGTCGCGTTCGGTCTGCGGCGCAAGCCGAAGGCCGAACGGCGCCGGCGGGTTGTGGAGATGCTCGCGCTCGTCGGCCTGGCCGATTCCGGCGATGCGTTTCCGCACGAGCTGTCGGGCGGCCAGCAGCAGCGCGTCGCACTGGCCCGCGCGCTCGCGCCGTCGCCGGAGCTGCTGTTGCTCGACGAGCCGTTCTCGAACCTCGACGTCGATACGCGCGAGCGGCTCGCGTTCGAACTGCGCGACATCCTGAAACGCACCGGTCACACGGCGATCCTCGTCACGCACAACCAGGCCGAGGCATTCGCGATCGCCGACCGGATCGGCGTGATGAAGGATGGCCGGCTCGCGCAATGGGATACGCCGTATGCGCTGCACCACCACCCGGCCAGCCCGTTCGTCGCGGATTTCGTGCGCCGCGACGCGCTGGCCGACGAACGCGCGCGCGCACTGGCGCGCGGCCGCTGACGCCGCACCGCCGCCCGCGTCGCCCGGCACGGGTTGCGTCCGTGCCGCGCCGCCGCCCCGCTACGCCGGCTCGGCGAGATCGCGCACGGGCAGCGCGGTCGAATACTTGATCTGCTCCATCGCGAACGACGAGCTGACGTCGAACAACGGCACCGCGCGAATCAGTTGCTTGTAGACGCGGTCGTAATCGTCGATGCCGGCCACCACGACGCGCAGCAGGTAGTCGGTCTCGCCGCTCATTCGATACACCTCGACCACTTCCGGCATGTCGCGCACCGCCTGCGTGAAACGCTGCGCCCATTCCTCGGTGTGCTGGTTCGTGCGGATCGCGACGAACACGGTGGTGCCGACCCCGAGCTTGCGCGGATCGCATAGCGCGACCTGTGCGCGAATCGCGCCGCTTTCCTTGAGCCGCTGCACGCGCTTCCAGCACGGCGTCTGCGACAGGTTCACGCGCTGCGCCAGTTCCGCGATCGGCAGTGTGGCATCCGCCTGCAGCAACTCCAGCAGCTTGCGATCGATGGCGTCCATTTCCCCAGTCCCTCGTCGATAGAAATTTATTCTATGCATCCTGCACAACGGGGAACAATATGAAAACCGCCTCGCCGCGTCGACCGGGATAAACACCGATCCGGCACGCCGCTCGCGCCAAACCGATCGGGCGACACCGCCCGTCAGGGTGGAATCGCCCGAAGTGGCCGCGCCGGGCGGCCCGCACGCCGCGACCGCCCCGGCACACGTACGCCGCCGGCCGGTGTGCCGCTCAATACGCGGCCGTCGCGATCTCGCGCACGAAGCTGCCCTGCTCGAGCGCGTCGACGAACGCGATCGCGTAGTCTTCCGCGGAGATCTTGCTGTTGCCCTGCGCATCCACGATCAGCTTGCCGACGCCGGTGCGGAACGTACCCGTGCGTTCGCCCGGCGCGATCAGCGCAGCCGGCGCGAAGAACGTCCAGTCGAGATCGCCGACCGTCTTCAGGTAGTCGAACGCGTCGCGATGCGCGAGCGCGACTGCCTTGTACGCTTCCGGGAAGCCCTCGCCGTCCACCAGCTGCTTGCCGGGCGCGACTTCGAGCGAACCGGCGCCGCCCACCACGACCAGGCGCTTCAGGCCCGCCTGGCGCACGCCGGCAACCAGCGCCTTCGCGGCCGCGACGATCTTCGCCGAGTCTTCCTGCTTCGGGCCGTACGCGCTTGCGACGACGTCATGGCCCGGCAGCGCGGCCGCGATGCTGGCCGCGTCGGACAGGTCGGCTGCCTGCACGGCGATGCCGTCGCCGGCCGCGCCGGGACGGCGCGACAACGCGGTCACGCGATGGCCGCGTCGCACGGCTTCCGCCGCGATGCGCGAGCCGATCGTGCCGGTGGCGCCGAACAGCGCGATATTCAAGGTACGTTGCGTCATGTCGATTCTCCAGAAAGAAAAAATGTAACTAAATTAATTACATATAAGATCGAAAAAAACGGGGCAAAGCCCCTGTTGCGCCGGCCGCCGCGCATGCGCGCCGCCCGGCTTCCTGCCCTGCCTGCCGCCACCGGCTATCCGCCGGCCTGCGTCGCGTGCTGCGTGCGCTGCTCGCAATCCAGCATGTCGGCCGTGACGTCCGCCAGCGTGCGCGTTGCGAGCGAGGCCTCCATTGCACGCTGCGCGTCGCCGATATAGCCGATCAGCGCGCCCTGGATATGCCGGCCGACCAGGCACGCGGGATTCGGCGCCTCGCGGTGCAGCGCGAACAGTTGCGCATCGTCGACCGCGCGATAGACGTCGAACAGCGTGATCTCGCCCGGCTCGCGCGCCAGCAGCGCACCGCCGCCCGCGCCCAGTTGCGACGTGGTCAGCCCGGCCCCCGCGAGCATCGACAACAGCCGGCGGATCAGCGCCGGATTCGTGTTCACGCTGCCCGCGATGATGTCGGACGACAGCGGCACCCCTTCCTGCATCGACAGCAAGGCGAGCACGTGGACGGCAAACGCGAACCGGCTGCTGGTATTCATTCCTGACTCACTCGTCGACGCCGGCCCATCCCGCGGCCGGCGACATGTGTAACTACTATAATTACATTTAGCGGATCATGCAAGTCCGCGCTACTCGCCGCTCGCGGGCTTGGCGCCCGCGGCGTTCTGCTGGCTCCACTGCTGGAGCTTCTTGCCGGCTTCCGCGATCTTCGCGCCGGCTTCGGAAGCCGCGTGCGCGACGACCGCGGAAGCCGTCGCGTCGATCTGCGCCTGCGCCGCCGACGCGAGGCCGCTCGCGGACAACGGCGGCACGGCCGACGCCGCGGACGCGATGCCGGCCTTCGCGGCGTTGAGCTGCTGGTTGACGGTGCTCGCCATCTGGTCGAGCGCCTTGGCCGCATGGTCCGCGGCATCGGCGGCCGCGCTGGCGGCCGTATCGGGTTGCGCCACCGGCGTGGCGGACTTCTCGCAGCCGGCGAGCAACAGCAACGCGCCGGCGGCCGCAGCGGCCAGCAGGGACCCGGGCACGCGACGCGCCCGCGACATCTTCATCTTCATCAACAATCTCCAGCCGTGCGTGACACGACCTCGTAGTTGTACCAGTGTCGATGATACCGCCTCTGAAACGGGCCCAATGTCGCCTGCACATTAAAAATACCTTCCAATTTCGGATTTGTCTGATTTAATCGCAGGTGCGATGACACTAAAGTGGGCATGCTTCAACCCGCTTCATACGTGTCCCTTTTTTCTCATGGCTTTCCTCATCGACTGGTTCATCGCCCTCGCCGCGCTGCTCGCCGCCACCCTGTTCCTGTGCCTGCGCCCGCCATCGGCGCGCCGCCTGGCCGAATCCGGGCGCCCGCGCCGCGTCGCATGCGCCCGCCTGCTCACGCAGGCCATAATCGGCTTCTGGACAGCCGCGCTGATCGTGGCGGAAGGCATCCTCGGCCCCGACGGCGACGGCCAGTCGCTTGCAGGCTTCGCCGCCCTCGCATTCGCCGCGCTGGGGCTGTCGACCGTCGCGGCCTATTGGTCGGCGTGCGCGCTGCGGCTGCGCCGGCCGCAGCCACTGTTCGCCCGCTACTGACGCGCCAGATCGGTGCGTGATGGCGCACCATCGCGCACCACGCCGCGGCGCCCGCGCCCGTTCACGCACCAGTTCCGTACCTGCCGCACCACGCGCGGGCACCCGGCACGGCGCCCGCCTCATGCCGGGAGCGCCCCGATCCCGTGCACGATTCACTGGAATGCCGCATCGCGCATTGCCTGAGCACCAATTTCACGCAGTCGTTCACCAGGTTGGCTCGATACTTGCGTTCCTTGCCCGTTTTTTGCGCAAGGAAGCCACGGCATGGATGGTCTGAAATCCGGCGTCGATACACTGTTCCTGTTGATCGGCGCCGTCATGGTGCTCGCGATGCACGCGGGCTTCGCATTCCTCGAGTTGGGCACGGTCCGCAAGAAGAACCAGGTCAACGCGCTCGTGAAGATCCTGGTCGACTTCTCCGTGTCGACGCTCGCGTACTTCTTCATCGGCTACACCATCGCGTACGGCGTCGAGTTCTTCGACGACATCGGCACGCTGTCGCAGCACAGCGGTTACGCGCTCGTGCGCTTCTTCTTCCTGCTGACCTTCGCCGCGGCGATTCCCGCGATCGTGTCCGGCGGTATCGCCGAGCGCGCGAAGTTCAACCCGCAGCTCGTCGCGACGCTGATCATCGTCGGCTTCATCTACCCGTTCTTCGAGGGAATCGCCTGGAACGAACGGTTCGGCGTGCAGGCCTGGCTCACGCATGCGTTCGGCGCGCCGTTCCACGATTTCGCGGGCTCCGTCGTCGTGCATGCGTTCGGCGGCTGGGTCGCGCTGCCGGCGGTGCTGCTGCTCGGGGCACGCCATGGCCGCTATGCGAAGGACGGCCGGATTGCCGCGCACCCGCCGTCGAACATCCCGTTCCTCGCGCTCGGTGCGTGGGTGCTCGCGGTCGGCTGGTTCGGCTTCAACGTGATGAGCGCGCAGACGCTCGACAAGATCAGCGGCCTCGTCGCCGTGAACTCGCTGATGGCGATGGTCGGCGGCACGCTCGCCGCGTGGATGGCCGGCCGCAACGATCCGGGCTTCACCTACAACGGGCCGCTCGCGGGCCTCGTCGCGGTGTGCGCGGGCTCCGACGTGATGCACCCGATCGGCGCGCTGGTCACCGGCGCGGCGGCCGGTGCGCTGTTCGTCGCGATGTTCACCTGCGTGCAGAACAGATGGCGCATCGACGACGTGCTCGGCGTGTGGCCGCTGCACGGCATGTGCGGCGCGCTCGGCGGCCTGGCGGCCGGCGTGTTCGGCCTGCCCGCGCTCGGCGGGCTCGGCGGCGTGTCGTTCATGTCGCAACTCGTCGGCACGCTCGGCGGCATCGTGATCGCGACCGCGGGCGGCACGCTCGTCTACGGCGCGCTGAAAGCGACCGTCGGACTGCGCCTCGACCGCGAAGCCGAATTCGACGGCGCGGACCTGTCGATCCATCGCATCTCGGCGACCCCCGAGCGCGATTGAGCACCTGACGAACATCCGACGCATCATTACGTTTTCAATTCAAAAAACTTTCATCCAGCGTCCTTACACTTCCGTCCAGTTTTCAATTTGCCTTCCCGAAGCTTGCTGTTCGCCTGCTTCGCGAAGGCCATTCTTCCAACAACTGAAACTGGACTCCACATGCCCGCGTTGCCCAATGCTTCCCGTCGTCAGGCCCTGAAGATCCTCGCCGGTGCGCCGATGCTTCCCCTTTCCGGTCTCGCGCTGCCGGCCCTGCTGACGGGTTGCGGCGGCGACGACAATCCGGCGTCGACGCCGGCCCCGGTGGCCGCCGCCTACACGTCGGCAGCGTTCTCGGCGATGGCCGCGCCCACGCTCGACAACGCGGCCGCCATGGCGACGACGACGGTCGGCTCGACGCTGTCGGTGTCCTTTTCGGATGGCTCGACGCGCAACTTCAAGCTGGCGTACCGGCCGTTCTTCGTGACGGGCGACCTGCTGCCGGACGGCAAGGGCGGCACGACGCTCGCGGGCGGCTACTACGACATCAACAACCAGCCGATCATCGACCGTTCGGTGCCCGGCAAGGAGCGCCAGTTCTATTCCGACTGCCCCGACGGCAGCTCGCTGCTCACGCTGAAGAACGCGAACGTGCCCGGCGTGAAGGGCAATACGGTGTTCGCGGTCGTGCAGTTCGAATACACGACGCGCGATCAGGCCAGCGCATCGCAGTACGGGCAGCTGCCTTCGCCGATCGCGGTGCTGACGCTCGATCAGGATCCGGCCAACGGCGCGCTGAAGGTCGTCAAGTATCACAACGTCGACACGTCGAAGGCGCACGGCCTGTGGATCACCTGCGGCGCGAGCCTTTCGCCGTGGGGCACGCATCTGTCGAGCGAGGAATACGAGCCGGACGCGACGAAGGTCGCTACCGACGCGCAGTTCAAGGCGTTCAGCAAGAACACGTTCGGCGACGAAACGAAGGCGAACCCCTACCACTACGGCCACCTGCCCGAGATCACCGTGAATCCGGACGGCACGGGCACCGTGAAGAAGCACTACTGCCTCGGCCGCATCTCGCACGAGCTGATCCAGGTGATGCCGGACCAGCGCACCGTGATGATGGGTGACGACGCCACCAACGGCGGCCTGTTCATGTTCGTCGCCGACAAGGCGGCCGACCTGTCGGCCGGCACGCTGTACGTCGCGAAGTGGGCGCAGACGTCGTCCGCCGGCGCAGGCACCGCGACGCTGACGTGGATCCGGATCGGCCACGCGACGAGCGGCGAAATCGAAACGCTCGCGAACACGCTGAAGGCGTCGGACATCATGGACCTGACGACCACCGACCCGAACGATCCGGGCTTTACGAAGATCCACTTCGGCGGCAAGTTCAACTGGATGCGCGTGAAGCCGGGGATGGAAAAGGCCGCCGCGTTCCTCGAGACACACCGCTACGCGGCGCTGCTCGGCGGCAGCATGGGCTTCACGAAGCTCGAAGGCACGACCGTGAACGCGAAGGACAAGATCGTCTACACCGCGATGTCGCGAATCGAGACGTCGATGGTCAAGGGCAACGCCGTATCGCGCGACGTCGCGGTCGACAAGAAGATCGCGGCGGGCGCCGTCTACGCGCTGAACCTGAAGGGCAGCCAGCGCGACACGACGGGCGGCGCGATCGACAGCGAGTGGGTGCCGGTCGACATGGGCGCGCCTGCCGCGCTCGTCGGCGAGGATCTCGCCGCGGCCGACGGGCTCGGCAACCTCGCGAACCCGGACAAGATCGCGAACCCCGACAACCTGAAGTACTCCGAAAAGCTGCGCACGCTCTTCATCGGCGAAGACTCGGGCATGCACGTGAACAACTTCCTGTGGGCCTACAACGTCGACACGAAGTCGCTCGTGCGCGTGCTGTCGTGTCCGGCCGGCGCGGAATCGACCGGCCTGCACGCGGTCGACGAGATCAACGGCTGGACCTACATCATGAGCAACTTCCAGCATGCGGGCGACTGGGAGTCGCCGCTGCACGACAAGGTCAAGCCGACGCTCGATCCGCTCGTGCGCGCGAACTTCAAGGACCGCTTCGGCGCGAGCGTCGGCTACCTGACCGCCGAGCAGACCGGCATCAAGCTCGTGAAGGCCTGACCGGATCGCGCGAGGAGGCCCGCCTCCGCTGGCCGGCCGGACCTCGCCGGCCGCCACTTTCTTCATCACCGTTCATTCGTCGGCGCTCCACGCCGTTTCATGCGCGATGCCCAGTGCGGGTGTCGCGCTTTTTTTTGCGCGCGCGAATCGCACGAACCGTACATGCCGGCATGCGCCGCGCGGGTTCGAACGGGTGTTTGCAACGATCGGAGGATAATGCGGGTCTGACGCGTCCGGGCGGATGCGCGGTAAAACAGGCAAAAAAAAGCGCCACGGAGACCGTGGCGCTAAAAAAGTTCTAGCCATTCCGAGGGCCGTGCTAGAACCTGAGAGACTGCGCGAAACACCGTTGCCGGTTAAACTCCTGAAACGATGTTTCGAAAACGTGAGACATTCTTTCCGTTTCCGCCCGACAAGTCAAGCGGTATTTGCACCGGTTCACGCACTTTTCAGCAACGCTCATTTGAGCGTTTTCCTAATAAACCAAGGGTGAACCCGTAAAATATCATCCAGTGACCGGTTCGCCCGCGGAACATGCATCTTTTGACAATAGTCCTACAATACCAACAAAATTGAAATCGAGTTTCGGAAATAGAGAGAATCCCTCGTGTCCACAACTGTAACCCCTTCCGCGTCCCGGGACCGTGAATCGTCGCCCGACGAGATCACGGCACTCGCCCGCGGCCTCGCCGTGCTGCGCCGCATCGCGGCCGCCGATGCGCCCGTCAGCAATCGTGAGCTGGCCGAATTGACCGGCATCCCGAAGCCGACCGTCTCGCGCATCACCGCGACGCTCGTCAGCGCCGGCTTCCTGTTCCAGTTGCCCGACAGCGAGCGCTTCGTGCTCACCGCCTCGGTGCTCGAACTGAGCCATGGTTTCCTGCGCAACTTCGACATCCGCGCGCGTTCGCGGCCGTTCATGATCGAGCTGGCCGAGCGTACGTCGCTGTCCGTGCACCTCGCGGTGCGCGACCGGCTCGACATGGTCGCGATCGACGTGATCCGGCCGCGCTCGGCCGTGCTCGTCACGCGCCTCGAGATCGGCTCGCGGATGGACATCGCGCGCACCGCGGTGGGCCGAGCCTATCTCGCCGCGCTCGAGGACGACGAGCGCCGCCTGCTGATCGACTCGCTGCGCACCACGGCCGGCGACGACTGGCCGCACGTGTCCGCGCGGCTGAACCCCGCGCTGGACGACGCGATGCGCGACGGCCACGCGATCGCGATCGGCGAATGGCGCGAAGGCCTGAATGCCGTCGCGGCCGGCTTCGTCGGCCCGTCGGGGCAGCGCTATTCGGTGAATTGCGGCGGCGCGTCGCATCAGTGCCCGCCCGACTGGCTGCGGGAACACGTGGTGCCCGCCCTGCACGAATGCATCGCGAAAATCACCCGCGAGATCGGCGGGGCGCCGGCCCGGCGCGTCCGCGTGTAATCGTTTCGTCATCATCCTGTCGTGTTCTGTAACGACCGTAACCCAGTGAAAGATAGACCACTGGACTCTAACGGGGACGGGACGTAGCATCATGCCCATCGTCGCGCCGCATTCGCGGCGCGCACCGCTCTTTTCCCGCGCGCGCCGGCGGGGCCCCGGACCGAGCCGGGCCGCCCCTACCGGCACCGCCCGCTCCCGCGCAGCCCAGCAGTCCGATTCCCGGCACGCCGCGCCGTCTTCCTGACAGAACACGATGGATAACGAACAAAAGCCCACGCTTCCCTCGAAAGATCCCGCGCCCCACGCACGGCCACCGCGCCGTAAGCTGATGATCGGGGCGCTCGCGGTCGTCGTCATCGGCGGCCTGCTGTGGTGGCACCCGTGGAGCCGCACGCCGGCTGCCGGCAGCGCCGCGAGCGGCGCGGGCGCGAGTTCCGGCGGCAACGGCGGCGGCCATCGCGGCCGCGGCGGCCCCGCTGCCATGGCGAACATTCCGCAGCCGGTGCAGGTCGCGACCGCGACGCAGGGCGAGATGCCGATCGTGCTGTCCGCACTCGGCACCGTCACGCCGCTCGCGAACGTGACGGTCAAGACCCAGCTGTCGGGCTACCTGCAGTCGGTCGCGTTCCAGGAAGGCCAGATCGTCAAGAAAGGCGACTTGCTCGCGCAGATCGACCCGCGCCCGTACCAGGTGGCCCTCGAGAACGCCGACGGCACGTACGCGCGCGACGCCGCGTTGCTCGCGACCGCCCGCCTCGACCTGAAGCGCTACCAGACGCTGCTGTCGCAGGACTCGATCGCGTCGCAGACGGTCGATACGCAGGCGTCGCTCGTCAAGCAATACGAAGGCGCGGTCAAGACCGACCAGGCCGCGATCGATTCCGCGAAACTGAACCTCACGTATGCACGCATCACGGCGCCGGTATCCGGCCGCGTCGGCCTGCGCCAGGTCGACCCCGGCAACTACGTGACGCCGGGCGATACCAACGGCATCGTCGTGATCACGCAGTTGCAGCCGATGAGCGTGATCTTCACGACGTCGGAAGACAACCTGCCGCAGATCCTCAAGCAGGTGAACGCCGGCCAGACGCTGTCGGTCACCGCGTACAACCGCAACAACACGGTGCCGCTCGAGACGGGCTCGCTCGCGACGCTCGACAACCAGATCGACACGAGCACCGGCACGGTCAAGCTGCGCGCGAACTTCGACAACAAGGCCGGCATGCTGTTTCCGAATCAGTTCGTGAACACCCGGCTGCTGGTCGACGTGATGCGCAACGCGACGATCGTGCCGACCTCGGCCGTGCTGAGCGGCTCGATCGGCCAGTTCGTCTACGTCGTGAACGCCGACAACACGGTGACGGTGCGCAAGGTCACGCCCGGCCCGGTCGACGGCGAGCGCACGAGCATCGTCAGCGGCCTCGCGATCGGCGAGCGCGTGGTGACCGACGGCTCCGACCGGCTGCGCGAAGGCGCGAAGATCGCGATCCCGGCGGACCGGCCGAAAGGCGCGTCGGGCGCGCATGCGGCCTCGGGCGCCGGCGGCCATCACGGACACCGGCACGGCGCGTCGCAGGCAGCGGCCCAATAACGCGCGGGCCGCCCGATGAATCCCTCCCGTATCTTCATTCTCCGGCCGGTCGGCACCGCGCTCCTGATGGCGGCGATCATGCTGGCCGGTCTGGTCGCGCTGCGCTTCCTTCCGCTCGCCGCGCTGCCGGAAGTCGACTATCCGACGATCCAGGTCCAGACCTTCTACCCGGGCGCGAGCCCGGAAGTGATGACCTCGTCGGTCACCGCGCCGCTCGAACGGCAGTTCGGGCAGATGCCGTCGCTGAACCAGATGTCGTCGCAAAGCTCGGCCGGCTCGTCCGTGATCACGCTGCAGTTCTCGCTCGACCTGCCGCTCGACATCGCCGAACAGGAAGTGCAGGCCGCGATCAACGCGGCCGGCAACCTGCTGCCGTCCGACCTCCCTGCCCCGCCGATCTACGCGAAGGTCAACCCGGCCGACGCGCCGGTGCTGACCCTCGCCGTCACGTCGAAGACGCTGCCGCTCACGCAGGTGCAGGACCTGGCCGACACGCGCCTCGCCATGAAGATTTCGCAGATCGCGGGCGTCGGCCTCGTCAGCCTGTCGGGCGGCAACCGCCCGGCCGTGCGCATCCAGGCGAACCCGACCGCGCTCGCGCAGTACGGGATGAACCTCGACGACCTGCGCACGACGATCTCGAACCTGAACGTGAACACGCCGAAGGGCAACTTCGACGGCCCGTCGCGCGCGTACACGATCAACGCGAACGACCAGCTCACGAGCGCCGACCAGTACAACAGCGCCGTCGTCGCCTACAAGAACGGCCGCCCGGTGATACTCACCGACGTCGCCACCGTCGTCGCCGGCTCGGAAAACACCAAGCTCGGCGCATGGGTGAATTCGGAACCCGCGATCATCCTGAACGTGCAGCGCCAGCCGGGCGCGAACGTGATCCAGACGGTGGACGCGATCAAGGCGCAACTGCCGAAGCTGCAGGAAACGCTGCCGGCCGCGCTCGACGTGCAGATCGTCACCGACCGCACGACGATGATCCGCGCCGCGGTGCGCGACGTGCAGTTCGAGCTGCTGCTCGCGGTCGCGCTCGTCGTGCTCGTGATGTACCTGTTCCTCGCGAACATCTATGCGACGATCATCCCGAGCCTGTCCGTACCGCTGTCGCTGATCGGCACGCTCGCGGTGATGTACCTGGCCGGCTTCTCGCTGAACAACCTGTCGCTGATGGCGCTCACCATCGCGACCGGCTTCGTCGTCGACGACGCGATCGTGATGATCGAGAACATCGCGCGCTACGTCGAGGAAGGCGAGTCGGGGCTCGAGGCCGCGCTGAAGGGCTCGAGGCAGATCGGCTTCACGATCATCTCGCTGACGGTGTCGCTGATCGCGGTGCTGATCCCGCTGCTGTTCATGGGCGACGTGGTCGGGCGCCTCTTCCATGAATTCGCGATCACGCTCGCGGTGACGATCGTGATCTCGGCCATCGTGTCGCTCACGCTCGTGCCGATGATGTGCGCGAAGCTGCTGCGCCATTCGCCGCCGCCCGAGAGCCATCGCTTCGAGGCGCGCGTGCACCGGGCGATCGACTGGGTGATCGCGCGCTACGCGGTCGCGCTCGAATGGGTGCTGAACCGCCAGCGCTCGACGCTCGTCGTCGCGCTGCTGACGCTCGCGCTGACCGCCCTGCTCTACGTCTACGTGCCGAAGGGCTTCTTCCCCGCGCAGGATACCGGCGTGATCCAGGCGATCACGCAGGCGCCGCAGTCCATCTCGTACGGCGCGATGGCCGAACGCCAGCAGGCGCTCGCAACCGAGATCCTGAAGGATCCGAACGTCGACAGCCTGACGTCGTTCATCGGCGTGGACGGCAGCAACATCACGCTGAACAGCGGCCGGATGCTGATCAACCTGAAGGCGCGCGACGACCGCTCCGAAACGGCCGCGCAGATCATCCGCGACCTGCAGCACCGCGTGCGCGACGTGACCGGCATCTCGCTGTTCATGCAGTCGGTGCAGGATCTGACAATCGACTCGACCGTCAGCCCGACGCAGTACCAGTTCATGCTGACGAGCCCGAACCCGGACGAATTCGCGACCTGGGTGCCGAAGCTCGTCACCCGGCTGCAGCAGGAGCCGTCGCTCGCCGACGTCGCGACCGACCTGCAGAGCAACGGCCAGTCGGTCTACATCGAGATCGACCGCGCAAGCGCCGCGCGCTTCGGCATCACGCCGGCGACCGTCGACAACGCGCTGTACGACGCGTTCGGCCAGCGCATCGTGTCGACGATCTTCACGCAGTCGAACCAGTACCGCGTGATCCTCGAGTCCGAGCCGAAGGAGCAGCACTACGCGCAATCGCTGAACGACATCTACCTGCCGTCGGCGGGCGGCGGCCAGGTGCCGCTGTCGTCGATCGCGTCGTTCCACGAGCGGCCGTCGCCGCTGCTGGTCGCGCACCTGTCGCAGTTCCCGTCGACCACCGTGTCGTTCAACCTCGCCCCGGGCGCGTCGCTCGGCGAGGCCGTCAAGGCGATCGAGGCCGCCGAGAAGGACATCGGCCTGCCCGCGTCGTTCCAGACGCGCTTCCAGGGCGCGGCGCTCGCGTTCCAGGCGTCGCTGTCGAACCAGCTGTTCCTGATCCTCGCCGCGATCGTCACGATGTACATCGTGCTCGGCGTGCTGTACGAGAGCTACATCCACCCGATCACGATCCTGTCGACGCTGCCGTCGGCCGGCGTCGGCGCGCTGCTCGCGCTGATGATCACCGGGCACGATCTCGACATCATCGGGATCATCGGCATCGTGCTGCTGATCGGCATCGTGAAGAAGAACGCGATCATGATGATCGACTTCGCGCTCGAGGCCGAGCGCGTCGAAGGCAAGCCGCCGCGCGAGGCGATCTACCAGGCGTGCCTGCTGCGCTTCCGGCCGATCCTGATGACGACGCTCGCCGCGCTGCTCGGCGCGGTGCCGCTGATCGTCGGCTCCGGCGCCGGTTCCGAGCTGCGCCAGCCGCTCGGGATCGCGATCGCCGGCGGCCTGATCGTGTCGCAGGTGCTGACGCTGTTCACGACACCCGTGATCTACCTCGGCTTCGACTCGCTCGCGCGCCGCGTGCGCGGCTGGTTCGAACGCCACGGCCCCCACGCCGGCACGCGCACGGATGCGTAAATGAAACGACTCCCACGCTCACTTCGTTCGCTGCCCCCCAAGGGGGCGGTCGGCACCCTTGGGGCGGCCCAGCGAGTGCCGACATGAACCTGTCGCGCCCCTTCATCACCCGCCCCGTCGCGACGACGCTGCTCGCGATCGGCGTCGCGCTCGCGGGCCTGTTCGCATTCGTCAAGCTGCCGGTGTCGCCGCTGCCGCAGGTCGACTTCCCGACGATCTCGGTGCAGGCGTCGCTGCCGGGCGCAAGCCCGGAAACCGTCGCGACCAGCGTGACGAGCCCGCTCGAGCGGCACCTGGGCTCGATCGCCGACGTGACCGAAATGACGTCGACGAGTACGGTCGGCAATTCGCGGATCACCCTGCAGTTCGGCCTGAACCGCGACATCGACGGCGCCGCGCGCGACGTGCAGGCCGCGATCAACGCGGCGCGCGCCGACCTGCCCGCCGCGCTGAAGAGCAACCCGACCTACCGCAAGGTCAACCCGGCCGATTCGCCGATCATGATCGTGTCGCTGACGTCGGAAACCACGTCGGCCGCGAAGCTGTACGACGCCGCGTCGACGGTGCTGCAGCAGTCGCTGTCGCAGATCGACGGGGTCGGCCAGGTGTCGGTGAGCGGCTCCGCGAACCCGGCCGTGCGGGTCGAGCTGGAGCCGCAGGCGCTGTTCCACTACGGGATCGGCCTGGAGGACGTGCGCGCGGCGCTCGCCTCCGCGAACGCCAACGCGCCGAAGGGCGCGATCGAGTTCGGCCCGCAGCACTACCAGCTCTACACGAACGACCAGGCGTCCGAGGCGTCGCAATACCGCGACCTGGTCGTCGCGTACCGCAACGGCGCGGCCGTCCGGCTGTCCGACCTGTCCGACGTCGTCGATTCGGTCGAGGACCTGCGCAACCTCGGCCTGTCGAACGGCAAGCGCGCGGTGCTCGTGATCCTCTACCGCTCGCCCGGCGCGAACATCATCGACACGATCGACCGCGTGCGCGACGCGCTGCCGCAGCTCACCGCGTCGCTGCCGGCCGACATCACCGTCACGCCCGTGCTCGACCGCTCGACCACCATTCGCGCGTCGCTGAAGGACACCGAGCACACGCTGCTGATCGCGGTCAGCCTGGTCGTGATGGTCGTGTTCCTGTTCCTGCGCAACTGGCGCGCGACGCTGATCCCGAGCGTCGCGGTGCCGATCTCGATCATCGGCACGTTCGGCGCGATGTACCTGCTCGGCTTCTCGATCGACAACCTGTCGCTGATGGCGCTGATCGTCGCGACCGGCTTCGTCGTCGACGATGCGATCGTCGTGCTCGAGAACATCTCGCGGCACATCGAGAACGGCAAGACCCGCATGCAGGCCGCGTTCGACGGCGCGCGCGAGGTCGGCTTCACGGTGCTGTCGATGAGCATCTCGCTCGTCGCGGTGTTCCTGCCGATCCTGCTGATGGGCGGCATCGTCGGGCGCCTGTTCCGCGAGTTCGCGCTGACGCTGTCGCTGGCGATCGCCGTGTCGCTCGCGGTGTCGCTCACCGTCACGCCGATGATGTGCGCGCGCCTGCTGCCCGAGTCGCACACGCCGCAGAGCGAAGGGCGCTTCGCGCGATTCCTGGAACGCTGTTTCAGCCGCATGCAGCGCGGTTACGAGCGCTCGCTGTCGTGGGCGCTGCGCCGGCCGCTGCTGATCATGCTGACCCTGGTCGCGACGGTCGGGCTGAACGTCTACCTGTACATCGTCGTGCCGAAGGGCTTCTTCCCGCAGCAGGACACCGGGCTGATGATCGGCGGCATCCAGGCCGACCAGGCGACGTCGTTCCAGTCGATGAAGCTGAAGTTCTCCGAGATGATGCGGATCGTGCAGCACAACCCGAACGTGAAGAGCGTCGCGGGCTTCACCGGCGGCACGCAAACCAACTCGGGCTTCATGTTCGTCACGCTGAAGGATCGTTCCGAGCGCAAGCTGTCGGCCGACCAGGTGATCCAGCAACTGCGCGCGCCGCTGTCGGACGTCGCGGGCGCCCGCACGTTCCTGCAGGCTGCACAGGACATCCGCGTCGGCGGCCGGCAGAGCAACGCGCAGTACCAGTTCACGCTGCTCGGCGATTCGAGCACCGAGCTGTACAAGTGGGGGCCGATCCTGACCGAGGCGCTGCAGAAGCGCCCCGAGCTGACCGACGTGAACTCCGACCAGCAGCAAGGCGGCCTCGAGTCGATGGTCACGATCGACCGCGCGACGGCCGCGCGCTTCGGCATCACGCCGTCGCAGATCGACAACACGCTGTACGACGCGTTCGGCCAGCGCCAGGTCTCGACGATCTACAACCCGCTGAACCAGTACCACGTCGTGATGGAAGTCGCGCCGAAATACTGGCAGCACCCGGAAATGCTGAACCAGGTGTGGATCAGCACGACGGGCGGCAGCGCGAACGGTTCGCAGACCACCAACGCGGCCGCCGGCACCTACGTCGCGACGTCGGCCGGCACGTCGAGCGCCGGCACGGCCGCGCAAAGCGCTGCGGCGATCGCGTCCGATTCCGCGCGCAACCAGGCGCTCAACTCGATCGCGTCGAGCGGCAAGTCGAGCGCGTCGTCGGGCGCGTCCGTGTCGACCTCGCAGTCGACGATGATCCCGCTGTCGGCCATCGCGACGTTCGGGCCGAGCACGACGCCGCTGTCGGTCAACCACCAGGGGCTGTTCGTCGCGACGACGATCTCGTTCAACCTGCCGCCGGGCGTGTCGCTGTCGCAGGCCACGCAGGTGATTTACCAGACGATGGGCGAGATCGGCGTCCCGCCGACGATCGTCGGCAGCTTCCAGGGCACCGCGCAGGCGTTCCAGCAGTCGATGAACGACCAGCCGATCCTGATCCTCGCCGCGCTGCTGGCCGTCTATATCGTGCTCGGGATCCTGTACGAGAGCTATATCCACCCGATCACGATCCTGTCGACGCTGCCGTCGGCCGGCGTCGGCGCCCTGCTCGCGCTGCTGCTGTTCAAGACCGAATTCAGCATCATCGCGCTGATCGGCGTGATCCTGCTGATCGGCATCGTGAAGAAGAACGCGATCATGATGGTGGACTTCGCGATCGACCAGACGCGCAACAACGGGAAGTCGTCGTTCGACGCGATCCACGAGGCGTGCCTGCTGCGCTTCCGCCCGATCATGATGACGACGATGGCGGCGCTGCTCGGCGCGCTGCCGCTCGCGTTCGGCAACGGCGACGGCGCCGAGCTGCGCGCGCCGCTCGGGATCGCGATCGCCGGCGGCCTGATCGTGTCGCAAGTGCTGACGCTCTATACGACGCCGGTCGTCTACCTGTACATGGACCGTTTCCGCGTATGGGCCGAGAAGCGGCGCAACCGCCGCGGCAATACCGGCGGGCCGGCCATCGCCGGCGAGTAATCGAAGCGGCCGCCCGTCCGGCGGCCGCTTGTCGCGCTTGTCAGGCTTGTCCCGCTTGAACCGCGGCCGCTATCGGCTATCGTGTGTGCATGCCCATCGCGGTGCCCTTCACGGGGCCACACCATGAACGTCCAGCTCAACCATACGATCGTCTGGTGCCGCGACAAGCACGCGTCGAGCCGCTTCCTCACCGAGCTTCTGGAGTTGCCGCCGCCGACGCCGTTCGGCGCGATGCTGGTCGTCCCGCTCGACAACGGCGTGTCGCTCGATTTTTACGAACAAACGGGGAAGATCGACGCGCAGCACTACGCGTTCCTGATCGACGAGGCCGGCTTCGATCGCGTGCTCGCCCGCATTCGCGAGCGCGGGCTGGCGCACTGGGCCGATCCGGCCAGGCGGCAAGCCGGCGACATCTACCGTCACAACGGTGGCCGCGGCGTGTATTTCGACGATCCGGACGGCCACTTCCTCGAAGTAATGACGCGGCCGTATGCGATGAACGGCTGATATGACTCCCGCTGTCAATTGGGATCGGTTTTCAGTTCTCTCTGAGAGGTTCCATTCGAATTTCCTGAGGGCGGCGTAGCAGTACGTCTCGACGGTGGATCACGCTGATATCCGCGGATTGGCTACCGCATTACAGAGGTCCGCC